>DXIO01000098.1 GCA_019112875.1 Candidatus Aquabacterium excrementipullorum
AACAGGAAATCATAGAATTCAATCGTGGTGCCAATCCAGCTGGAAATGGCCACCTTTCTGATTTCACTTTGATTCGGGGCCGCGTCCGTACGGACATCGGTGATTACTGCGTCGTTGCTCATGCGTGTCTCCGAAAGAACGCGGGGTGGTGTTTTCTCGGGGCCGGCCTCACACCGGCCCGATATTCAAATCAGAAAGAATGCCGGATACCGAGTTGCAGGGCCTGCGGGTCGGCGCCCGGGTAGGCCACCGGCTGGCCCGCCACGGCCGATCCGTTTAGCGTGAACGAAGCGTTGTTGCGGTTGTCGATCTTGGAGATGCCCGCGTAGATCACGGTGCGCTTGCTCATGATCCGCTGGTAGAGCAGACCGATCTGGCTGGCATCGTTGTCGTTGCCGGTCTTGTCCGACAGGGCACCATAGCCCAGCGAGAACCAGTCCACCGGGGTGAGGCGGTACAAGCCCGACAAGGACCATGTGTCGGCCTTGCGGCTGCCGTCGCTCACGTCGGCCTTGTGGTAGCCGGCGAAGAGCTTGAACTGGCCGAAGTCGTAGCTGCCACCCAGCAGGGTGTACTTGGTGAGCACCTGGCCGGTGGTGCTCTTGATCTCTTCGTGCGTGATGCCCAGGCCGATCGGGCCCTTCTCGTACTCGGCGGACACGTGCCAGTTGGCATCCTTGTCGCTGCCGTCAGAAGCTTCGCCCAGGCCGTACTGCACCTGCAGGGTCACCGCATCCAGCAGCTTGGGCGAGATGTAGGCCACCACGTTGCCGTAGCGCGGCACGAAGGGCGCCAGGTTCAGCAGCGCCGAGGTCTGCGTGGTCGCGTCCATGGCGTCGTACTTGCCCAGCATGATGAACTGCATCGTGTTCATCCGGCCGAAACGCATGGTGCCGTAGTCCGACTTCAGGCCGATCCAGGATTGGCGGTTGAAGAAGCGGGTGGTGTCGGGCATGGCGCCGGTGTCGGCGTTGATGCCGGCTTCGAGGGTGAACTCGACGGACAGATCGCGGTCCAGGCGCTCCGTGCCGCGGAAACCCACCCGGCTGGCGCGGGCGCCGCTGGAATCGAGGCGGGTCACGGTGCCATTGCCGTAATCACCCGTGCTCAGGAACATATCCACGATGCCGTAGATTTCCACGCGGGAGGCATCTGCCGCCGCCGGGGTATTCGAAACCGAGGGATTACCCGTGGTTGTGGAATTTGGCGTGGCCTGTGCCATCGCCTGGCCGCTCAAGGCCAGGCCCATGGCAGAAGCCGCCCACAGAGTGCGCATTTTGCCCATTTTGTCTCCTGCTCGCGGTCCCCAGCGGCCGCGTACAACATTGCGGTGTTTGCTACGATTGATCCTTTGGTGGGGATCGGGGACCGAGTCTATGCGCTTTGTTTTTGGCGGACAGACGGCAAACCGGCAAAGCTGCTTTTACGCTGGAGATAACCCCCCTCAGCAGAATAAATAGGCGATATCTGTTATTCCCGTTTTGCACCCGGAGGGAGCGGCGCAAAACCTATCGTTTACCCTGAACTCGAATATACATGATTCCCGCCAAACCCACCGAATTCAAAATAGGCCTGTTCACCGACCTGGCCCGCTGGCGTGCTTTCGTGGCCATTGGCGAGCTGGGCAGCCTGACCCGCGCCGCCCTCTTCCTGGACTGCAACCAATCCCTGCTCAGCCGCCAGCTCAACGTGCTGGAAAGGGATTGCGGCGCGCGCCTGTTCAACCGGACCGGCCGTGGGATGGAACTGTCGGAAACCGGGCAGCAGTTGTTCTCCCGGGTCAAGGCCCTGCTGGCCGAGGCCGACCAGATCGAGCAGGATATTCGCGGTGAATCCCAGGAACCCGCCGGCCGGGTCACGCTGGGCGTGCTGCCCTCGATATCCCAAACCCTGACGCGCCCCCTGTTTGCACGGCTGCGCAAGAACTGGCCGCAGATCAAGCTGAAGATTCTCGAAGGCTCCAGCGGCCAAGTCGAGGAATGGCTGGCCGATGCCCGCGTGGACATCGCGATCCTGTACCGCTACAGCCCGTCCCTGCCCGAGCACGAAGACGCGCTGGCCATCGTCGACAGCTACCTGATCGGAGGTCGTGGCGATCGGCTCACCGCCACCGAAGAGTTGCCCTTCCGCATGCTCGACAACGTGCCGCTGATCGTGCCGAGCGCACCCAACGGCCTGCGCACCGCGCTGGACAGCCTGGCCCGCCAGCAGCGCATCACGCTGCTGCCCGCCATCGAGGCCGATTCACTGCCGCTGCAGAAATCGCTGCCCGCCAGCGAAGGTGTCTACACGGTGCTGCCGCTGCATTCGGTGTGGGACGAGGTGGCCGCCGGCAACCTGCAGGCTGCCCGCATCGTGGAACCGTCGATGCAGCGCACGATCGCGATGGCCACGGCGCGCACCAAGAGCCCCGCGCGCGCCGTCAAGGCCGCGACCACGGAGATCCACACGCTGTTCCACGAATTCGCGCAGGCCGGGCTGTGGAAGCACACGGACAAGGCCGAGCAGGCCTGACGCGCGAGAAGCCGGTTGGGCATCAAGGACGCCCCGCGCTCAGGGCCGCCAGGATCTCTGCCGCCTCCGCTGGCGTCCGGGCCTCCAGCCATGTCTCATGCGCGAACTGCCCTGATGCGCGCAGCGCCTCGAACTCAAGCCGGCGACGCGCGAAGGTGCTCACGATCCACCACAGGATGGATTCGCGTGACAGGAAAGCTTGCCGAAACGACTCGCGGTTGCCATGGAATAGCTCGCGCCCGCTCACGACCCGGCCCACCGTGCGGCGCAGACCGCGCCACAGCACCCTTGGCAGGCTGAAGTTGAGCCAGACGATGGTGGTCGCCCGGGCCCACAGGATCTCGCGCGACGTGCCGTAATTGCCTGAGGCAACCCATGTGTCGCCTGCAGCGGCTTCCGTCACCAGTCGCAGGAAATCGGCTGATGGCTTAGGCGTCCAGTCAGGCCCCCAGAACAGTTCGTCTAGCTCGATGCACGGGCATGATCGCGCCTTGGCCAGCGCCTGGGCAAAGGTGCTCTTGCCCGCGCAACTGGAGCCGATGATCACCACGCGCGGTGATACGATGAAATCCTGGTTCATGACGCGGCCCTTCTGCCCAGCGTGGGCGCCGCCCGCCACGCGATCCAGACCACCGCGAGCGCCACCACGGACAAGGCCCCCCGCAGCCCGACGCCATGGGCCGCCGCGCCCACCAGCACGGGCCCGACCATGAAGCCCACATAGGCCAGCCGCCCCACCAGCGCGATGCCTTCGGCCGGCGCTTGTGGCCGCGCTCTGGCGCCGGCCGCGAACAGGATGGGCACCATGTTCGCGCAGCCCAGGCCGATCAGCCCGAAGCCAAGCGCCACGGCCACGACCGCTGGGTTCCAGAACACAAGCGCGAAGCCCAGCCCTGCCAGGGCGCAGCTGATGTGCAGCAGGGGCACCTCGCCACGCCGGGCGCGCAATGCATCGCCGGTGAAGCGCCCCAGGGTCATGCCCGCGCTGAAGCCACCATAGCCTGCGCCGGCCCAACCCTGGGCCGCCCCTGCCACCTGCTGCATGTACAGCGTGGTCCAGTCGTACATCGCGCCTTCGATCAACAGGCCGCAAAAGGCCAGGATGCCGATGGGCAGCCAGGGGCGGGGCGATGCGGCTGGGGGCGACAGCAGTGTCGCCGACGTGCCCGATCCCGTGGCCACCCGCGTGGGCAAGGCCTGGTCCGCCAGCAAGCACTGGTGCCCGATGCAAACAACCGACACGGCCACCAACGCCACGAGAAGAAACAAGCCTCCCGCCGCCCATCCAGCCGACAGCCACGCACTGCCCAGCACCGCGCCGACGATGCCCCCCACGCTGAACAGGCCATGCATGGACGACAGCAAGGGCCGTCGGTGCTCACGCTCCACCGTCACGGCCTGCGCGTTCATCGCCGTGTCGAACAAGCCGTTGCCAGCGCCGAAGGCCACCAGCACCAACAGCAAGGACCCGATGCCCGGCGCCTGCGGGATGGCCGTGAGCGCCACACCCATGCAGACCGCGCCCACCAGGCAGGCACGTGCGCTACCAGCCCGCCCGATCCACCGCCCGGCAGGCCCCATCGCGGCCATCGCGCCCAAGGCCACCGCCAGCATCGCGCCCGTCAAGGTCAGTGGTGACAGTGAAAAGCGCCCGGCCACCTGCGGGATGTAGACGCCCCACACGGCATAGGCCAGACCGCTGCAGAAAAACAGCGCCCGGGTGACGCCCCGCGCCCTGTCCGCGTCAGTACGGCCGGTCACCGATGACGGTGGCACGGTGCATGATGCGCCGCTGCGGCAGGTAGTCCGCCACTGCGTAATGCTGCGTGAGGCGGTTGTCCCAGAAGGCCACGTCGTTGACCTGCCAGTGCCAGCGCACGCTGAACTCCGGGCGCGCCACGTGCGCGGCCAAGAAGGCCAGGATGTCGGCACTCTCGCGCGGCGACAGCTCCTTGATGCGCGTGGTGAAGCCGTCGTTGACGAACAGGCCCTTGCGGCCCGACACCGGGTGCGTGCGCACCACGGGGTGCGTCACCACGGGGTACTTGGCCAGTGCAGCTTCGTACTTGGCCTTGCCTTCGGGGTCGGCCGCCCAGCGCTCGGCCGGGAAGGAGCGCGCGATGGAGTGTTCGGCCGTCAGGCCTTCAAGGAAACGGCGGAAGGGCTCGCTCAGGGCCTCGTAGGCGGCTGCGCCACTGGTCCACAACGTGTCGCCGCCCACGGTGGGCAACTGCTTGGCGGCCAGCACGGCGCCCAGCGGCGGTGTCTGGCTGAAGGTGACGTCGGTGTGCCAGTTGTCGCTGTCGGGCGGGAAATCCTTGTGCGTGTCCAGCAGCATGATCTCAGGCAGCTCGGGCAGCACCGGGTACAGCGGGTGCACGTGCAGCTTGCCGAAGCGCGCGGCGAAGCGCGATTGCTCCTGCGGCGTGACCGGCTGGTTGCGGAAGAACAGCACCTGGTGCTGCACCAGGGCTGCCTCCAGCGCGGTGATGGTGGATGGCGGCAGCTCGTCGGCCAGCGACAGGCCGTCAACGGTGGCGCCCAGGGCGGGCGTGAGGGGGGTGATCGTCAGCGTCATATGTTCTTGAAACCCAATGGTAGGGGCGCGAAGCCCATCAGTGCGTCTGCCCTTCCCAGGGCGCCAGCCTGCGCTGCAGCCGGCGCAGGCCCGCATCGAGGATGAAGGCCACCACGGCGATCACCAGGATGCCAGCCACCACCAGGTCGGTGACGAGGAACTGCGAGGCCGACTGGATCATGAAGCCCAGGCCCTGCGTGGCTGCGATCAATTCGGCCGCGACCAGGGTGGACCAGCCCGTGCCCAGGCCGATGCGCAGCCCCGTGAGGATGTCGGGCAGCGCGCTGGGCAGCACCACATGGCGGATCACCTGCCAGCGCGAGCCACCGAGCGACTGCGTCACCCGCACACGCACCGGATCGACCTTGTGCACACCCGCGGCCGTGGCCACCACGATGGGCGCGAACACCGCCAGGAAGATCAGCAGCACCTTGGAGAACTCGCCGATGCCGAACCAGATCACGATCAGTGGCAGGTAGGCCAGCGGTGGCACCGGGCGGTAGAACTCGATCAGCGGATCGAGCACGGCACGCGCCGCGGGCGACAGACCGATGGCCAGGCCCACCGGCACGGCCAGCAGCACGGCGGCCACCAGGGCCACGGCCACGCGCGCCAGGCTGGCGCCCAGGTGTTGCCAGAGCGTGGCATCCATGTAGCCGGTGGTCGCCACCTCGACCAGCTTGGCCACCACGGCCTCAGGGCCAGGCAGGTACAGCGCCGGGATCCATTCGAACCAGCTCACGATGGCCCACACGGCGATCAGGGTCGCCACGGTCAGGGTACTCAGCGCCGGACCACGCGGCACCCCGCGACGGCTGCGGACTTGCTGTGCACCGGGTGCAGGTCGCAGTGGCACCACAACGGCAGGGGCAAAAGGCTCGGACGATACACCAGTCGCCAAAGCCTCGGGCGATTGGCCGACAACGGCCTGGGGACGTGCGCTCATGGTGTGACGCCCTCTTCCGCCGAGGCCGTCGCACGCTGCTCGAAGAACCAGGCCAGCACGGCCTCGCGCTGGCGGATGAAGGCCGGATCAGATTTGACTTTCCTCGCCGGTTCGCCCTGTGCATGGCGTCGCCCGAAATCCAGCGACAGCTGCTGCACGATGCGGCCGGGGCGCGGCGTCATCAGCACCAGTCGGGTGGCCAGGAACACGGCCTCCTCGATGTCGTGCGTGATCAGAATGATCTGCTTGCCGGTGCGCTGCCACACGTGCAAGGTGAGCTCCTGCATCTGCTCGCGCGTGAAGGCGTCGAGCGCGCCGAAGGGCTCGTCCATCAGCAGGATGCGCGGATCGGCCGCCAGCGCGCGGGCCAGGCCCACGCGCTGCTTCATGCCACCGGAGAGCTGCCACACGCGGTGGTGCTCGAAGGCGGCCAGCCCCACTTCGGCCAGCACGTTGCGCGCATGTTCCAGGCGCAGCGCCTTGGGCACACCTTGCAGTTGCAGCCCGAAGGCCACGTTCTCGATCACCGTGAGCCAGGGCAGCAAGGCATCGTGCTGGAAGATCACGCCACGGTCCGCGCCCGGGCCACTCACCGTCCTGCCGCCCAGTTCGACACGGCCGCTGGTGGGATGCGCGAAGCCCGCCACCAGGTTGAGCAGCGTGGTCTTGCCGCAGCCCGAAGGGCCGAGGATCACCAGCAGCTCACCCGGCGGCACCTGCAGCGACACCTGGTCCAGCGCCACCGTGGTCTGGCCTTGTGCGTTGGTGTAGCTCACGCCCACTTGGTCGATGTTCAGAAGGCTCATGCCGTACTGCTCCTGCGCCGCCGAGGGCGCTCAAGGCCCGATGTAGGTGTTGGTCACGTAGCCGCTGTAATCGGGCAACAGCGCGTCCAGCTTGCCTTGCGCCTTCAGGAAGGCCGCCGTGTCGGCGAAGGCCTTGGCCACGGGCGCGCCCAGCAACTGGCGCTGCTCGGCCGCCGTCGGGAAACGGTCACCACGCAGCAGCACCTTCACGTCCTCGGGCTTGGCGCCGGTCACGCGGGCGATCTTCTGCAGGTTGGCCGCATCGCCGATGAAGCCATCGGGGTTGGCGCGGAAGGCTTCGTACGCGGACACCGACACCTTCGCGAACTGGCGCAGGAAGGCCGCGTTCTTGTCAGCGAAAGGCTTGCGCGCCACCCACAGGTCGAAGGTGGGCGCCCCCCACTGCGCCACATCGGCCGAGGTGGCCAGCACGGTGCCGCTTTCCTTGATCCTGCCCAGCGCCGGCTCCCACACGTAGGCGCCATGGATGTCGCCACGCGTCCAGGCCGCCGCGATCTCGGAGATGCGCAGGTTGATCACCTTGACCTTGGTGGCGTCCACGCCCCAGTGCTTGAAGGCGCTGAGCAGGCTGTAATGCGAGGTGGACACGAAGGGCACGGCGATGGTCTTGCCGACCAGGTCTGCCGGCTTTTTGATGCCGGCGCTGTTGCGCACCACCAGGGCCTCGGAGGTGCCCAGTTGGGCGGCCACCAGGAAGGTCTGCACCGGCAGCTTGCGGCTGGCCGCCGCGGCCACCACGCTGGAGCCCAGGTTGGCCACGTCCACGTCGCCCGAGGCCAGCGCACGCACCAGCTCGGCGCCGTTGTCGAACTTGCGCCAGTTGATCTTGGCGCCCGTGGCCTTCTCGTACAGGCCATCGGCCAATGCGGCCTTGGCGGGCTCCACGCCGGTCTGGTAGCCCACGGTGACCTCTGCCGCTGACGCAGCCTGCGTGGCCAGGCCCATGACGGCCGCTGCCAGACAGGCCGTCCTGCCCAGGCGCTTGATCAGAAGCTGCAATGCGCTCATCAGAACGTGGCCCCCACCGTCACATAGGCCGTGCGCGGTGCACCCGCCAGGATGTTGTACGACTGGCCGTTCGGGTCGGTGGCCGGGAAGGGGTTGTCGCCCAGGGCGAAGTACTTCTTGTCGAACAGGTTGCTCACACCCGCGCGCAGGCGGATCTCGCTGGCCCAGCCCGTGCTCTTCCAGCGGTAGCCGCCGCCCGCGTCCACCAGCGTGTAGCCGCCGACGCTGTTGTCGTTGGTGAAGGTGTAGTAGCGCTTGCTGGTGTAGTTGGCGCCCACCTGGCCGGACCACACGCCGTTGTCATAGGCCAGCTGCGTGTAGGCGATCACCTTGGGTGCATCCACCACCTGCTTGCCGCCGGAGGCATAGGTCACGCCATCGCTGGTGAAATCGTCGTCGTACTTCGAATCGTTGAAGCTCAGCGAGTTGCTCCACTTCAGGTTGCGCACCGGCTGCCAGGCCACAAAACCTTCCAAGCCGTTGGTGACGACCTTGCCCACGTTGGACAGCACCGAGGCGTTGCCCGCGATGGCGCTGCCCTGCTGCAGCGCGAGCAGGCGGTTCTTGAACTCCACGTGGTAGGCGGTGAGCGAGGTCTCCAGCTGCTGGTCGCGGTAGCGCCAGCCGCCCTCGATCGTGACGGACGACTCGGGCTTGATGCGGTCCTTGATCGCGTCGAAGCCGGCCTGCGTGGTGTCGAAGGGCGAGGCGCCCCCCTTGACCACACCACGGTAGGCACGGATGTTCTTGGCGGCATCGGCGAACAGTTCGTTGCGCGCATCGAGCTTGTAGTTCAGGCCCGCCTGCGGCAGGAAGGCCGACTTCGCAGTCAGCTCGCCACGCAGATTGAACGCAGGCGAGGTATCGGGTTTGCTCTCCACGCTGGTGGTGGTGTGCGGCGACTTGAAGCCCACGTTGGCCGTCAGCTGCTGTGTGAGCTTGAGCGTGTCCTGCAGGTGGAACTGGACCGTGCGCGTGTGGAACTTGTAGTCCCAGCGGGTCAGGTAGGGGTTGGACGGGCGCTCGTACGGCGAGCTCGGCCCCCCGTCCTGGTTGTAGAAGCGCATGGCGTTGTTGAAGAGGTTGTCTTCGAACCACAGCCCCGTGTTGATGTTGTGGATGCCCGCCTCGACCGTCAGGCCGGTCAGCAGACCGGAGCGGTCGATGTCGAACTCCAGCGTGCGCAGCGCCACCGGCACGGTCGGGCTGCCGCTGACCTGCGGCGGGTTGGGCAGCCACCAGGTGCCCGTGCCTTGCTGGCCGTGGTGGTAGACCGTGGTCTTGAGCGTGGCCGCATCGCTGATGTAGTAATCCAGCGTGACGCCCAGCAGCTTGTCGGCGCGCAGGCCGGAGCCGTTGAAGTAGGCATCGTCTTCCGAGGTCTCGCCACGCGACCAGACGTGGTTGGCCGAATTGATCGCGGCCTGCCAGTTGGGGGCGTAGTAATCCCAGTCGTAGCCTAGGCGGCGGACACTGTCCTTGGACTGGTCCATGTAATCCACCTCACGGCGATCGGACCAGTTGAAGAAGGCGCTGAGCTTGGCCGTGCCGCCAAAGCGCGTCACCACCTTGGAGTTGAACTGCTGCTGCCGCTGCTCGCCCTCGCCCTTCCACTTGTCGCCGTACTGGCGCACGGCACTGAGCGAGAACTTGGTGCTCTCGTCGGACAGCAGGCCCGAGTCGAAACGCGCGAAGGTGCGCAGGTTGCTGTCCTGGCCCACCGTCTGCTCGACGGTGACGGTGCGCTTGTCGGCCGGGTCGGCCGAGTAGAACTGCAGCGCACCGCCCAGATTGCTGGTCGATGCCACGCCCAACGCGCCCACGCCCTGCGACACCACGATGCGGCCGATGTTCTCGCTGGCGATGGCACGCGAGATGTGCAGGCCGTTGAAGTTGCGATAGCTCATGTCCCCCAGCGGCACGTCGTCGAGCGTGAAGCCCAGCTGGTTCTGGTTGAAGCCTCGGATGCTGATGCGGCTGCCCCACTCGTAATTGCCCAGCGCATCGGACGAATTGAAGTTCACGCCAGGCAGCTTGGCCAGCGCCTTGATGGGGCTGCTGCCGGGTGCGGCCGCGGCCAGATCCTCCTTGCCGATGCGCGAGACCTGGCGGGTTTCGCCACGGCCGGACACGGTGACCGTGTCGAGTTCGGTGGGCTCGGCCGATGCTTGCTGCGCCTGCGCCTGCGCCTGCGCCTGCAATGCCAGGCCTTGCAGCAGGGCGAACGCGGCGATGGCCACGGGTAGCGTCTTGAAGGGCGCCATGATTATTGTGTCTCCCGAATGCTGATGACTGTAGATATGGTCAGATGAGCGGCGATGCTAGGCGTCCGCATTCCCGAGCGTCCAAGCCTTTTTCCGCATAAGGTCATGCAGACGTTCAGGCGCCACAGTCCCAACCTGCGCTCGAGCACCACGCTCGCGGTCGTGTAGTTCGGATCCACCGAGTCTGCGTGAGCGTGTTTCCCGCGCACCGGGCTCACAAGACATGGCCCCTGCCTGAGCGCCATATGCTCATGCGGATAAATCACATGGCCGCACCGTCCGGTCCGCTCCAATGCAGGACAGATCATCAACAGGAAGCAAGACGATGCCCATGCTGTCCAGGCCCATGGTGGCCGCCATGACCGCCCTTGCCTGCACGCTGTGCGGCACGGGCCACGCCGCCGAACTCGACCCGCGTGCCGTGGAGTTCCAGACGCCCAAAGACATCCGCTGGGTTCGCAACGCCGCCGGCACCAGCGAGCAGGCCGTGCTGTTCGGCGATCCGAGCAAGCCGGGCCCCTACGTGGTGCGCATCAAGTGGTTGCCGGGCAACTTCAGTCGCCCGCACTTTCACAGCACCGACCGCTTCTTCGTGGTGATCTCGGGCACCTGGTGGGTCGGCACCGGCGACAAGTTCGATCCGGACAACGGCACCGTGCCCGTTCACGCCGGCAGCTACGTGATCCACAAGGCCGGCGGGGTGCACTACGACGGCGCCAAGGGCGAGGAGGCCATCATCCAGGTGTCCGGCATCGGCCCCGTGGCCACCACGCCGGCGACCAAGCCTCAGTGAGATTGACGGACGGCGACTTCAGGTGAGCCCACCCGGATCCGTCCACGTGGTCAGCGGATCCTCTTACTGAACTGTCAATGACCGTTCCCAGCTTGTCCCGCTCCGGCCGCACCCGCACAGGCTGGGCGATGTACTGCGCCTGACCGCCCTGCCGATGCGGTGCCACCACCATGCGCCGCGCAGCCTGTTTGGCCACCTCGCACCGAACTCGTCACGCAGCAAGTGCAGGCAGCGATCGAGCCCGGCCGCCGTACCCGCGAGGTAACCACACGGCCATCGTCCACGTACAGCACATCGGCCCGCAGGTCGACCTCGGGGTAGCGAAACCTGAACTCGGCCGCGCCCGCTGTTCGCACGGCTTCGAAAGAACTGGCCGCAGATCAAGCTGAAGATTCTCGAAGGCGCCAGCGGCAGGTCGAGAAATGGCTGGCCGACACCCGTGTCGACATCGAGACCCTGTACCACTGCAAAAGTCGCTGCCCGCCAGCGAAGGCGTCTACACGGTGCTGCCGCTGCATTCGGTGTGGGACGAGGTCGCCGCGGGCAACCTGCAGGCTGCCCGCATCGTGGAACCTTCGATGCAGCGCACGATCGCGATGGCAACGGCGCGCACCAAGAGCCCGGCACGGGCCGTCAAGGCCGCGACCACGGAGATCCACACGCTGTTCCACGAGTTCGCGCAGGCCGGGCTGTGGAAGCACACGGACAAGGCCGATGCGGCCTGAGGCGAGAAGCCCGCTTCAGAACCCGATGCTCACGCGGCGCTGATAACCCGCCTCGCGCTCGGCAAGCAGCCGAGCCCGTTCGGCCGCGTTGACGATGGCGGTGTCCGAGGGCAGCACGGCGGGCAGATCGGCCAGCTTGACGAGCTGCACCCCCACCTGCGGACCGCCATCCACCACCTGGGCGGGCAGGTTCTGCCAGCGGACCATGAGCGTGCCCTCGTGGCGCCCTTCCGTGTCCAGCCAGTTGCGGACACCTGGGTCCTTGAGCGACACCACGAAGGTGTAGGACCCGTCGGCATGGGCCGCGGCCTGCTTGTTGTTCAGGCTGGTCTGGTGCCGTATCGGATCGCCCGACACCATCCAGGGATCGGTCACCGGCACCACGAAATAGCCCGCGCCGCCGGTTCGCAGCGTGAGCACCAGCGCTTCGTCATCGGCCAGCTTGAAATGCCCGAAGGCGCTCGTCTGCGTGACCAGCGTACCCAGCGTGCTGGACGTGCTGGGCTTGGACAGGGTATTGACCGCATTGAGGTGGGTCTTGAGGCCCAGCGCGCCCACGCCGTAGTCGAGGATGGATTCCTGCAAGTTGGCCCAGGCCTCCAGGCCCACCGCCGCATCGCTCCTGGGCGCCCGCGTCGGTGATGCGCCCAGGCGCTCGACGCTCAGCGCATCGGGCGTCTCGGTGCGCCAATCACCCAGGTTGTTGCGAACGAACAGTTGCTTGGCCGCGCTGGTGGACTGGATATGGTTCACACGCCCGTTGGCAGGGTCGCTGTCGATGGTGATCTCGTAGCGGCCATCGGCCCCCACCACCAGATCAGAGCCGGTGAGGTAGGCCACGGTGTTCTGCGAGTTGACGTTGCTGATCAGCGAGAACGTCACGTCAGTGGGGCCCGAGCCGAACCGCCGGCCCTTGACCACATAGCGCGAGCCGCCTTCGATGGGGATGGTCCGGTAGATGTTGTCCGGGTTGTCGAAGGAATAGCGTCCACCCTGCACCTCGGTGCCGAACCAGCGGTGCGGCGGCGCATTCAGCCAGTACACCTTGGGGTACAGCGGATCGCCGTTGACCGCCTTCTGCAAGGCGCTGAACGCCAGCTCGTCGATGGCCTGGTCCAGGCGGGACTCGGCCTCTGCGCTGACGGGCAACCCGTGCGCCAGGCGGTACGCGGCCTTGGCCTGCAGCCTCGCCAGCGGGAAGGGATAGGCCTTGTCCAGGCGAATGGCGTTCTGGTCCAGCGCCACCTGATCCAGCGTGGCCAGTGGCGACCACTCCGCGGCCCATGCCGTCGACGGCGCCGCGAGCATGGGCAGCGCCGCGACCAGGCCAAGGGCCAGCCCACGCAGGGACAGGGATGGGTGAATGATCAAGGTGCTTCTCCCGTGACTTCAGGACCAGCGCGGATCCTAGGCCGGGCCCGCGGAACGAGGCAAATGAGATTTCCGTCCTTGCTCATGCGCTGCCGGCGCACGCCCTGCCGCGCACGGCTACGCGAACATCGTCATCTGTCGGGTGATCCACGCCAGCATCTCGCTCGCCGCGGCCACCAGGGGCCGCCCTGACCTCACGAGGACACGCGCATGGGTGCCCTGGAACAGCGGGTGATCGATGGGCACGACGACCAGTTCGCCCGCGTCGATCTCGCGGCATGCCGCGAACTGACCGATCAGCGTCATGAAGTGGCCTGTCGCGGCGACACGCTTCAAGGCCGTGAGCGAGTTGGTGCTCAGCGCGGGCCGGATCTGAATGTTCTCGGACAACATCAGCATCTCGGTGGCCTGCGCAATGCCGAAACTCGAGGGCATCAATGCCAGGGGATGGTCGAGCAGGTCCTTCACGCTGGCCGGGCCGCCCCGCACCGCCAGTGGATGAGCCGGGTGCACCAGCAGCACGACTGGCTGCGGTGAACTGGCGCGCCAGGTGATGTGGGGATGAGGCGGCGGGTTGTAGGCCAGGCCGATGTGCGCCCGGCCCTCCGCCACATCGGCGATCAACTGGTCCATCGACATCATGTCGATGGCCACCTCCAGCTTCGGGTAACGGGCACAGAAGCCCGCCAGCACCTCGCTGACCAGCACATCGACATAGCCTTCGCTGATCGCCAGCCGCACCTGGCCTTGCTGCAGGCCTTTGAGCGCCTGCAGGCGGTCTTCGAGCTGCTCCTGGTGCGAGCGGTAGCCACGCCAGAACTCCAGCAGGTGCATCGCTGCTTCGGTGGGCTTGACGCCACGGGCCTCGCGGTCGAACAAGAGGGCGCCGAGTTCCTCCTCCAGCAAACGGATCTGCCGGGTGATGACCGACGGCGCAGTGTTGAGGCTGTCGGCGGCGCCCCGGATCGTGCCCTGGCTGAGCACCTCACGGAAGTAGCGCAGGCGCTGCTGGTTGATTTCCCGCATGGGTGTCCTGAAACGTGTTGACCGCGCAATCGTTGCCCACAAGGCAACAAACAGTGATTTTAGTTGCTCTTGCTAGATTGCCGCCATTCCCGGAGCATGGCGTCCATACCCCCCAGTGCCTTGACCGGAGTCCTCATGCCCTGCCAGACCAGCCCTTCCCGTCGCCACTTTCTGAAGAGCACGGCCCTCGGATTGGGCGCCGTCGCGCAGTTCAGCCTGGGCACCACGGCGCAGGCAGCGCCCGACGCCTCCGACAGCCCGGCGCTGGCCACGTTCGGGCGGATCCGCCAGATCGACGCCGGACTGCTGAATGTGGGTTATGCGGAACTGGGCCCGGCGGAAGGCCCCGCCGTCATCCTGCTGCACGGCTGGCCCTACGACATCCACAGCTTCATCGAGGTGGCCCCGTTGCTGGCCTCGGCCGGCTACCGGGTCATCGTGCCGCACCTGCGCGGCCACGGCAGCACGCGTTTCCTGTCGCCGGGCACCTTCCGCAACGGCCAGCAGGCGGCGGTGGCACTGGACATCATCGCCATGCTCGATGCACTGAAGATCCGCAAGGCCGTGTTCGCCGGCTTCGACTGGGGCGCGCGCACCGCCGACATCATCGCGGCGCTGTGGCCTGAGCGTTGCGAAGCGCTGGTCTCCGTGAGCGGCTACCTGATCGGCAGCCGCGAGGCCAACAAGGCCCCATTGCCCCCCGCGGCAGAATTTTCATGGTGGTACCAGTTCTACTTCGCGACCGAGCGAGGCCGTGCGGGCTACGAGAAGTACCGCCGCGAGTTCGCCAGGCTGATCTGGCAGACCGCCTCGCCGAAGTGGGCCTTCGACGATGCCACGTTCGAACGCAGTGCCACGTCACTGGACAACCCCGACCATGTCGACATCGTGATCCACAACTACCGGTGGCGACAGGGCCTGGCCGAAGGCGAAGCCGTCTACGACGATCTGGAGCGGCGCCTGGCCACCGGGCCACGCATCACCGTGCGCTCCATCGTGCTCGAAGGCGATGCGAACGGGGCGCCCCACGTGGTCGGCGACGCCCCGTTCCGCCAGAAGTTCGCCGGCCCCTACCAGTACCGCCTCGTCACCGGCGGCATCGGACACAACCTGCCCCAGGAGGCGCCCCAGGCCTTCACACAGGCGGTCATCGATGTGGCCCGCGCCTGAACCGGCGGCCCCTCAAGGACCCGACATGCAAGAGATCGACACCTTTTACGTCGACGGGCGCTTCGCCACGTCGCACGGCCGGGCGCGGCTGGCCCTGGTCAACCCGGCCACCGAAGACGTCCTGGGCCACGTCCTGCTGGGCGATGCGCACGATGCCCTTGCCGCCGTGGCCTCCGCCCGGCGCGCGCAGGACGCGTTCGCCCGCACCACGCCCGCCGAGCGCATCGGCATGCTCAAGCGGCTGCATGCGGCCCTGCTTCGCCACGGCGATGCGCTGCGCGACGCCACCATCGAGGAGTACGGTGGCCCGGTCACGCGCTCGGCGTGGGTCGCCGCCTTTGCCGCCAGCACCTTTCTCGATGCGGCGCATACCCTCGAGGGCTTCGCCTTCGAGCGCACGGCCGGTGATTCGACCGTGCGCCTGGAGCCCGTGGGCATCAGCGTGCTCATCACCCCCTGGAACAGCAACGCCGGCTCGATCTGCTCCAAGCTGGCCATGGCCATCGCCGCAGGCTGCACATCGGTGGTCAAGCCCAGCGAACTGAGCGCGCTGCAGACCCGCGTCGTCGCCCAGGCGATCCACGAGGCCGGCCTCCCGCCCGGCGTGGTGAACATCCTCAACGGACGGGGCGATGTCGTCGGCTCCACCCTGTGCCAGCACCCGGACGTGGCGCGCATCTCCTTCACCGGATCCAACGGCACCGGGCTGGCCATTGCGCGCTTGGCGATCGAGTCGATGAAGCGCCTCTCGCTGGGGCTGGGCGGCAAGTCACCCACCCTCGTCCTGGCCGACGCCGACTTCACGCGGGCGATCCCGGCGGCCGTGAATGCCGCCTTCCAGAACAGCGGACAGGCGTGCATCGCCGGCAGCCGCCTGCTGGTGCCCCGACACCGCCTGCAGGAGGCCGAGGCGCTGATCGCGCGCCATGTCGCACAACTGCGTGTCGGGCCGCCCGATGACCCCGACACCGTGATCGGCCCGATGGCCACGCACGCTCACTGGCAGCGCGTGCAAGGCTACATCCGGGCAGGGCTGGACGAAGGCGCCCGGCTGCTCGCCGGCGGCCTACACCGACCCGAGGGGCTGCAGAAGGGCTACTTCGTGCGGCCCACCGTGTTCACCGACGTTCACAACGGGATGACCATCGCCCGCGAGGAAATCTTCGGCCCGGTGCTGTGCGTGATCCCCTTCGATGACGAGAACGAGGCCGTGCACATCGCCAACGACTCGCCCTACGGTCTGCATGCCTATGTGTTTTCCGGCGACCAGGCACGGGCACTCGCCATCGCCGGGCGCCTGCAGGCAGGGCGGGTCGCCATCAACGGATTCAGGCACGACCCGCTTGCCCCTTTCGGCGGCTACAAGGCCTCCGGCATCGGCCGCGAATATGGCAGCGCAGGCCTCGAATCATTTCTCGAAACGAAGGCGATCCTACAAGTCGCCTGATCCACCACGAAGGAGCACTCATGTCCCGCATCGACAAGGGTTCTGTCCACCGGCCGTACCCACACTCGCGGAGCCCGCGATGGCCATGCGGCACGGCGCCTGGCCCTCGTGCTGCCCGCGCAGGCCTCGGTGGCGGCCATCGACGTGGCGTTCACCATCGCCTGACATGAAACGCACTGTCTTGCCAAGCCGGCTGCTGGTCCGGGTGTGTGCCGTGCTGTTGTCCGTCGTGATCGCGCTGGTGTGCACGCACTGGGCCACGGCCGACAGCGACACGCCATCCATTGCGGCCGCCTCCGACGCCTTCGAAGGCGCCACCGGCTGGATCAACTCCCCACCGCTGAATGCCCGCGCGCTGCAGGGCCGGGTCGTGCTGCTCGACTTCTGGACCTACTCGTGCATCAACTGCCTGCGCACCCTGCCCTATGTGCGCGCCTGGGCACAGAAGTACGCCGCACATGGGCTGGTGGTGATCGGCGTGCACACACCCGAGTTCGGATTCGAGCGCTCGACCACCAATGTGCAGCGCGCCGTGAAGGCGCTGGGCATTGACTATCCCGTGGCGGTGGACAGCCAGCAGGCGATCTGGAATACCTTCGGCGTGCAGGGGTGGCCCGCCTTCTACGTCATCGACGCCACGGGACGCGTGCGCCACCGGCAACTCGGCGAAGGGCGCTACGAACAGACCGAACGCATGATCCAGCAGTTGCTGCGCGACGCCGGACGCCAGCACGTGCCCGACGACCTGGTCGCCCCGCGAGGCGAAGGCACGCAAGCCGCCGCCGGTGCGCTGGCGCCCGATTCGCCGGAAACCTACCTGGGCGCGGCCCGGGCGACAGGCTTCGTGGCGGCGATGGGCGAGTTGCGCGCCGGGCGATCGATCGCCTATTCCCCCGCCCCTCGTCTGCAGCTGAACCAATGGACGCTGGCGGGCACCTGGGCCGTGACCGAGCAGCAACTCGAACTCGCACAGGCGGGCGGCCGCATCGCCTTGCGCTTTCGCGCCCGCGATCTGCACCTGGTGCTGGGCCCAGCGCGCCAGGGCCAAGCCGTGCGCTTTCGAGTGCGCATCGACGGCGAGGTGCCGGGCACCGATCACGGCAGCGACATCGCGGCCGATGGCACCGGCCGCATCAAGGCCACCAGGCTTTATCAGCTGGTGCGGCAGTCGCACGGTGACCGCGAACGCCTGTTCGAAATCGAGTTTCTCGCCCCTGGCGCCCGGGCCTATGCGTTCACCTTCGGGTAGGCTCACATGGCATTGCCATCGCGCGATCCTGGCCCACTGGGGACGGGACGCTCGTCCTGGCTCTGCGGTGGATCCTTGGCATCGCCACTCGTCAGGTTGCCGGACTGGATCCCGTCTTGGTGGGTGGGGTAGCCGTAGGTGCTCTCGAACGGCTTGCGCGGTCGGGCGCTGGCGTTCGAGTTGAAGTGATCCGGGCCGGGCTGATTGGGTTCCTTGTTCATCTTGCAACTCCTTGGGGGGAAGATACATCGTCGATCAGCCAGCGGAGCAATCCGCGTTCCGCCCCTGACGAGGCCGAGTCCGCATGCATAAGGCGGGGCGCCGTGGGTTCTTCCTCGATGTCGGATACTGCCGTTCATGCAGCGAACCGGCCCCATCAACTTCGACGCAGCGTCCATCGACGTGGCACGCGCCCTCATCGGCACGATCCTGCTGGTCGACGGCGTCGGAGGCCGCATCGTCGAGACCGAGGCCTATGACATGGAGGACCCCGCCTCACACAGCCACGGTGGTCCTTCGGCGCGCAACGCCTCGATGTTCGGCCCACCGGGTCATGCCTATGTCTACAGATCCTATGGCCTCCACTGGTGCCTCAACCTCGTCTGTCGGGAGGCCGGCCATGGCGCCGGGGTGCTGATCCGCGCACTGGAGCCCACCGAAGGCCTGGAGGCGATGCGTGAACGACGCGGCGTGCTCGACGAGCGGCTGCTGTGCTCCGGGCCGGGACGCGTGGGGCAGGCGCTGGGCATCACCCGTTTTCACGATGGGCTGCCGCTGGACCGCGCACCGTTCGAACTGAGGCCCTCGCCCTTGCCAGCAGAGGTGCTCGTGGGCGTGCGCATCGGCATCTCCAAGGCCAAGGACATGCCCTGGCGCTTCGGTCTGCACGGCTCGCGCTTCGTCAGCCGCCGGTTTGCCTGACGTCAGTGAGCGCAAGGCCTTTGGCAGATCAACCCAACGCCGGCTTGTTGACCATGAGGTAGAACGCCGCCGGTGCCGCACTGCTCGCCCATCGCGCGCCAGAACGGCAAGAATTCCTGCGCAGGCCGTAGCAATTGCTGCTTCAAATCTCTAGAAGTGGTCTCCATGCCATGGGCCTCTGCATCGGCAACGATGCGGCCGATGAACTCACGCCCACCGGCGCCATCGACACGCACGAACTGGAGGAGCGGCGCCTCGCCCCGTGGCGCAATCGGAAGAGTTGTTCGTCAACCAGCCCCTGAAAGCCTGAGACACCGCATCGTCACAGGGCGTTCGGCCTGCGCTCACGGAGGCGCAGCGCAGGAACGACATCCGACCCGAGCGTCTGGATGAACAGCGCCTGGTTCGAGCCGACGTGGTGGAAGCTCACCCATTCGACACCGAGCCGCAGGCACGACCAGGTGTGCTCCACCAAGGCCCTCGGATCGCTCCACAGCAGCACGTGCCCGTCCATGTCCTGCGGCTGCACCGAGGCACTCGCTGCCTCGAACGCCATTGGAAAGCCCAGCTCATGATGAAGATGTGGTGGCAAGCAGGCGAAACGCCACTGGCCATGGGCCTCCTGCCGGGCCGCCTCGATGCTCGGGCCCTGGCAGGTGTCGAGCTTGACATGCACGGGCTTGCCACTGCCACCGCCCTCCCTGAAGGCATCGATGATGCGGCGCAGCTTGTCGAGGTCGCGACCGAGCGTGAGCAGCCCATCGGCCCAGGCGCCGGCCTGCCTGGCCGTGGCTTCCGTCATGGCGGCTCCGAACAGCGTGGGAACCTGGGGTGGCCTGACCCAGATACGGGCCCGCCTTGCACTGATGGGGCCCTCACTGATCACGGTGTCGCCCTGCAGCAGCCGTCGCACCATGGCCGATCCCTCGATGAGCCGCTGGTCCCGCGTCTCCTTCGAAGGCCACTCGCCGCCCATCGGCACCTCGTTCAGCGCCTCACCACTGCCCAGGGCAATCCAGGGCAGGCGCCCTGGAAACAGATCGCACAAGGTGGCCACGGACTGGGCCAGGGTGACGGGGTGATAACGCCAACCGCCCGGCACGGTGACGGTGCCAAAGCTGATGTGGTTGGTGGCTTGCAGCGCAGCGCCCAGCCAGACCCAGGCATGGCCAGACTGCCCCTGGGCCGGCGCCCAGGGCTGAAGGTGATCGGAGCAGAACACGCCATCGAACCTGTACCTCTCGGCCATGCGGCTCAGGGTCACCAGTTGGCTGGGCGTGAACTGCTCATGCGACGCGTGGTAGCTGTACCTGGCCATGCCGTTCTTCTTGCGTGGGGCCAGGCACGGCGGCGTCCAAGGCGGCTTGCGCCTGCGCCATCCCCAGCTCGATCAATTCATGGATCCGCTCCGGTGAGTAATCCAGTTGGCCTGATACGGCGTCGTGATCGAGCGGCGGCCGGCGGAGCAGCATCTCCTGTGCAGTCAGGCTCATCTTGCCGTGCATGAGCAACTCCAGCACCCGGTAGGCGATCTCGACCCCAGAGCTCGGTGATTTGCTGACGTCCTCGCTCAGCGGCAGCAACGGCATCGCCAAGCCTTCACGCCAGAATGCCTTCATCGCGTGGGCACCCAAGGCACCGCCCCGGCCAAACATGACGGCCACCTTGAGTGGCATGGGCGCCGCGGTCACTTCTCCGATCCGCCCACCTGGGATGGGGTTTCCAAGCTGTCGTCATCAAGCGAGCCCATGCCCAGTTCCGCCCCCGTGACCGGATCGCTGGCGGGGTCGGATTGCGTGCGGATGATGGTCGCGCTGAGGGTGGCATCCTCCGTGGCACTGAGGATGACTTCGCCCAGCCCGTCGCCACCGTCCACTGCAGGGGCGGCTTCACGGTAGTCGAAGTTCTCATCGCTGTTCCAGGGGCCGCGCACGTCGCCCTCGCCGGGCGACATATTGAAATACACCTTCGCGAATTCGGGGTGCGGCGGCAGCTTGCCGGGCGGGAAGTTGGGCGAGATGGCATAGAGCGCCTTCTCGAACGAGCGCTGGTGCGAGACCTCGCGTGTCATCAGGAACCCGAGCGCCTCCTTCACGCCAGGATCGTCGGTACAGTTGATCAGGCGCTCGTACACGATCTTCGCACGCGCCTCTGCAGCGATGTTGGAACGCAGGTCGGCCGTGGGCTCGCCGATGGTGTCGATGTAGGCGGCCGTCCATGGCACGCCGCCAGAGTTCGTCAGCGGCGGGCCACCGCCGTACAGCACCTGCGTCAGATGCGAATCGTTGCCAGCGCCTGTGATGGAGCGATACATCTCTGCTTCAGAGTCGATGCCTTCGGCGATGCGCCCCTTGGCGCCCTTGTTGAGCATCGCGACCATGGTGCCGATCACTTCGAGGTGACTCAACTCTTCCGTGGCGATGTCCATGAGCATGTCCTTGCGGCCCGGATCGTCCTCCGCCAGGGCCTGGGTGAAGTAGCGGCAGGCCGCCGCCAGTTCGCCTTGAGGGCCGCCGAACTGTTCGAGCAACAGGTTGGCCAGGCCAGGATTGCTTTCGCTCACGCGAACGGTGTATTGGAGACGCTTGTTGTGGGCAAACATGGGGGTGTCCTTCCGAGCAGGATTGAGGGAGAGGTGAGAGGCCTCTTCTCTGGCAATGGACGTTCCCGCAACGCTGGCCCTCCGACACTGTCCGAGGGCGGTGGCCGGCCAACCACCACCCTCTTCTAAGAAAATGAAGCAGGAATCGGTGCCGCACAAAGTTCCTCTTCCTTCCGATCCCGACAGACCTCATGCGTGCCATGCCGGGACTTTGCCAGCGGTTCAACGACCACCGGCCCCGCCGCCAGAGGATCCTGAGCCGGACGTTCCGGAACCGCCAGACGATCCACTGCCAGCCCCCGTTGTGCCGCCACTGCCACTGCCACTGCCACTGCCTGTGCCTGTGCCTGTGCTGCCCGACGTGGAGCCGCCAGAAGACGACCCGTTGTTGCCGGCACTTCCCGATGAAGAACCACCCGACCGGCTGCGGCTGGCGTCGGCATCGCTCGCGCGACGCTGCGTGCCATTGGCGCGCTGGGTGCCACTGCCCGATCCGGTGGAGGTGGCAGTGCTGCCGGTGCCCGTGGTGTTGCCGCTGGAGGATTGCGCCTGTGCCAGCGCCATGGATGAGGAAAGCAGGGAGGCAAGGGTCACTTGCAAGAATGTCGATGTCTTCATGGGATTCTCCAAAGCAAAAAGTCGTGATGTAGATGGATGTCCACCGTGGATCAACACGCTGGAGGCGCCACATTGCAAAGGAGATGCCTGGGGTTCACCGATGCCCTTCGCATCGACGTGGACGCGAACGAAGCGCCTATCACCCATGAGCGAGCCCGAGAAGGTGGCCAGCGCCATCCCCGGGCGCGACAGACCAATGTCCGCCGACATGCCGTCGTCGATGGCGACTGAGCGCGTGCCGGGCAGCCTGGCGGCCAACTGCCCGGCATGGCAGCACGGCATCATGCTGCCCAACCGGCACCAAGCGCTGCATTGCGCCGAGCCCCCTCTCGAAAGGCCGCCAGCCTGTTCGCATAAGGATCCAGGGCGCCCTCCGGCACGTTCACCTTCAGCCCGGTCACCGCAGCAAACCGCGCTGGCGTGACCTGCCCTTGCAACACCAGCTCATCGATCAAAGCCAGCAGGGCGTCACGATGCGCTTCGAGCAGTTCCGTCGCGCGCGCATGCTCGGCCTGCAGCAGCGCTTCGATCGGCGCGTTGCTGGCCTCCACATCGGTGCAAAGGTTGTCTTCGCTGTTGACGGAGACGTCGATGCGGCCCACGCGCTCACCATGCCCCAGGTGGCGCAACATCTGAGCGGCCTTTTCCGTGGCCTTGCGCAGATCGCTCTCGGCCCCGCTGGAGCTGAGTTCAGCCCCGAAGACGAGCAACTCGGCGGCCCGGCCCGCCAGGCTGGTGCAGATCGAATCGAGCAGATTGCGACGCGACCAGACCTTGCGAGACGAATAGGCGTTGTAGCCGCCCTCGAAGCTGGCCACATGGATCTTGATCTCCTGCGGTGCTCGGCCAAAAAGCAGCGCATGGACCAGCCCATGGCCTGCCTCATGCACGGCCAGCAAGGCGCGGAAATCCGGGTTGCTGCGCTGGCGCAAACGGTTGATCTCGAAAGGCGCTGCGATGGCATGCGACTGGCAGCCCCAATGCGCGATCAGGCTGCGGCCATCGGCCGCGAGGACCACGGTGTCGCCCTCCGCTGCACCGCGCTCCAGCGCCCACAGCGCCGCCTTCGCCAGGCCGGCACCCATGATGGCATGCAGCGACGAGAACAGCGGCCGCGTACCCTGCGCCGGGAACACGGCATTGGCGTAGATCTGCTCGCGCAAGCTGGCGTCCACGTCGAAGCGCAGGCCACAGCGATCGGCCGTCTCCCGGGCGTAGCGCGTGCACCCTTGAACGATCAACTGCTCGTAGGCATGGCGGCTGAGCGACGGATAGATCACATGCTCATTGCCCAGGCGCGCCACCTGCTCAGGCTTGAAGCGCAGGTTCAGCGCCTGCTTGACGTCGATGACACTCAGCTTGCTCGTCACCGCGTGGAAGGTGTCGGCATCGCTGTCGCAGTCGTCCACGCTGGTGGCGATGCCCTCGTACATCTCGTCGAGGTTGCCGCAGATGAACACGAGCAGCCGGCTGTAGTCCGTCTCCCATTGCTGCTGGCCACTCTCGCGGAAGGCACGCAGGCGCTGCTGGATCTGCTCAGGGCTCCAACCCATGATCTCCATCAACGGCTCGTCGAGCTTGAGGTTGCGCTGCAGTTCCTTGGCCTCCCAGCTGCGCAGCTTGAAGCGTCGCTTGGCCTCGTCGGCCTCGGCGCGTTCGGCGTCGTAGGCCGCCTCCGCGATGGACGCCTCGATGTCGCCCAGCAGCGAGAGCGCGGGCGGCAGGCGGCCATCGGACAGCAGGGCCCACACATCCTGGTAGCGCTCGACACGCACGTCATTGCGCTTGTTGTCGATGGTGCGAAAGCGCTGGAACTCGTCGAGCACCAGGATGCCGGGCTCTCCTTCACGCACGCCGGATTGCGTCAGCATGCCCGAGATGCTTTGCGCGCCGCGCCAGCCCGCGCCATTGGAAAAGCCATCCATCTGCACTTCGACGAAGCGGTCGTAGAAGCCGAGCAGTTGGGCCAGGCGCCGCACGAGCTGCGTCTTGCCGGTGCCCGTGAGGCCCCAGAGGCAGACGATGACAGGCCGCGTGACCAGCTCGGGCAGCACGTACCACGCGCGCACCGAGTCGATGACACGATCGACGACGGCTTCGATGCCGAACAGTTCGGTCTTGAGTTGGGCAGCTATTTCCTGCAACCGCTGACTTCTCTGCGCGAGCTTGTCGCGCAATATTTGGATGTCATTCATCCCAATCCTCCCTTCGCAGCAGCGCCTTCAGCGCCACGCGGTCGGCGCGGCGCTGGGCACCGCGGCTCTGGATATGTTGACCTGCGCCACGCGAGCCACGCTGGGCCAGCGCGCGCGCCACGGGGTCGCGCGCACCGGGGCTCGCTTCGAGCACCAGCGTCATCGGCTGTTTCATGCGGCGCAGGGCCTTGACCCGCCCCTCCTGGAGGGCGCGGGAACGGAGTTGTGCACTCATTCGGTTCTTGAAAAACAAAAGCCCCGGCTCAATGGCAGCGGGGCTTTGCTTCGCCGCGCGGTCTGAGGCCGTATCTGGAGCAGACACGGTTCAGCCGGGGCTTGGGAACCGTGTCAGTCGATGGTCGATGTGAACAAGGAGGACATATGAGGGATCTCCATCATGTGAGGAGTTTGGAGGGCGCTGTCGTGGGCGCCTTCTGCCGTTGGGGGCGGATGATACAGACAACGATACACGTGCGCAAGCGGGCGCGCGGACAGGAATAATGCACCGTTGTCGAAACCACCCCAACCTGTTCGTCGTTGGGTTGGCACTCTTGCCAAGCCTCGCATGAAGTTCGCACAAAGGAACGAAAAATGAAATCGCCGCTGCTCGCTTGCGCCCTGCTCGCTGCCGCTGTCCAGGCCGCACCCGTGACCTACGACATCGACCCGACGCACACTTACCCCAGCTTCGAGGCCGACCACATGGGCATGTCCTACTGGCGCGGCAAACTGAACCAGAACGCCGGCACCATCGTCTACGACAAGGTCACGGGCGCAGGCAGCGTCGATGTGACGATGGACCTGGCCAGCATCGACTTCGGCCTGGAGGCGATGAACGCCTGGGCCAAGGGCAAGGACTTCTTCAACATCGAGAAGTACCCAAGCGCGACGTTCAAGGGCCGCTTCGACGGCGCCACGGCCGGTGTGCCGACCCAGGTGGTGGGCGTGCTGACGCTGAATGGCAAGACCCGACCGATGACGCTGACCATCCACCAACTCAAATGCATGCCGCACCCGATGTTCAAGCGCGACTTCTGTGGTGCTGATGCTTCAGGCAGCTTCAACCGCGAAGCGTTCGGCCTGGGCGCCGGCAAGGACTGGGGCTTCAAGATGGATGTGAACCTGCGCATCCAGGTAGAAGCCGTCGCCAAGGAGTGATGCGCGCGGCGAGCCGCTGGCGGCTGCCCATCAGACTTCAGCGTTGCGGCCCCCAGCGCGCTCGCGGCTTTCCGGGTAGAGGGGCACTGTAGCCAGTGGCCAGAGCGGTTTCCGTCGCCCTCTCTGCGCTGACACCGTGGGTCGCGGTCACGGCGGTCACTGTTGCACGAGGGGCCTCCAACTGGCGTGTGGCTGCAATACCCAGCGCGAAGTGTTTGCAAGCGGTCCAGCGCATGCCGATGGCCATGGAGGGCTGATCGGTCTCGATGCCAAATGTCTCGGCCGTCAAATCGACCTTGTCACTCACAGCTTTATCAAGGGCCAGGGCCCACGAGAGGCGCGTACTGTGTGACGGTCGGTCATGGTTGATCCAGCGACTTCGAGAGGACCATGGCGGCCATTCATGCCGAATGGCCGCCTGCGAATGCGCCTGATGGCCGGGCGGCTTTCAAGTGAGTCGAAAGGGTTTCAAGTGCTCATGTTCACAGCACCGTTTGAGGCCTCCTGAAGCGCCCGCATGAGTTCTTTCAAGTCGTAGGGTTTTCTCAGCACCAACACATCTGGATCCGGCGCCTGCGCGCTGTAGCCAGTGGCGAGCACGACAGGGATGGGCGTCACCTGCTCCGAACACCACTTGGCAAGGTCATACCCCGTTGTCGAACCGGGCATGACGATGTCACTGAACACGACATCGAACCTGTTTCCGTCCTGCATGCGTTGCTTCGCCTCATCGGCACTCGCGCAGTGAGTCACGTCGTGGCCCTCGGCTTCGATGGCGGGAAGCACAACGGATGCCACCAGCGGGTCATCCTCGACCATGAGCACTCGAAGCGCTCTGGCCGGCGCCACGGCCCCTGCCGCCTGAGCGGCCTTGCTGGCCGCACCCGCCTGCGTAGAGGGCAAGAACATCTGCACCGTGGTGCCGTGTCCCGGCGCACTTTGGATGTGCGCGCTCCCGCCGGACTGCCGTGCGAAAGAATGCACCTGGGCGAGGCCCAAACCCGTGCCAGAGCCGATGGGCTTGGTGGTGAAGTAGGGGTCAAACGCCTTCTGTTGGGTCGCAGCGTCCATCCCCGGGCCGTCGTCCTGCACCTCCAGCTGGATGAACCTCGTCTGTGCCGGGGTGGACACCCCGTAAGCCTCGCCACCTGCAATGGCGGCACGAATGTCGATGTTCCCCCTGCCTTGCATGGCATCTCGCGCATTGAAGATGAGATTCAGCAGCGCGAGTTCAAGCTGAGTCGAATCCACGAAAGCCGCGGGCAGCCTGGGCTCGACATGAGCGCGAATGGCGACGTTGGGGCCGGCGGCCTTGCAGGCCAGTTCACAGATGCGAAGCAGGAAATCATTGATGTCGACGGGTGCGGGCTCGAGCTTTTGTGCACGCCCGAACGCCAGCATTTGCTTCACCAATCCGGCCGCCTTGCCCGTCGCCCGCGACGCCGAATCGAGCATCCTGCGCGGCGGACCGTCGGGCACATTGGGCGTAAGCAGATGGAGCGCGGCACTGATGGTCTGCAGAAGGTTGTTGAAGTCGTGCGCCACCCCGCCTGCCAGGCGCCCCAAAGCCTCACGCTTTTGAGCTTCCGCCAGCTTCTGCTGGACATCGGCGGTTCGTTCGACAGCCTCGTTGACACGAGCTTCCAGCAACTCAGCCGACTCTTTGGTCCGCAGGCCAGCTTCTCTGAGCGCCTTCGCGACGAGGTCGGTCTCCAAAATCCCCGTCTTCGACGGCGCAGGAACCCGCTCCTCTCCCAACGCCTCCGCCGCGTCCTTGAGCTTCATGATCGGCTCGCTGATGCTGTGCGCGACAAACAGCGCAAACAGCAGGCTCACGCCAAGCAACGCTATCGCCATGCCCACGGCATTGGCAGCGGCCCTGCCTGCTTCCTTGTTGAGCGAGGCTTCCGGAAGCGCGATGATGGTTCGCCAGCCATAGCGATTCGGCTGACTGAGGTATGTCAGGGCGGGTACGCCGTCGAGCGTGACGCTGGGCTGGTAGCCGAGCTTTCCCGTGCGGGCCCTCTCCTTCATGTCCCAGGTGGCCTCCGTTCCTCGCCATTTGCTCGGGTCCTTGCTGCGCGACATCACCCGCATGTCGCTGTCGACAACCGCGACGATGGCGTGATGAGGCGGGGCTTGTTTCGCGACGGCCTTATCCAGGACCGAAGGGCTGAACGCCACGACCACGTTGTAGTCGACAGGCGATGCCAGTTGGGCCGCCATCACGCCGATGAACGGCTGCTTCACCACGGCGCCAGAGGTGCTGAAGTAAATGCTCTCACCCTGGTTGAGCCATCCGCCTGCGGGCAGCCGAGGAACCGAAAAGCCAGCCTGGTAGGCAATCGTGGTGTTCAGCACTTGAGCATCGGGCCTGAGGGCTGCCACCCAGCTGTCTGCCCCGCGTGTGGCCCGTCTGGCTTCCGTGTAGAAGCGTTCCAAATCGTTGAGCTGCAAGGCCGTGGACGAACTCAGCGTCCTGGCCATGACCATGCGCTTGTCAAGCTCACGTTCGACGGTGCCGGTGAGCCCGTCGGCCAGCCGCTGGACTTCATCAAGCGCTGTGGTCCGCAAGTCGATGTACGCCGAGCGCGCGACGACGCCAATCGCCAATGCTGAGGGGAGCCAGGCGATAAAAACTAGCCAGAGCAGGCGACTTCGGATTCTCACGGTCCGTGGCAGTCAGACAGGGGGTGGGCAAGGGTAACACTCCACAGCCGCGACCCGAGGCACAACCTGCTTCACTCGGGCGCTTCTTTTTGTAGGAGGTGCCTGACAGGAGGTTTCGGATCAACCGATTGCCTAAGCCCCCCTGCCTCCTGAACAATCCGGTGTGGCGCCCACCCGTTCCCACGGTGCCAGACAACTGCGTTCGCCAGCTCAGGCGACCGTAACCCGAGATATACGACCTTGACCGCCGAGACCCTCAAACTGGCCAGTCAGGAGCCGAACCGCCTGGCTCTTTTCATTTCATCGGTGACCGATTACGCCATCTACATGTTGTCCGTGGATGGCAACATCGTCAGCTGGAACGCCGGTGCTCAGCGGTTCAAAGGCTATGCCGCCGAGGAGATCGTCGGCCAGCACTTCTCGCGCTTCTACACTGAAGAGGACAAAGCTTCCGGCATACCCGAGCGCGCCCTTCTTCAAGCGGCACGTGATGGCAAGTTCGAGGCAGAGGGATGGCGTGTCCGCAAGGATGGCACGCGGTTCTGGGCCAGTGTCGTCATCGACGCAGTGAGAAATGAGCGCAGCGAACTGATCGGCTTCGCGAAAATCACCCGCGACATCACCGACAAGAAACAGGCGGAACTCGCACTGCATGAGAGCGAGCAGAGGTTTCGGCTACTCGTTGAAGGCGTGACGGACTACGCCATCTACATGTTGTCTCCAGAAGGTCTCATCACCAACTGGAACGCGGGCGCGAAGAACATCAAGGGGTACGAAGCCCACGAGGTGATCGGCACGAGCTTCTCGCGCTTTTATTCCGCAGAGGATCAGCAAGAGGGCAAGCCTCAGGCGGCCCTGCAGGCCGCGAAGGCGCATGGCCGGTTCGAATCCGAAGGATGGAGGTTTCGCAAGGATGGCAGCCGCTTCTTCGCTCACGTTGTCATTGACGCCATCAAGAATGACATGGGCGAGCTGGTCGGGTTCGCCAAGATCACCCGTGACATCACGGAACGCAAGGCAGCACAAGCGGAACTGGAGAAGGCGCGCGAGGCGCTCTACCAGGCTCAGAAGATGGAGGCCATGGGGAAGGTCACCGGCGGCATCGCGCACGACTTCAACAACTTGCTCAGCGTGGTCACCAACGGGCTGGTCCTGCTTCGGCGAAACGCGTCTCGGGACACGGACATTCGCTTGATCGACACGATGGAGCGCGCAGCTCAGCGCGGTGGGACGCTGATTCAACAGTTGCTGGCCTTCGCTCGGCAACAGCCGCTTCAGAAGGAACACCAGAACCTGACGAGGCTGATCGACTCCTTCGAAGCCGTCCTGCGGCGAGCGGGACGCTCCACGACGAAGCTGGACTTCGAGCTCGCACCGGACCTTCCGAGCGTGCTCATCGATGTGGCTCAGGTGGAAACCGGATTGCTCAACCTGGTCGTCAATGCTTATGACGCGACCCCTCCCCATGGACGCATCGTCGTGACCACCAAGCTGGTGGAGTTGCGCGACAAGCAGGTACAGAAGCTTCCTGCGGGCCGTTACGTGACCCTGTCCGTCCGTGACGATGGCCATGGAATGCCTGCCGATGTCGCGACAAAAGCCATCGAGCCCTTCTTCACGACGAAGGAGGTTGGCAAAGGCACCGGCCTCGGCTTGAGCCAGGTATATGGCATAGCGCAGCAATCGGGCGGCGACCTTGTGATTCAGTCTAAGGAGGGAGAAGGCACCACGATCACCTTGTACTTCCCTGCCTCGGAACTGGACAGTGCGAGCGATACCGAGCAAGCGGACATCGAAACAGTTCTGATCGTGGACGACCAAGTGGAGGTGCTCGAGATGACCGCCGAACTCTTCCGCTCACTCGGGTTTGACGTGCTGTCCGCCACGTCCGGACAGCATGCGCTCAACATACTGCAGCGCAGTCCCCATGTCAGTCTGCTGTTCAGCGACGTCGTGATGAACGACATGAACGGTATAGAACTGGCCAAACGGGCGTCGGCTGCTTATCCGGCGTTGAGGGTCATCCTCTCTTCAGGTTACGCTGGCCACGGGACGGCTGTGCCGACACATGGGAAGCTGGAAGGCTTCCATTTTCTTGCGAAGCCCTATCGCGTGAACGAGGTGGTGAGGAAGCTTCGCGCCATTGGCTAGATGGCCTACACCATGCGTCGAACGGTGGCAACAACCTGCAAACCGCAGGGGCAAGCTTCCGCGAAACCGGGAATTTCGTTATTCTCGCGCCCTATTTTCAGGGTTCGGGTTAACCCGTGGTGCGGACAATGCTGGGAAAGCGGACTGTCCACCCCCACGTGCCGGACCACTTGAGGTGCTCCATCTGGTCCCCGGTGGACCGGGAGCCCGATCGCCGCCCCAGCAGTTCAGTGCGGCCCATGACCAGCGCGGCAGTTCGGCCCGCTTGCAATGGCGGAGGCGTGCGCGCAGCCTTGCCATGAACGTCGGTGGCGCGCTTGCTGGACAGCGTCGGTGCTGTCCGTTGGTGTACCGCTGAAGCCATGTCATTTCCGCTTGCTGACGACAGAGCCATGGGCAAGGCGCATGGCCTGCCTTTCGTGTTCACCGCCATCATCACCTCGCTGGTGCTGTCCCTGTCCAGCCTGCACTATGGGTTCGCGCGCAACGGGGCCCAGGCCAGGTCGGTGGCCACCACGCTGGTGGAGTCCATCGGCGCGAAGGGGCAAGGCATGCCGGCCGAGAACCTGCGGGCCATGCAGCGCAACTTCGACGACCTGCTGTCGCTCAAGGCCTGCTACGAAGGCCGGTGTCAGCAGCTGTCACGCGCACCGCGCGTCACCCCGGCGCTCCAATGGCTGGGTGACTCGGCGAGCTGCGCGTCCGCGTCCTCCGACAGCGGGCCGGCGCGGACCGCCAGCGTGTGCCTCTCGGCGGCGGAGGTCTACGAGGATCTGGCGCGAGACCTGTCCATCCTGCTGCTGGCGCAGTTGGTGTGCTTCATGCTGTGGGAAGCCTCGACCCGCGGGCACCGCCAAAAGGCCATGCGGTGGCGCGAAGAGGTCACGCGTGCCGCGACGACCGACCCTCTGACCGGGCTGTTCAACCGAAGTGCCTTCATGTCCGCGCTGCAGCTGGCCTGCGTGCGCACGGACGCCTGCGGATGGTTGCTGTTCCTCGACCTGAACGGCTTCAAGCAGATCAACGACCAGTACGGCCATGCCGCGGGCGACCAGGTCATCGAGACCGTGGGCCATCGCCTGGCCGCCAGTTTCCGGGGCTTCGCCAGCGTGGCCCGGTTGGGCGGCGACGAGTTCAGCATCCTCGTGACCTGCCGCCAGAGCACGAGGACGGTCGGCGACCTCTTCGCCCTGGTCGGCGAGGCCTTCGCCAGGCCCGTGCTGTACGACGGCATGGCTTTCGACATCTCCGCCAGTGTCGGCGCCGCGCCCATCGACAGCGCCGTCACGGCGACCGAGATCCAGCGGCGTGCCGACGTGGCGATGTACGCCGCCAAGCGGCAGGGCGGCACGGCCTGCGCCGTGTTCGACAAGTCGCATGACGACGCCGTGCGGGCCGAGTACGAGCTGCGCAAGGACCTGCTCAGGGCCATCGAGCGCAAGGAAATCGACGTCGTCTACCAGCCCTGCTTCGACAGCAATGGCGAGCCCGTGGCCGCGGAGGCCCTGGCCCGCTGGCGTCATCCCCGGCTCGGCGCGATCAGCCCCGAAGTGTTCATCCGGCTGGCCGAAGAGGCGCGCGTCATCCGCCGGCTGGGCCAGCAGGTGCTGGAGAAGGCTTGCACCGACCTCGTCAGGCTTCGCCGCCATGGCCTGATGCTGCGCTACATCGCGGTCAACGTGTCACCGCAGGAACTCGAAGAACCGGACCTGGTCGAGGGCATCAAGCGTGTGATCGAGGCCAAGGGGCTCGAGCCCCACGACCTCGAGCTCGAGGTGACCGAGTCCAGTGTGATGTCGAGCCGCGACAAGCGCAGTGAAGAGCAGCTGCGGACCTTGGCCGACGCGGGTTTCTCCATCGCGATCGACGACTTCGGCACGGGCTACTCCTCATTGGCGCGGCTGCAGACCCTGCCAGCGACCAAGCTGAAGCTGGACCGGTCCTTCATCAGTTCGCTGGACACCGCCAACGGGCAGATGCTGGTCGAAACGATGATCGGCCTGGGCAACCGGCTGGGCATGGTGTGCGTGGCCGAGGGCGTGGAAAACCGTGAGCAGCTCGACTGGCTGCTGGCCCGTGGCTGCGAACTGCTCCAGGGCTTTCTGCTCGGCAAGCCGATGGCCTTCGATGCCCTGGTGGCGCTGCCGCTGCGCACGATCGAAAACGAGCCAGCCCTTTGATGGCGTCAACCGCCTGTCAGTCCACCGCGCGCGCGTCGGACCGCTTCAGCGTGTAGATCAATCCGACCCCCACGCTGACGCCGTTCGTGCGTCGCACCAGGGGGCTGTCGCGGTTCGCCGCACCCGCCACGTTCTCGAGTCGCGCGAAGCCGAACACGCGCATGTCTGGGGTCAACTGGCGTGAGAGCGATGTTTTCAGCCGCCAGGCGATCAGCCCGCCGCTGGCCTCGTAGGCAGGACGGTCCGCCAGGGCCTCATCGGGCTTCACTTCGTAGTAGGTCTCGCCAAGCCGCCTGTCCCCCAAAAGCGCGCTGACGCCCAAGCCGTAGCTCCAGCCCGAGCGGTCGAGGTGGCGCAGGCTGATCTCCGGTTCGAGGCTCATGCCCCGATGGCGGCCAAAGTCGCGCACCTCGAACACGCCGCGCACAGGCAGATCGACGGTGACGCGGTGCGATGCCTCGCGGCCGTTGAGATACCACCGTGCCACGGGGCCGAACTCCACCAGGGTCGGCAGGCGGTCCATGCCTTCGCGGGCCTTCAGCGATTTGCTGCCCGAACTCAGCGAGCCTGAGAGCGACAAGTCCAGCTCGAAGTCGTCTGTGCGGATGGCGCGCAGCCCGGCGCCGTCGGCATCTGATCGCAGGCGCTTTCCGCGGTAGACCACATAGGGCAGTGCCACGGCCCTGCTCACCTGTTCGTCCGCCCCTGGATAGGCCAGCTGCGAAATGCCCCCCGCCCCGACGCCGAGTTCCCACAGTGGCAGCTCGGACGGCTTGACCGATTCTTCAGCGCGGGCCCCCGTGCAAAGGAGGGCCAAACTGGCCAGTAGAAGGTGTTTCATGGGCTGCTAGATGTGCGTCGATTCAGCTGAAATGTAGTCGGTCACCGTTGCATTTCTGTCGATAAGGCCGCCCGGTGGCCCCATGACGCGCAATCTGCCCTCCTGTCGCCCAGGGTGCCTCGCAGGCACACGGCGTGCTCCTAAGATTGACACAAATCAATTTTGGCGCCTGAGAAGCCAATGAGGAGACAGACATGAGCCAACAAGCCCTGCACAACGCCAAGGAACTGGTCGCCCGCGAGAAGCTCGATTTCGGCCTGGACGGCGACCTGCCCCGTTGGTGGTACGAGAACAATCCGTACAAGTCGCGCCTGATCGACGCTCTGCAAGCCGCCTTCCCGGATGGTGAGCGTTACTTCATCTCGTGCGTGCGCGCCTTTCGCGAGCAGACCAGCGATCCCCAGTTGCTGGCCGAGATCAAGACCTTCATCCGCCAGGAGGGCCAGCACGGCATCGTGCACTCCAAATACAACCAGAGGCTGCGCGAACAAGGCATGGACATTGACGCCATCGTCAATTTCATCAACACGAACAACGAGTTCCACACCAAGCATTTCTCCAAGGAGTACAACCTGGCGTTGACGGCGGCCTTCGAGCACTTCACGGCCATGCTGGCCGAAATCTTCTTCGTCGAGAAGCGCACCATGGCCGATGCAGACCCCAAGTTGCGCGCCATGATGGCCTGGCATGCGGTCGAAGAGATGGAGCACAAGGCCGTGGCCTACGACGTGATGCAGAAGGTGGCCAAGGTGGGCTACTTCAAGCGCTGCCTGGCCATGGCCCACGTGACGCTGTTTCTGAGCTACCTGACCATCCGCTTCACCAACCGCTTGCTCAAGAACGACGGCTTCTCGTTCGGCAAGCGCATGTGGATGATGGCCAAGTGCCGTTGGTGGTTGTTCGGCTACAAGGGGATCATCTCCAGCCACCTGGGTACCCTGCTGGCTTACTTCAAACCCGGTTTCCACCCCTGGCAGCAGGAAGCCATCCACAACTACGACGCCTGGGTCGAGGCCTACGAGCGCACGGGTGACCCGATGGTCGCCGGCGCGGCGCTGTACCAGGCTGCGCACTGAGGGCAATCCACCCAGATCAGCGTGGCGGGTGTTGCTGCAGCGGCTTCAGCAAATGACGCAGGCCGTTGTGGTCGATCTCGTGCATCGTGGCGAGCAACCGGCCCAACTGGCCTTTCGGGAAGCATTCGCGGGCGAACCAGGCGAGGTCACGCTCAGCCCCGCCATGGCGGGGCTTTCTTGTGGCGCTTCAAAGCGGCTGCATTTCTGAAAAGTCGAGGAGCGTCAGCGAACCTCAACCTCACGCTTTGGGGCCTCGCGGGCCGCAGCGCTAGCGCGCTATTGGCCCTCACTCCACCGTCACCGACTTGGCCAGGTTGCGCGGCTTGTCCACATCAGTGCCCCGCGCACACGCCGTGTGATACGCCAGCAACTGCAGCGGCACCACGTGCAGGATCGGTGACAGCGCGCCATAGTGCTCCGGCAGACGGATCACATGGATGCCAGGCTCGGCCTGGATGTGCGTGTCCGCATCGGCGCACACGTACAGCTCACCGCCGCGCGCGCGCACTTCCTGCATGTTGCTTTTGAGCTTTTCCAGAAGCGTGTCGTTGGGGGCCACCGTCACAACGGGCATCTCGCTGGTCACCAGCGCCAGGGGGCCATGCTTGAGCTCACCGGCCGGGTAGGCCTCGGCGTGGATGTAGCTGATCTCTTTCAGCTTGAGCGCGCCTTCCAGCGCGATCGGATAGTGCAGGCCACGGCCCAGGAACAGCGCGTTGTCCTTGCGCGCGAAGGCTTCGGCCCAGGCCATCACCTGCGGCTCCAGCGCCAGCACGGATTGCAGCGCGGCAGGCAGGTGGCGCATGGCTTTGAGGTGGGCGGCCTCCTGCGCTTCATTCAGGCGGCCCTTCACCTTGGCAAGGCTCAGCGTCAGCAGGAACAGGCCCGCCAGCTGCGTGGTGAAGGCCTTGGTGCTGGCGACGCCGATCTCCACGCCAGCCCGCGTCACGTAAGCCAGCTTGCACTCTCGCACCATGGCGCTGGTGGCCACGTTGCAGATGGTCAGCGTGTGCGCCATGCCCAGGCTACGCGCGTGCTTGAGCGCGGCGATGGTGTCGGCCGTCTCGCCCGATTGGCTGATGGTGACGACCAGGGTGCTGGGCACGGGCACGCTGTCGCGATAGCGGTATTCGCTGGCGATCTCGACCGTGGTGGGGATGCCGGCGATGGACTCGAGCCAGTAACGCGCAGCGCTGCCCGAGTAGTAGCTGGTGCCGCAAGCCAGGATCAGCACGCGGTCGATCTGGCCGAACACGCCGGCCGCCTGTTCGCCGAACAGCTCGGGGGTGATGCCCTGCACGCCTTCGAGCGTATCGGCGATGGCGCGCGGCTGCTCGAAGATCTCCTTCTGCATGTAGTGCCGGTAAGGGCCCAGTTCCACCGCACCGCTGTGCGCGGTGACAGTGCGCACCGGGCGCTCGCCATCGGCCACGCGCTGGTGTGCCCGGCTGCCGGCGGCCAGATGTTCGATCCAGTGGCGGCCGGGCTGCAGGTCGACCACGTCGCCTTCTTCCAGGTAAACGATCTGGTCGGTCACACCCGCGAGCGCCATGGCGTCGGACGCCAGGAAACGCTCGGTCTGGTCAACGCCCCCCACCCCCAGCACCAGGGGAGATCCGTGGCGGGCGCCCACCACGCGCTGCGGCTCATCGGCGCAGAACACGGCGATGGCGTAGGCGCCCGTCAGGCGCAAGGTGGCGGCTTTCACGGCGGTGAACAGGTCGCCGTCATACAGGTGCTCGATCAGGTGCGCGATGACCTCGGTGTCGGTCTGGCTGAGGAACTCGTAGCCCTTGGCCTGCAGTTCGGCGCGCAAGGCTTCGTGGTTCTCGATGATGCCGTTGTGCACCAGGGCCACGCGGCCGGGGCGCGTCTTGGCGGCGTCCACGCCGGTGCCGTGCGAGAAGTGGGGATGCGCGTTGTGCACGGCCGGGGCGCCATGGGTGGCCCAGCGGGTGTGGGCGATGCCCAGCGGGCTCTCCAGGCCGTCGCTGTCCACTTGGGCCTGCAGCTCGGCCACGCGCGAGGTGCTGCGGGCACGTTGCACTTGCCCCTGGCGCAGCACAGCCACGCCGCACGAGTCATAGCCGCGGTACTCGAGGCGCTTGAGGCCTTCGACCAGGATAGGGGTGATGTTGCGCGAACCAACCGCGCCGACGATGCCGCACATGAAGCGCTCCTTTGCAAGTGCCAGGCATGCTAGCGCCGCTCACAGCAAACTACTGATCAAAATATGATCCACATTGATTAGAATATTTCACAACCCTCAAGAATATCGAAATAAATCCATCTAAGGCATTTATTTGAAAGAAAAATCCACACCCTTGGACACCAGCGATCTGCGCTTGCTGGATCTGCTGCAACACGATGCCGCTTTGTCCAACCAGCAGTTGGCCGAGGCCGCCCACTTGTCGCCGGCCACTTGCCACCGCCGTGTCAAGCGTCTGCGGGAAGAAGGCTGGATCGAACGGCAGGTGGCCATCGTGTCAGCCGACAAGCTGCGCGATGCCCAGGTGCCAGGCCTGCAGGCGCTGGTGGAGGTGGCGCTGGACGTGCAGACCGAAGAGGCCATGGCCCGCTTCGAGCGCCAGGCCACCCAGGACACGGCCGTGCAGCAGTGCTGGCGCGTGTCTCCCGGGCCGGATTTCATGCTGGTGCTGGCCGTGCATGACATGGAAGGCTACCTGGAGGTGGCCGCACGGCTGTTCAATGACCGACTGGGCGTGCGCAATGTGCGGACGTTCTTCGCCGTCAAGCGGGCCAAGTTCGACACCCGGTTGCCGCTGGCTCACACCGTTCAGGGGTGAGGGGCCGAGGTGGGAGGCAGCGCCAGCGGATCGACGAGCTTGTTGTCCTGGCGCAGGTTCAAGGGGCTGCCGTCCAGCAGGTGGTTGCTCTGCGCGAGCGACGAGCGCACCTGGGCAGGCGCGGGTATCGGCTCCGCGAGGAGTTCTTCGTCCGTCATCGGCACCTTGCGCGAGGCGGCGCCGGGCTTGCCCGACAGGGCCGCCTGCTGAAGCCGGTTGCCGTAGTGCTGGGACAGGGCCTGCTCGGCTTCCATCTGCAGCATGGCGGCACGCACCCACCAGATGCCGCCGATCAGGACCACCACGCCCAGCACGCTGAGCGTCGGGATCAGGCGCTTGCGGCTCAGCCAGGGGTTCGCCAGCTCAGGGGGCATGGGCGGTTGCCAGTGAACGTCCACCCGGGACTCATCAGCGCCACCCTGCAGCGGCGCGGGCTGAACGCTGTCACCGCCGAATCCCATGGTCGAACGCCACAGGTTGTGCAGGCGCGATCCGCCTTCTGAGGACTCAGGTGCGGCGGCGGCCTCGGCTTGCGCCAGCTCGGCGTCATAGGCCGCGCGGGCGCTGGCATCGGTCAGCACCTCGTAGGCGGCATTCAAGGCCACCATGTCCCCATGCGAGGACTCGGACTGGGTGTGGCGATCCGGATGGTGCTTGGCCGCCAGCGCACGGTAGGCTGCACGGATCACCTCGATGGGTGCATCCGGGCTGACCTTCAATCGCTCATAGTGGTTCACAACTGCTGGATTCCAGAGGCTGATGCGGGTGCATTGATCTTACCGCCTGCGGCCCGGTGTTCACCCCCCCTACGTTGCGCGTGTCACTTCTTGGGCTGCTTCACGGGCCGGGTCCAGCCCGCCAGGCTGACCGGCTTGGTACGCGCCACGGTGAGCTGGCCGGCAGGCGCGTTCTTCGACAGGGTGGAGCCGCCGCCGATGGTGGCGCCATCGCCCAGGGTGATGGGTGCGATCAGCACGCAGTTGGAGCCCACATGCACGTCGTTGCCGATCACGGTGCGGTGCTTGTTGGCGCCATCGTAATTGGCGGTGATGCTGCCGGCGCCGTAGTTCACGCGCTCGCCCACCGTGGCATCGCCCAGGTAGGCCAGGTGGTTGGCCTTGGCACCGCGCGCCAGCGTCGAGTTCTTGACCTCGACGAAGTTGCCGATGTGCACCTCGGGGCCCAACTGGGCACCAGGGCGCAGGCGTGCGAAGGGGCCGATCAATGCGCCCTCGCCGACGGTGACGCCGTCCTTGTCCCCATCGATGTGAGTAAAGGGATGGATCACGGCACCGGCGTCGATGCGGGCATTGCGGATCACGCAGTTGGCGCCGATGCGCACCTCATCGCCCAGGCTCACGTCGCCTTCGAAGATGCAGTTGACGTCGATCTCGACATCGCTGCCACAGGTGAGCGTGCCGCGCAGGTCGAAGCGGGCCGGGTCGGCCAGGCGCACGCCCTGCTCCATCAGGCGCTCAGCCTGGATGCGCTGGTAGCGCCGCTCCAGATCGGCCAGTTGAGCGGGGCTGTTCACACCCAACACCTCGGTCTCGTCACGCGGGTGGGCGGCTACCACGGGCAGGCCGTCGGCCACGGCGCGGGCCACCACGTCGGTCAGGTAGTACTCGCCCTGGGCGTTGTCGTTGCGCAGGCCGGCCAGCGCCTGCTTGAGCCAGCGCGTGGGCGCGGCCATCATGCCGGTGTAGATCTCGCGGATGGCACGCTGCGATTCGCTCGCATCCTTGTGCTCGACGATGGCCTTGACGGTGGGCTGCGAATCTTCGGTGGCCTGGTCGCGCACGATGCGGCCATAGCCGGTGGGGTCGTCGAGCATCACGGTGAGCAGGGCCAGGCGCTCGCCACCGCAGGCATCGACCAGGGCCTTGGCCGTGGCCGCCTCGATCAGCGGGCCGTCGCCATTGAGGATCAGCGTGGTGCCCTCGTCCGGCAACTGGGGCACGGCCTGCTGCACGGCATGGCCGGTGCCCAATTGCGGCTCCTGGCGTGCGAAGGCCAGGGGCACCTGGTCGAAGGCCAGGCGCATCGTCTGTTCCACTTCGTCCGCGCCATGGCCGGTGATCACGATCAGCTTGCCCGCCCCCAGCCCCTGCATGGTGCCGATCACGTGCGACAGCATCGGTCGCCCCGCCAGCTTGTGCAGCACCTTGGGCCGCGAGGACTTCATGCGGGTGCCTTTGCCGGCGGCCATGATGACGATGGACAGGGACATGGTGCGAACGATCAGGGATCAGGAAATGCAGGAGAGCGCCGAAGGCGCGTTACTTGGTGAGCACAGGCGCCGAGGCGGGCGTCGACACGGGCTTGGGGGACTCGGGAATGGGCACCGTGACCACGCGCGGGCTGATGGCCTGGGCCGGGAAGTCCTTGAGGGCGGCCTCGAACATGGGCGGCATCAGGCTTTCGACGATGCCACCGGCGCGGCGGTGCGTGGCGTGGGTTTCGTACAGCGTCTGGCTGGAGGCTTTGTCGCGGATCAGCACATCGACCTGCATCTGCGTGATGGGCGGCTCGAAGCTCATGCCCAGGCCGATGCCGCCACGGCCGCCCCAGAAGCCGCCGAAGCCGCCAAAGAAGCGGCCATCCCAGCGGTCGAAGGGGTCGTAGCCCGAGTACAGCGTACGGGCCTGTGCGGCCACCTGCACCAGCACATCGGCCTTCTGCGGCGAATCGGCCTCGACGAAGCCCTTGCGGTTCAGCACCGGGCGGGCCGCGGCCTCGACGCGGGCTTGGAACTCAGGCTGGGTCTGCTGAGACGGGAGCCGCTCGAAAGCGTAACGGGGCAGCGGGCGGGTCGGCGGCCATTGGCCGAAGCTGGACACGTCGGCCGTCAGCGAGTTCAGGCTGCCGCAACCGGCCAGGGCCAGGGTGGCCGCAGCGGCCAGGCACAGGGATCCGAATTTCATCGCCGTCTCCTTTTTAGGATGATTGGATGGAGTCGATGGAGAAAAGGCCCGCCCTCGCCCGCCGAGGTGCCTGGCGCCCTTGGATTCAGTCGCCCTGCTGCTCGTCTTCCGTGATGCGCCGCTTGATGACGGACACCGGGATGCTGGCCAGCGTGGACGACGGGGCACCATCGGCAGGCGTGCCACAGCCCTCGTCTTCGTCGAAGGCGATGTCGCCACCGGCTTCGGGGCGCCCGGAGGCTTGGATGGTCTGGAAGGGGTAGAGGTTCCGATCCATCAGGTGCGAGGGCACGATGCTGGACAAGGATGTGAACAGGTTATCGACACGGCCGGGGAAGCGGCGGTCCCAGTCATTGATCATCTCGCGCATCTGCTGGCGCTGCAGGCCGTCTTGGCTGCCGCACAGGTTGCACGGGATGATGGGGAACTCGCGGTGCTCGGCGAAGGCGGCCAGGTCCTTCTCGGCGCAGTAGGCCATGGGGCGGATCACCACGTGCTCGCCGTTGTCGGTCACCAGCTTCGGGGGCATGCCCTTGAGCTTGGAGCCAAAGAACATGTTCATGAACAGGGTCTGCAGGATGTCGTCGCGGTGGTGGCCCAGGGCGATCTTGGTGCAGCCCAGCTCATTGGCCACGCGGTAGAGGATGCCGCGGCGCAGGCGAGAGCACAGGCTGCAGGTGGTCTTGCCCTCGGGGATGACCTTCTTGACGACGCTGTAGGTGTCCTGCTCTTCGATGCGGAAGGGCACACCGACCTTGGTGAGGTACTCGGGCAGCACGTGCTCGGGGAAGCCGGGCTGCTTCTGGTCGAGGTTGACGGCGACGATCTCGAACTTGATGGGCGCCCGCTTCTGCAGGTTCATCAGGATGTCGAGCATGCCGTAGCTGTCCTTGCCACCGGACATGCAGACCATGACCTTGTCGCCGTCTTCGATCATGTTGAAGTCGGCGATGGCCTGGCCGACCTGGCGGTGCAGGCGCTTGCTGAGCTTGTTCATCTCGAAGGCATGCCGTTTGGCTTGCGCGGCCAGGGCGGCTTCGTCTTCGGGGGTGGACAGGATCTGGGGGGAGACGGCGTCGTTCATCCCGTGATTTTCGCCGATCTGCCGGGAAAACGGGCGGCGGGGCCCAGAAGCCGGGGTTTGGGCTGCCCGAAAAACCCAAAAACAGCCTGATGCACGCTTCTTTGAGCGTCAGTGGCTCTGCGGAGGCTGCTGTCTTGTGGGGCCCTTTGCGGTGAAACCGAAGCAGGCTCTCAGGGGGCACGACTCCGCTCATGTCCCCCGGCCGGGCTGCGCCCGCCCTCCTCCTTTACTTCGCTCCGCCGTGCCCCCTGAGAGCCCACTTCTCCCACCGCGGCGGTGGTGGAAGGGGAATTGACTGCGGCAAACGCCGCAGTCAATTCCCTGGCCTTCGCAAAGCGAAGGCCCTGCCAGAGCGCCAGCGAGACGCTTGGCGTGGGTGGTCGGCGGAACGAAGTAAAGGGGGAGGCCAGGCGAAGCCTGGACGGAGGACATGAGTGGAGTCGACCACCCACGCCAAGCGTCCCACTCAAGCGGCGGCAACCCTCAACAACCTGCGTTCACCACTGCCCCGTCTCCATGCGAATCGCCACCTCACAGTCGTCGAAGATCTCCAACTTGGCGATCTTCACCCGCACCCCCTGCACGCCAGGCAGCCCCAGCAGCCGATTGCACAACTTGCCGATCATGGTCTCCAGCAGGTTCACATGCTCCGCCCGACACTCCTCGATGATGATCGCCCGTACCTTGCGGTAGTCGAGCACGTTCATGATCTCGTCGTCACGAGGCAGCAGCGGCTGGCTGCCCATGTTCAGCTCGGCATCGACCTGGATGGGCTGTGGCGCATCGAATTCGTGAGCCAGCAGGCCCAGGCTGGCATCGAAGCGCAGGCCGGAAAGGGTGAGGGTCTGGTTGCCTTTGGTCAGGGACATGGCCGGGCTCCGATGATGCCGATTGGCATCACATCATGGAAAAGTCGCGGGGAAATCGTTGCAGGTGCTGGCCGCCATCGACCAGCAAGGTCGTGCCCGTGATCGAACGGTTGGCCAGGGCAAAGGCCACGGTGGCGGCCACATCGCCCGGGGTGGATGATCTGCCCAGCGGCGAAGCCTTGTGCAGTTGCTCGAAGCGGTCGCCCTGCAGCCAGTCACTGGTCAGCGTCAGGCCCGGAGCCACCCCCACCACGCGCACGCGCGGCGCCAGCGCCAGGGCCAGCAGGTTGGTAGCGGATTCCAGCGCGGCCTTCGACAAGGTGTAGCTCAGGAAATCAGGGTTGGGATTCCACAGTTTCTGGTCGAGCAGGTTGACCACGGCGGCATCGACATCGTCCGGCAAATCAGAAACCTGGGGCTGCGCGACACCGGTGCCGGTGGGCTTGGGCAGCCCTTCGCGCACCGCCACGTGCTCGGCCAGCGCCTGCGCCAGCACGATGGCTGGCGCGGTGTTGGCGCGCAGATGGTGCTCCAGCATCGCGTAGGTGAAGGTGGCGGCCGTGTCGTACTCGAAGGCCGAGGCGCTGTTGACCACGGCATCGAGCCGGCCCAGGGCCTGCACGACCTGCGGCACCACGGTGTGGCAGGCCGCCTCGTCGGCCAGGTCGGCCTGGATCACGCAGGCGTGCCGACCCATGGCACGGATGTCGTCCGCGGTGGCCTCCGCCTCTTCGCGCGAGGCGCGGCAGTGCACGGCCACGTCCCAGCCCTGCACGGCCAGCATCAGCGCGATCTCGCGGCCCAGGCGGCGGCCGGCCCCGGTGACCAGCGCGGTGCGGGCGCGCCCCGTGGCGGCGGGCAGTGCCGGTTGCAATGGCTGGCCGCGCACGGCGGTGTCGGTGTCTTCGATCTCGTCGCCGAGCTGCTTGTCAGGGGGCGGGACGGTGGGCTTGGGCTGGTCGATGTCAGGCATGGCGGCACACGGGTGATGGGTGCGTTCCTACAATACGTCGATGGACCGCCCCGATGCTTCGAGCCACAGTGTAGTGGCCGCCCCTTTACCCCGTCATCCATTGGCCCGCCTGATCGCGGACGAGATCCGCCAGCGCGGTGGCTGGATGCGCTTTGAGCGCTACATGGAACTGGCCCTCTACGCCCCGGGGCTAGGCTATTACAGCGGCGGCCACCGGGTGATCGGCAAAGACCCTGCCGACGGCAGCGACTTCGTCACCGCGCCCGAGTTGACGGCGCTGTTCGGCCAGGCCCTGGCGCGCCAGATCGAGCAGGCCCTGGACGTCACCGGCACCGACCAGGTGTGGGAGTTCGGCGCGGGCACCGGCGCCCTGGCCGAGCAGTTGCTGGGCGAGCTGGGCGACCGCATCCAGCGCTACACCATCGTCGACCTCTCGGGCACCCTGCGCGAGCGCCAGCACGCCCGCCTGGCCGCCTCGCATCCCGAGCAGGTGCGCAAGGTGGTCTGGGCCGACAGCCTGCCCGACGATCTGCAGGGCGTGGTCGTGGGCAACGAGGTGCTGGATGCGATGCCCGTGCACCTGATGACCTGGAACGGCGAGGCCTGGCTGGAGCGCGGCGTGTCTCTGGCAGACAGCTCCGCGGCATCGACGGACGAGTCCGTGTTCACCTGGGCCGATCGCCCCGCGCCTGAGGGCGTGCGCCCGCCCACTGATTGCCCGGACAGCGAATTCGTGCAGGGCACCGTCACCGAGACCCACGGCCAGGCAGAGGCCTTCGTGGCCACGCTGGCCGAGCGCATGAGCCGGGGCGCCGCCTTCTTCCTGGACTATGGCTTCCCCGAGCACGAGTACTACCACCCGCAGCGCACCGGGGGCACCCTGATGTGCCATCAGGGCCACCGCAGTGACCCGGACCCCTTGGTGGCCGTCGGCGACAAGGACATCACCACGCACGTGAACTTCACCGGCATCGCGCTGGCTGGCCAGGAGGGCGGCTGGGAGGTGCTGGGCTACACCAGCCAGGGACGCTTCCTGACCAACTGCGGCCTGCTGCAGCGGCTGGCGCCCACCGGTGCCGCCCACTCGGCCCAGGAGGTCAAGACGCACGCCGCCGTGCAGATGCTGCTGGCCGAGCACGAGATGGGCGAGCTCTTCAAAGTGATCGGCTTCGTCAAGGGCGAGTGGTTCGATGCGCTGGGCTTCAGCCAGGGCGACCGCACCCACACGCTGTGACCGCGCCGTGAGCCGGCGTGACATCCCACCGCAAGCCCCTGCGGCGTGCGCCCCGCCCTGCGTGAAACCCCGCTTGGCGCGATAATCGGGGGATGCTGCAACAACGCACGATCAAATCGCTGACCCGCGCCGTGGGCGTGGGCCTGCACAGCGGCCAGCGCGTCGAACTCACCCTGCGCCCGGCCCCGCCGGACACGGGCATCATGTTCCGCCGGGTCGATCTGTCCCAGCCGGTGGACATCCCCGTCACGGCCGAGGCGGTGTGCGACACGCGGCTGGCCTCCACCCTGTCGCCCGGCGGTGATCCGGGCGCACCCAAGGTGCACACCGTCGAGCACCTGATGTCGGCCTGCGCCGGACTGGGCCTGGACAACCTCTACATCGACATCACGGCTGAAGAGGTGCCCATCCTCGATGGTTCCGCGGCCGCTTTTGTCTACCTGCTGCAAAGCGCCGGTGTCGAGCTGCAGAAGGCGCCCAAGCGCTTCCTGCGCGTGCTCAAGCCGGTCGAGGTGCGCGAGGGCGAAGGCCCGTCGCTCAAGTGGGCGCGACTGGAGCCCTTCCACGGCTACAAGCTGGCCTTCGAGATCGATTTCCATCACCCTGCCGTGGATCAGACCGGCCAGCGCGTGGAGTTCGATTTCTCCACTGGCCAGTACAAGCGCGACATCTCGCGCGCCCGTACCTTCGGCTTCACCAAGGACGTCGAGATGATGCGTTCGCGCGGTCTGGGCCTGGGCGGCAGCATGGACAACGCCATCGTGGTCGATGACTACCGCGTGCTCAATGGCGACGGCCTGCGCTACGACGACGAGTTCGTGAAGCACAAGATCCTGGACGCCATCGGCGACCTGTATGTGGTGGGCCACCCGCTGCTGGCGGCCTACAGCGCCTACAAGTCGGGCCACGCGCTCAACAACAAGCTGCTGCGCGCCTTGAAGGCCGATGCCTCCGCCTGGGAGATCGCCACCTTCGAGGACAAGGCGCAGGCGCCCAAGGGCATGGCCGAACTGGCTCCCGCCTGGTAGGTAGTAAGCACGCAAGGCAACGCAGAAGGCACGCCGAGACATGATCCTGTTCCGCTGGATGGTGCTGCTGATGGCCCTGGCCTTCGTGCTGTGCATGGCCGCCTTCACCGTGACGCGCGAACCCGTGTGGCGTGTGCGCGCCATGACGGTGCTGCGCTGGGGCGTGGCGCTGGGCCTGGGTTTCTTCGGACTGCTGATCCTGCGGCGCGCCGCGGTGTTCATCTGAACGTCACGCGTTGAACTGACCGCCGGGCTGGCCACCCCAGCCTGCCGTTTCAAACGGGCTAGGACTTCCCCCCTTATTCATGGGGGACTCGATCGCTAGCATGCGGCATGGATTACGCCGCCCTGCACCAACGCTCTCTCAATGAACGCGACGCCTACTGGCGTGAACAATCGGCCCGCATCGACTGGCGCCGCCGCCCCGAGCAGATCTGCGACACCAGCAACCCGCCCTTCGCGCGCTGGTTCGTCGGCGGCCAGACCAACCTCTGCCACAACGCGGTCGATCGCCACCTGCCCCAGCGCGCCGACCAGCCCGCGCTGATCCACGTCTCCACCGAAACGAACACCGAGCAGGTGTTCACCTATGCCCAACTGCACCGCGAGGTGCAGGCCATGGCCTCGATGCTGCAGAGCCTGGGCGTGCGCCAGGGCGACCGCGTGCTGCTGTACATGCCCATGGTGCCGCAGGCCGTGATCGCCATGCTGGCCACGGTGCGCCTGGGCGCGATCCATTCAGTGGTGTTCGGCGGCTTCGCGAGCAGCTCGCTGGCCAGCCGCATCGACGATGCCAAACCCAAGGTCATCGTCACGGCCGACGCGGGCGCGCGCGGCGGCAAGGTGGTGGCCTACAAACCATTGCTCGATGAAGCGCTGCGCTTGTCATCGCATCAGGTGGATCATGTGCTGCTGGTCGACCGCGGCCTGGCCCCGGCCGATCGACTGCCCCCGCGCGATGTCGACTTCACCAAGCTGCGCGAGCAGCACCTGGGCAGGCCCGACATCCCCTGCGCGTGGGTCGATGCCACGCACCCCAGCTACATCCTCTACACCAGCGGCACCACCGGCAAGCCCAAGGGCGTGCAGCGCGACACCGGCGGCTACGCCGTGGCCCTGGCCGCGTCGATGGAGCAGCTCTACCAGGGCAAGCCGGGCGAGACCTTCTTCTGCGCCAGCGACATCGGCTGGGTGGTGGGGCACAGCTACATCGTCTACGGCCCCCTGATCACGGGCATGGCCACCATCGTCTACGAAGGCCTGCCGATCCGGCCGGATGCGGCCATCTGGTGGTCGCTGGTCGAGAAGCACAAGGTCAGCGTGATGTTCTCGGCGCCCACCGCGATCCGCGTTTTGAAGAAGCAGGATCCGGCCTGCTTGTCGAAGCACGACCTGTCCAGCCTCAAGCAGCTCTTCCTGGCCGGCGAGCCGCTGGACGAGCCCACCGCACGCTGGATCACCGACGCCCTGGGCAAGCCCGTGGTCGACAACTACTGGCAGACCGAAACGGGCTGGCCCATCCTGAGCGTGCCACGCGGCGTGCAGCCGGACCTGGCCGCCAAGTTCGGCTCACCCGGTGTGCCCATGCCCGGTTACGACGTGCGCCTGCTGAGCGAAGCCACCGGCGAGGAACTGGCAGAGCCAAACCAGAAGGGCGTGGTCGCGATCCGCTACCCGCTGCCGCCCGGCTGCCTGCAGACCGTGTGGGGCGACGACGCGCGCTATGTGAAGACCTACTGGCGCAGCTTCGGCGAGCAGCCCGCGTTCTACAACACCTTCGACTGGGGCATCCGCGACGACGACGGCTACCACTTCATCCTCGGCCGCACCGACGACGTGATCAACGTGGCCGGCCACCGCCTGGGCACGCGCGAGATCGAAGAGGCCATCAGCAGCCATGCGGCCGTGGCCGAAGTGGCCGTGGTGGGCGTGCACGATGCGCTCAAGGGCCAGGTGCCGATGGCCTTCGCGGTGCTCAAGAACGCCGAAGCAGCCGCCGCACCGGACGCGGCCAAGGCCCTTGAAGCCGATGTGATGCGCACGGTGGACCAGCAACTGGGCGCGGTCGGCCGCCCTGCCCGCGTGGTGTTCGTGAGCGCGCTGCCCAAGACACGCTCGGGCAAGCTGCTGCGCCGGGCCATTCAGGCCGTGTGCGAGGGCCGCGATGCAGGCGATCTGACCACGATCGAAGATCCGTCGGCCCTGACCCAGCTGCAACAGCAATTGGCACCTCGCTGACCCCGCGTTCGGGTGGTTCTGAAACCGAGTGTCTTCACATTAATTAACACAACATTACACTCTCCCTGCTTTCAAACCAATATCTCGAGGGAGAGATCCATGCAGTTTGCCCGCGCAGTTCGCGGCATCGCGTCAGCGTGTCTTTTGTCCGTCCTAGCCGCCTGCGGCGGTGGCGGTGGTGGCGGTGACGACGACTACCCCAGCAACAACACCGTGGTCGTGAATTCGGCCACCACATCCACCCCGACGGGTAGCTACCGCATCGACCCGACCAACGGTTATGCCGACACGGAAACAGTCTCGGGGGGCCGCGTGCTGGAGTACGCCTATTCCGAGACCAGCAATTTCGGCGTGTACGTCATCTTCTACCGCGACGACACCAACAAGTACCTGGTGTTCTTCGAGGACAACTCCGACCTCTACGTCTGTCACAGCGGCAACGTCAGCACGCTGGAGTTGACCGAACTGGCCAATGGCTCACCCGCCGGCATCACCGCCTGCGGCGGCCGACTGCTCATCGATGCCAGCCAACATCGGGTCCGCGCCTCGAAGGTCTCGATCCCCGGCTACACAAACACCGCGGCGAAGGTCACGCTCAGCGCCAACGTCAGCTGGTCGCTGTGAGCCTGGCGGCTCAAGCCGCCACCTGGTGGATCGCCTCCCGCACCCGCGGATAAATCTCGTTCTGCCAGCGCCGGCCACTGAACACGCCGTAGTGCCCCACGCCGGTCTGCACGTGGTGGTTGCGCAGATAGGGCCGCACGTTGGCGCACAGGTCCTGCGCGGCGACCGTCTGCCCCACGGAGCAGATGTCGTCGCGCTCGCCCTCCACCGTGAACAGCGCCGTCTTGCGGATAGCGCGCGGCTCCACCATCTGATCCTGCCAGCTTAAAGCGCCGCGCGGCAGGTCGTAGGTCTGGAAGACCTTGCCCACCGTCTCCAGGTAGAACTCGGCGGGCAGGTCGGCCACGGCGAAGTACTCCTCGTAGAAGGCCTTCACGTGCGCGGCCTTCTCGCTCTCGCCATTGGCGATCTGCTCGCGCATGGTCTGGAAGGCGCCCAGGTGGCGCTCCATGTTCATGCTCATGAAGGCGGTGAGTTGCACGAAGCCGGGGTAGACCTTGCGGCCGGCGCCACGCTGCGTCCACGGCACGGTGTGGATCATGTGGCGCTCGAACCAGCTCATGGGCTTGCTCACGGCCAGGTCGTTCACCGACGTGGGGTTGACGCGGCAATCGATCGGGCCGGCCATCAGGGTGAGGCTGCGTGGCTGGGCGGGGTGGTTGTCCTGCGCCATCAGCGCTGTGGCGGCCAGCGAGGCCACGCAAGGCTGGCAGATGGCCATCAGGTGCGCCCCCGGTCCCATCTTGTCGAGGAAGCGGATCAGGTGGTGGGTGTAGTCGTCCAGGCCGAAAGCGCCGTGCTTGAGCGGCACATCGCGGGCGTTGTGCCAGTCGGTGATGAAGACATCGTGGTCCTGCAGCAGGGTGCGCACGGTGTCGCGAAGCAGGGTCGCGAAGTGGCCTGACATCGGGGCCACCAGCAGCACCGGCGGCTGCTGCAGATCGCGGTCCTTGCGGAAATGCAGCAAGGTGCCGAAGGGTGTGCTCATCACCGGCTCTTCGGTGATGCCGCAGGTGACGCCATTGCTCTCCACCGACTCGATGTCGAAGGAAGGCCGCGCATGCGTGATGCGCCAGCGGTTGAACACCTCCGTGGCGGCCATGGCGCCGCGCGTGAGCATGCCGCCCGCCGCCAGATCTCGCCAGGTGGCCGTGGGCTCGCCGGGCGGCAGCACATGCTGCGCCCAATCGGAGATGTTCTGCGCCATCGCGTGGAAAGGGGCCATCAGGCGCTGATGGCTGTCAAAGGTGGCATACAACATCGTGTCCCCAGAAGCGGTGTTGGCTGGAGACCTGCAAGTTGCGAGCCATGGCATGGGCCGCAGCAGCGTGCACGCCGTTGCGCTGCTTGGCACGGCCCCTGCTAGTGGCGATGGGAGGCGGGATCGGAGAGAGCTCGGCACCAGACCAGGCTCGGCTGTCCTGCGGCTTTCTCGAACCCCACGAACCACGCTGCCCATGGCCACCACCACGCTCGCCCCGCGCAAG
>DXIO01000099.1 GCA_019112875.1 Candidatus Aquabacterium excrementipullorum
GCGGGGGCGGCGGCACAGGAGCAGGCTTGGCCACCGGGGCCGGTGCAGCCTTGGAAGCCGCGGCAGCAGCCGACGCGGCCGATTTTTCCTTCAGCTTGCGCAGATCGTCGAGGTTGCGCGACAACTCCGCCACGCGGGTGCCGGCATCCTTTTCAGCACGCGACTTGGCCAGGCGGTCTTCCGCAGCCTGCCCTGCCGCCACACCACCCTTGCTGAGGGTGAGCTTGTCCGGCGCGGGTGCGGCAGCCTGCTTGCGGTCCTGGACTTCAGCCTCGACCTTGCCCGAGGCCTGGCGCTGACGGGTCGGTGCCACCGATTCGGTGACCCCACCCGCCAGGCGCTGCCGGTAGGCGGCGAAATCTGCGCTCTGCGCGATGATGATCTGACGGGCTTCAGTAGGCGACACGGCCGTGGCCTTGTCGACATCCGGCACGTTGAGCACGACACCGGACTTCAACCGGTTCATGTTATTGCCCAGGAACGCGCCCGGGTTGCCGCGGTACAGGCCCACGATCATCTGATCCAGGGCTACGCCCGGGGGCAGGTTTTTCTCGGCGATCTTGGAGAGCGTGTCGCCGGAGTGCACCTTCACGCTCTGGGCATCGGTGCTGCGGGCAGCAGGCTCGGCTTCTGCCGGCGCCTGCACTGCCGGACGCGGAGCGGGCGCAGGTGCCGGAGCACGTGCGGGCGCAGGCGCCGAAGCAGCCGATGGTGGGCGCGACGGACGCGGCGCGGCCGTCGGACGAGACGGTGCGGGCTCAGTCGCCGGCGAGGACGGTGCGGCGCTCGGCGCGGAAGGCTGCGGCGCCACAGGAGCGGGCGCGGGCGACGCGTCCATCACGGGCGCGGTCTGCTGTTGCGGCGGGGTGCTGCGCGGCGTCGCCGGATCGAACAGCAGCGTGTATTCGCGCACCAGGCGGCCGGAAGACCAGGCCAGGTCCAGGATCGCGTCGACAAAGGGCTCGGAAACCGTGCGGTCGCTGCTCAGGCGCAGGACGGAACGACCATCCGGACGCTTTTGCAAGGTGATGCTCGTGGCGGCCAGCACGGTGCTGTAGTCGACACCGGCGGCGCGGTAAGTCTCGGGGCTGGCCACACGGGCCTGCAAAGAAGCAGCCTCTTCGCTCGAGATGCTGGTGATCTCGATTTCGGCGCGCAAGGGTTCACCCAGCGCCGACTGCACATTCAAGCGCCCCAACCCCAGCGCCCACGACGCCACAGGCGCCAGTGACAGCGCAGAAAAGGCCGCGGCGAGCGCGACCTTTTTCACGGTGAAGGGCGAAACAGAAGGATGAGGCAGGTGCCCCACTGACAACGATCGATCTTTCAAAGCGTCCCCCGAGTCGTTTCAGGCCAGGGTCCGCAGTACGCCCCGATGCTGAACGATAGAAGAAATCACAATAGCATCAAGAAGATAGGGAAACAAGCTCACGCAAATACTGATCTGCGTGAAACGCTCGCTTATCCCTACCCTCTTGTTGCCGGACGGCGCCGATTGTCGCCGCGCGGCAACATGGCGTCGTCACAACTTGTTTCAGCGATCGAGGCTCAGGCGTCCAGCAGGATGCGCAGCATGCGGCGCAGCGGCTCGGCGGCGCCCCACAGCAGCTGGTCGCCGATGGTGAAGGCACCGACGTACTCAGGGCCCATGGCCAGCTTGCGGATGCGGCCCACGGGGATGGTCAGCGTGCCGGTCACGGCCACGGGCGTGAGGTCCGTGATAGACGCTTCGCGCGTGTTGGGCACGACCTTGGCCCAGGGGTTGTCGGCGGCGATCATCGCTTCGATGTCTTCCACCGGCACATCCTTCTTGAGCTTGAAGGTCAGGGCCTGGCTGTGGCAGCGCATCGCGCCGATGCGGATGCAGAAGCCATCGACAGGGATCGGGGCCGAGCCGAAGCCTTCGCCCAGGCCCAGGATCTTGTTGGTCTCGGCCATGCCCTTCCACTCTTCCTTGGACTGGCCGTTGCCCAGGTCCTTGTCGATCCAGGGGATCAGCGAGCCGCCCAGGGGCACGCCGAAGTTGGCGGTTTCAGCGGCGGTGAGCGAGCGCTGCTTGTCGATGATCTTGCGGTCGATCTCGAGGATGGCGCTCTTGGGATCGTCGAGCAGGGCCTTGACCTCGGCGTTCAGCGTGCCGTACTGCGTGAGCAGTTCGCGCATGTGCTGGGCGCCGCCGCCCGATGCGGCCTGGTAGGTCTGCGTGGACATCCACTCGACCAGACCGGCCTTGTACAGCGCGCCCACGCCCATCAGCATGCAGCTGACCGTGCAGTTGCCGCCGACCCAGTTCTTGCCGCCATCGGACAGCGCGTTCTTGATCACCGGCATGTTGACCGGGTCCAGGATGATGACGGCATCGTCCTTCATGCGCAGGGTGGACGCGGCATCGATCCAGTGGCCGTTCCAGCCCGCGGCGCGCAGCTTGGGGAACACCTCGGTGGTGTAGTCGCCGCCCTGGGCCGTGATGATGATGTCGCAGCGCTTGAGTTCGTTGATGTCGAACGCGTCCTTGAGCGTGGTCTCGTTCTTGGCCTGCGCCGGGGCCTTGCCGCCCGCATTGCTCGTGCTGAAGAACAGCGGCTCGATCAGGGCGAAATCGCCCTCGGCCTGCATGCGGTCCATGAGCACCGAGCCGACCATGCCGCGCCAGCCCACCAATCCAACCAGTTTCGTCGCCATGATGAAATCCTTTTAACTTTGCCTCAGAAGGTGTTCGTGGTGCGCGGTGTCACTGTGCCTTGAGCGCGGCCACCACGGCTTCGCCCATCTGGGCGGTGCCGACCTTTTGCGTGCCTTCGCTGTGGATATCAGCCGTGCGCAGGCCCTGCTCCAGCACGGCTTGCACAGCGCGCTCGATGCGGGCGGCGGCCTCTTCCTGGTTCAGGCTGAAGCGCAGCATCATCGCGGCGGACAGGATGGTGGCCAGCGGGTTGGCCACGCCCTTGCCGGCGATGTCGGGGGCCGAGCCATGGCTAGGCTCGTACAGGCCCTGGCCCTTGGCGTTCAGCGAGGCCGAGGGCAGCATGCCGATGGAGCCCGTCAGCATCGAGGCTTCGTCGGACAGGATGTCGCCGAACATGTTGCCGGTCACGACCACGTCGAAGCGCTTGGGCGCCTTCACCAGCTGCATCGCGGCGTTGTCCACGTACATGTGGTCCAGCTCGATGTCGGGGTACTGGGCGTGCACCTCGGTGACCACGTCCTTCCAAAACTGGAAGGTCTCGAGCACGTTGGCCTTGTCGACGCTGGTGACGCGCTTACTGCGCTTGCGGGCGGCCTGGAAGGCCACGTGCGCGATGCGCTCGATCTCGGGCTTGCTGTAGCGCATCGTGTCGAAGGCTTCAGGCGCCCCCTTGAACTCGCCATCGGGCGCTTCGCGGCGGCCACGCGGTTGACCGAAGTAGATGTCGCCGGTCAGTTCGCGGATGATCAGGATGTCCAGGCCGGCGACCAGTTCAGGCTTGAGGCTGGAGGCGTGCGTGAGCTGCGGGTAGCAGATCGCGGGGCGGAAGTTGGCGAACAGGCCCATGTTCTTGCGCAGGCCCAGGATGGCCTGCTCCGGGCGCAAGGGCCGGTCGAGCTTGTCGTACTTCCAGTCGCCCACCGAGCCGAACAGCACGGCGTCGGACTCCATGGCCAGCTTCAGGGTGTGCTCGGGCAGCGGGTGGCCGTGGGCGTCATAGGCGGCGCCACCGACCTTGGCTTCTTCGAGTTCGAAAGGCAGGTCCAGCACCTTCAGGACCTTGACGGCCTCGGTGACGATTTCGGGACCGATGCCGTCGCCCGGCAGCACTGCAATCTTCATGACCATGGGAATCTCAGCGGGGTTGGATTTAAACGATGCGGTGGTTCAGCCAGGGCTTCTGGGCGAGGCGTTCGGCCTCGAAGGCCTTGATCTTGTCGGCGTGGCGCAGGGTCAGGCCGATGTCGTCGAAGCCGTTGAGCAGGCAGAACTTGCGGAAGGGCTGCACGTCGAAGGCCAGCTCGCCCCCATCGGGCTTGACCACGACCTGCTTTTCGAGATCGATCGTGAGTTCATAGCCGGGGAACGCGAACACCTCGTTGAACAGGTTGTCCACCTGCAGCTCGCTCAGCACGATCGGCAACAGGCCGTTCTTGAAGCTGTTGTTGAAAAAGATGTCGGCGAAGCTGGGCGCGATGATGGCGCGAAAGCCGTACTGGTCCAGCGCCCAGGGCGCGTGCTCGCGGCTGGAGCCGCAACCGAAGTTCTTGCGCGCGATCAGGATCGACGCACCCTGGTAGCGCGGCTGGTTCAGCACGAAATCCGGGTTGGGCTTGCGCGAAGCCGGATCCTGGCCAGGCTCGCCGACATCGAGGTAGCGCCATTCATCGAACAGGTTGGGGCCGAAGCCCGTGCGCTTGATCGACTTCAGGTACTGCTTTGGGATGATGGCGTCGGTGTCGACGTTCTCCCGGTCCATCGGGGCCACGAGCCCCTTGTGAATGCGAAATGCTTGCATGGCAATTACTTCTTGGCGGCACCGGAGATCTTGTCTCCGACCTTCTCGACGTCCTGGCCGAAACCGTGCACGGTGTTGCAACCGGCCAGTGACAGACCAGCGATCAGGGCGGCGAACACAGCGATCAGCGAAGCGAAACGTGTCATGTCTGGATCTCCAGGGATGTGTGGTGTGTCAGGGATTGAATCAGGCGATGCGGCGCACGTCGACGAAGTGGCCTTCCATGGCGGCAGCCGCCGCCATGGCCGGGCTGACCAGGTGGGTGCGGCCACCGGCGCCTTGACGACCTTCGAAGTTGCGGTTGCTGGTGGAGGCGCAGCGCTCGCCCGGGTCCAGGCGATCGGCGTTCATGGCCAGGCACATCGAGCAACCGGGCTCGCGCCATTCGAAGCCGGCGGCCTTGAAGACCTGGTCGAGGCCTTCGCGCTCGGCCTGCTCCTTGACCAGGCCGGAACCCGGCACGACCAGGGCCAGCTTGACGTTGGAGGCCACGCGGCCACCGATGCGCTTGACCACGGCCGCGGCTTCGCGCATGTCTTCGATGCGGGAGTTGGTGCACGAACCGATGAAGACCTTGTCGATGCGGATGTCGGCCATGGCCTTGTTGGGCTCGAGCGCCATGTAGGTCAGGGCACGCTCCATCGCGGAACGCTTGACCGGGTCCTTTTCCTTGTCGGGATCGGGCACGCGGTCGTTCACGCCAATGACCATCTCGGGCGAGGTGCCCCAGCTGACCTGCGGTTCGATCTGGGTCGCGTCCAGCTCGACCACGGCGTCCCAATGGGCATCAGGATCCGAATGCAGCGTGCGCCAGTAGGCCACGGCCTGGTCCCACTCGACGCCCGAGGGCGTGAAGGGGCGCCCCTTGACGTAGTTGATGGTGGTGTCGTCCACGGCCACGAGGCCGGCACGCGCACCGCCTTCGATGGCCATGTTGCAGACCGTCATGCGGCCTTCCATGCTCAGGGCACGGATGGCGCTGCCGGCGAACTCGATGGTGTAGCCCGTGCCGCCGGCCGTGCCGATCCTGGCGATGATGGCCAGCACGATGTCCTTCGCGCTGCAGCCCTTGCCCAAGGTGCCTTCGACCTTGATCAGCATGTTCTTGGCCTTCTTGGCCAGCAGCGTCTGCGTGGCCATGACGTGCTCGACCTCGGAGGTGCCGATGCCGTGGGCCAGCGCACCGAAGGCGCCATGCGTGGAGGTGTGGCTGTCGCCGCAGACCACGGTCATGCCAGGCAGCGTGGCGCCCTGCTCCGGGCCGATCACGTGGACGATGCCCTGGCGCTTGTCGCTCATCTTGAACTGCGTGACACCGAAGCGGTCGCAGTTGTTGTCGAGCGTATCGACCTGCAGCTTGGAGACCGGGTCCTTGATGCCGTCGCGGCGGTCGGTCGTGGGCACGTTGTGGTCGCTCACGGCCAGGTTGGCCGACAGGCGCCACATCTTGCGGCCGGCAATGTCCAGGCCTTCGAAGGCCTGCGGGCTGGTCACTTCATGCAGCAGCTGGCGATCGATGTAGAGCACGGCGGTGCCGTCATCTTCGGTGTGGACGACGTGTTCGTCCCAGAGCTTGTCGTAGAGGGTGCGTCCCATGGTGGCAAGGGCCCTTGGCGGGCTGGTATCGGGCGTGGGTGAGCGCATACAGCGGGGAGAAGTCGATTTTAAGACATTGGCCCCGGACGCGCGAGGGTTATGCCCCCGGGGTCTCGGGGTTACAGCCAGTAATAGGCTGAGGAGGGGTTGCCAATACCCTTGCCTTCGGTTTTCGAATATTCGGGGCTGAGATTTATTTCACGTTCAGCTGGCTGTTTTTTTGGGGTGTTTGCCGCTGGCTCGTCGTGGTTTTTGGTCCTGGCGTGCCGAGGGCTGGCGTTTGCGCTACAGCGCGGGGCGGGGGCTGAGCCGCCATCCGGCCGGGCTTCTTTGTTGTCGGTCACGCCTACGGCGTGACTGCCCTGCGCTGCTCACGGCGAGGTGGTGCAGCCCAACTCACTGCGCGCCCTGCGGGCGCTCCGCTCAAACATGGTCTGCAAGTCAGATGAACGAAGCATGCGCTGCGCGCATGCCCACCTCGCCGCTGCGCTGCTCGGCGCCCACAAGGCGCCCGGCCGGATGGCGGCTCAGCCCTTTGTGCCCCGCTCGCCGCATGCGGAGCGTGCTGTCCCTTGACTTTGGCGGGCTAGCGTGCAACTCGACAGTTCGCCAATACACATGCCATTGCCTTGATGTTGAGGTCAGCAGGAGCATCGAGACGTGCGCGCCCTGCCCTGCATCCTTTGCGCAGCAAGCCACCCTTTGCACGCCACCACCTGCTCGCATGCCACCCCCACATCCCGAGCCCCGCGCTGCCCCGACAAAGCGAACCAACCGCCTCAGACAAAGAAGAAACAAACGCGCCCAAAAAGAAAAACCCCAGCCGGGAAGCTGGGGTTCTCAGATGCGAACCACCACCGCCGAAGCGCTGGTGGTGTCAGCCGATCAGCGCTGGCCGATGGGCTTGACGTCGCGCTTCTCAGCGCCAACGAACAGCTGACGGGGACGACCGATCTTGTACTCGGGGTCGCCGATCATTTCGTTCAGCTGGGCGATCCAGCCCACGGTACGGGCCAGCGCGAAGATGGCCGTGAACAGCGGCACGGGGATGCCGATGGCGCGCTGCACGATGCCGGAGTAGAAGTCCACGTTCGGGTACAGCTTGCGCGACACGAAGTATTCGTCTTCCAGGGCGATCTTTTCCAGGGCCATGGCCAGCTTGAACATCGGGTCGTTCTGCAGGCCCAGTTCGTTCAGCACCTCATGGCAGGTCTCGCGCATCAGCTTGGCGCGCGGGTCGTAGTTCTTGTACACGCGGTGACCGAAGCCCATCAGCTTCACACCGGAGTTCTTGTCCTTGACCTGGGCGATGAACTCGCCGATCTTCTCCACGCCACCGTTCTTCTGGATGTCGGTCAGCATGTTCAGGGCAGCCTCGTTGGCGCCACCGTGAGCCGGGCCCCACAGGCAGGCCACGCCAGCGGCGATGGCGGCGAACGGGTTGGTGCCGGACGAACCGCACAGGCGAACCGTCGAGGTCGATGCGTTCTGCTCGTGGTCGGCGTGCAGGATGAAGATGCGGTCCATGGCGCGCACCAGCACGTCATTGGGCTTGTACTCTTCGCACGGCGTGGCGAACATCATCCGCATGAAGTTCTCGGTGTACGAGAGGTCGTTCTTCGGATAGATGTAGGGCTGGCCGATGGTGTACTTGTAGGCCATGGCCACGAGCGTCGGCATCTTGGCGATCAGACGGATCGCGGCCACCTTGCGGTGCTCCGGATTGTTGATGTCCGTGCTGTCGTGGTAGAAGGCCGACAGCGCGCCGACCAGGCCGGTCATCACGGCCATCGGGTGCGCGTCGCGGCGGAAACCACGCAGGAAGAACTGCATCTGCTCGTTGACCATCGTGTGGTTGGTCACGCTCTTGACGAACTCTTCCTTTTCCGCGCCGTTGGGCAGTTCGCCGTTCAGCAGCAGATAGCAGGTTTCCAGGAAGTCGCAGTTGGTGGCCAGCTGCTCGATGGGGTAGCCGCGGTACAGCAGCTCGCCCTTGTCGCCATCGATGTAGGTGATGGTCGAGTTGCAGGAGGCGGTGGACAGGAAGCCGGGGTCGTAGGTGAACTTGCCGGTCTGACCGTACAGCTTGCGGATGTCAATCACATCCGGGCCGATGGAGCCCTTGTAAATGGGCAGTTCCATGTTGGGGCTGCCGTCGGAGAACGACAGGGTGGCTTTCACGTCGGACGGGGTCATGAGCACTCCTACTAGGGGTCGGTCTTGTGAAGACGATTATCGGTGACTAGGGATTAACCTTGGTCGGCATTATGGGTCTTGCACGCACCCCGACAGTCCTTCGACTCGGGGGGTGAAAAACACTTCAAACACCCTGACTACGCCTTGGGAACCCGCATCAGCGACAACACCTGGACGACTTCGGCGCTGGCCAGATCGCCTTCGGGTTCCTTGCGGACCAGAAGCAGATCGAGCAGGTCATTGTCGGACAGGTCCATCAGTTGAAGCAAGCCCTGGACCAGGGGCGTGGTCAGGTGGTCGCCATGGCGCTCGAAGAACTTGTCGATGAAGATGTCGTTCTCGAGCAGGCCACGGCGGCAGCGCCAGCGCAGCCGCCGCAGCAGATCCGCGTCGGGCGCGGCCGGGGTGCTGGCGTCGGCTTCGGGCAGGGATTGGCGCTGTTCGGTCATCGCAAGCATGGGTTCAAACGGCGCGGCGCACCATCAGTTCCTTGATCTTGCCGATGGCCTTGGTGGGGTTCAGGCCCTTGGGGCACACGTCCACGCAGTTCATGATCGTGTGGCAGCGGAACAGGCGGTACGGGTCTTCCAGGTTGTCCAGGCGCTCGGCCGTGCCTTCGTCGCGGCTGTCGGCGATGAAGCGGTAGGCCTGCAGCAAGCCGGCGGGGCCCACGAACTTGTCGGGATTCCACCAGAAGCTGGGGCAGCTGGTCGAGCAGCTGGCGCACAGGATGCACTCGTACAGGCCATCGAGCTCTTCACGCTCTTCAGGCGACTGCAGACGCTCCTTCTCGGGCGGCGGCGTGTCGTTGATGAGGTAGGGCTTGATGGAGTTGTACTGCTTGAAGAACTGCGTCATGTCCACGATCAGGTCGCGGACGACGGGCAGGCCGGGCAGCGGCTTGAGCACGATCACGCCAGGCAGCGTGCGCATGTTGGTCAGGCAGGCCAGACCGTTCTTACCGTTGATGTTCATGGCGTCCGAACCGCAGACGCCTTCACGGCAGGAGCGGCGGAACGACAGGGTGGGATCGACGGCCTTGAGCTTGACCAGGGCGTCCAGCAGCATGCGCTCGTGACCGTCGAGTTCGATCTCGAGGGTCTGCATGTAGGGCTTGGCGTCCTTGTCCGGGTCGTAGCGGTAGATCTGGAATGTGCGCTTCATGATGATTCCTAATTCCTGTGTCGCTGGCGATCAGAACGTGCGGACCTTCGGGGGAACGGATTCCACCGTCAGCGGCTGCAGGTTCACGGGCTTGTAGTCCAGGCGGCTGCCTTCGGAGTACCACAGCGAGTGCTTCATCCAGTTGACGTCGTCGCGGTTCGGGAAGTCGTCGTGGGCGTGGGCGCCACGGCTTTCCGGGCGCGCAGCGGCGGCGACCATCGTGGCCTGAGCGGCTTCGATCAGGTTCTCGACTTCGAGGGCCTCGATGCGGGCGGTGTTGAACACCTTCGAGTTGTCCTTCAGGCCGATGCCCTTCACGCGCTCGCGCACCTGCGCGATCTTCTTGACGCCTTCGTCCATGCTCTTTTGCGTGCGGAACACGCCAGCATGGGCCTGCATCGTCGCGCGGATCTCGTTGGCCACGTCCTGCGAGTACTCGCCGTTCTTGGCGTTGTCCAGGCGGGACAGGCGCGACAGGGTGTAGTCGGCCGCGTCCTTGGGCAGGGGCTTGTGGTGCTTCGTCTTGAGGTTGGTCTCGACGATGTGGTTGCCGGCCGCGCGGCCGAACACCACCAGGTCCAGCAGCGAGTTGGTGCCCAGGCGGTTGGCGCCGTGCACCGACACGCAGGAGCACTCGCCCACCGCGTACAGGCCGTTGATGATCTCGTTGTGCTTGCCGTTGGCGGGGATCACCACCTGGCCGTACACATTGGTCGGGATGCCGCCCATCTGGTAATGGATGGTGGGCACGACCGGGATCGGTTCCTTGGTGATGTCGACGTTGGCGAAGTTGTGGCCGATCTCGAACACCGAAGGCAGACGCTTGTGGATGGTCTCGGCGCCCAGGTGGGTCATGTCCAGAACCACGTAGTCCTTGTTGGGACCACAGCCACGACCTTCCTTGATCTCCTGGTCCATCGAGCGGGACACGAAGTCACGCGGGGCCAGATCCTTCAGGGTGGGCGCATAGCGCTCCATGAAGCGCTCGCCATTGGCATTGCGCAGGATGGCGCCTTCGCCACGGCAGCCTTCGGTCAGCAGCACGCCCGCGCCGGCCACGCCGGTGGGGTGGAACTGCCAGAACTCCATGTCTTCCAGCGGGATGCCGGCGCGCGCCGCCATGCCCAGACCGTCGCCGGTGTTGATGAAGGCGTTGGTGGAAGCTTGATAGATGCGGCCGGCGCCACCGGTGGCGAACAGCACGGTCTTGGCGTGCAGGATGTGCACGTCGCCGGTTTCCATTTCCAGAGCGGTCACGCCCACGGCATCGCCATCGGCGTCGCGGATGATGTCCAGCGCCATCCACTCGACGAAGAACTGCGTGCGGGCCTTGACGTTCTGCTGGTACAGCGTGTGCAGCAGGGCGTGGCCGGTACGGTCGGCGGCGGCGCAGGCGCGCTGCACGGGCTTCTCGCCGTAGTTGGCGGTGTGGCCGCCGAACGGACGCTGGTAGATGGTGCCGTCGGCGTTGCGGTCAAACGGCATGCCGAAGTGCTCGAGCTCGTACACGACCTTGGGCGCTTCACGGCACATGAACTCGATGGCGTCCTGGTCACCCAGCCAGTCGGAGCCCTTGATGGTGTCGTAGAAGTGGTAGTGCCAGTTGTCTTCGGACATGTTGCCCAACGAGGCACCGATGCCGCCCTGCGCCGCCACGGTGTGCGAGCGGGTCGGGAAGACCTTGGACAGCACGGCCACGTTCAGGCCGGCCAGGGACAGTTGCAGCGACGCGCGCATGCCGGAGCCGCCAGCGCCGACGATCACGACGTCGAACTTGCGGGTGGGGAGAGAGGACACGATAGCGGTCATTTTTTACAGCCTCCAGAGCACTTGGATGGACCAGCCGGCGCAGCCCACGAGCCACACGATGCTGAACACTTGCAAACCCAGGCGGATGCCGACGGGCTTGATGTAGTCCATGAAGATGTCACGGACGCCCACCCACACGTGGTAGAGGATGGCGATGATGACCACGAAGGTCAGGAACTTCATCCATTGCTGGGAGAAGATGGCAGCCCACTTGTAGTAGCTGACAGGCTCGCCGATCACGACCTGCAGCAGCAGGATGACGGTGAACAGGGCCATGATGATGGCGGTGGCGCGCTGGGCGATCCAGTCGCGCAGGCCATAGTGCGCACCGGTGACGATGCGCTTGGTACCGTAGTTTTGAGACATGGGGACGTTTCCTGCGGTGGGGATCAGAACAGGCCGAACAGCTTGGCGCCCAGCACCAGCGTGAGCAGCACGCTGATGGCCAGCACAGCGATGGCGGTGGTGTGCCCGGATTGTTTGGTCACTGCGTCGTGGTTGAAGTCCATCGCGAGATGGCGCACACCGGCGCAGAAGTGATGCAGGTAAGCCCAGATCAGGCCCAGGCCGATCAGCTTGAAGAACCAGCCCGGCAGGAAACCGCAGCCCGCCACGAACAGCGACGTGAACTGGTCGTAGCTGATTTCGGACGTCACGCTGGTGTCGAACATCCAGATGACGAAGGGCAGGAGGACGAACATCACGACGCCGCTGACACGGTGCAGGATCGAGACGATCCCGGCCGGCGGCAGGCGGTAACTGACGATGTCAGTGACGTGGATGTTCCGGTAGACGGGGCGGGGGGATTTCGCGTTGTCAGCCATTTTTGGAGGGCTCTACGAGCGTCGGTGGAACGGTTACAGAATCTTGAATTTTAGGGCAATCCCTTGCGCTAGGCACCTGGTCAAGATTGCGTCGTTGCGTGACGCATGCATGGACGGCGCGGGTACAGGCAAGGAATGAGTGGTGTTTTCAGTTCAGCTCGTTGCGGTAGTGGTGAGCCTCCGTTCGGTACAGGCCGCGGCGCAGCTCCACCGGCTGGTCGTCGTAGGTGCGCGCCAGGCGCTCGACGCTCAGCAGGGGGTACCCCACCTCGACACCCAGCAGACCCGCGACAGCCGGGTCGGCCGCCACTGCCCGCAACTTCTCTTCGGCCCGGATCATGCGGACGCCGAATTCCGTCTCGAAGAACCCGTACATCGGGCCCTTGTATTCGCTCATGCGTTCGGCCGTGAGGCCCTTGAACAGGTGTCCGGGCAGCCAGATGTCGTCGAGCACGACGGGCTGGCCGGAGAAATGGAGGACGCGGCGCACCTCGAAGACCATGTCGCCTGACTTCAGGCCCAAGGCCCGGGCGATATCGGCCGGCGCGCGCAGGCGACGGCAATCAAGCAGTTCGCGCTTGACCGTGCCATTGGGATCGGGTTTGTCGGGCGTGAGGCGCAGGAAGCGCCATTGCACCTTCTCTTCGGCGTGCGTGGCCACGAAGGTGCCCTTGCCCTGACGGCGCACGAGGAGGTTCTCTTGCGCCAGCTCGTCGATGGCCTTGCGCACCGTGCCCTGGCTGACCTTGAAGCGCGCGGCCAGGTCGATCTCGCTGGGGATGGCTTCGCCCGGACGCCATTCGCCGGCCTGCAGGCTGCGAACGATCAGCGACTTGATCTGCTGATAAAGGGGACTGAAGGAGGGGCCGGCGACGGTGGTTTGTTCCCCTTCGCCAACGGGGGGCGATGCTTCCACGACGGAGGAGGCTTGAGGGGTTGAAGACACGGGCGGGCTGGTCCGGGGTCGGGTATAACGGCGGGCGACACGTCTGGCGTATCAGAGCGTCGGGCAGGCTTTTGGCCAGCCCGGAGATGCACCGGGTAGGTGCGGGCTGCATTGCACCACAAAACAAGCCCCTGAGTCCAGACGAAATCCAAAAGATGTCTTATATAAGACATAAGAGGATTGACGGCCGCGGGGCTGACGCCTAGACTCGCGGCGCGCTACACTCAAGGGTTGTCGCTAACCCTTCACCACACAATTTTCCGGAGTTGCCCATGAGCAAAGCACCCGTTCGCGTCGCCGTCACCGGCGCCGCTGGTCAAATCGGCTACGCCCTCCTGTTCCGCATCGCCTCGGGCGAAATGCTGGGCAAGGACCAGCCCGTCATCCTGCAACTGCTGGAAATCCCCGACGAGAAGGCCCAGAACGCGCTGAAGGGCGTGATCATGGAGCTGGAAGACTGCGCTTTCCCGCTGCTGGCCGGCATCGAAGCCCACTCCGACCCCCTGCAAGCCTTCAAGGACACCGACTACGCCCTGCTGGTGGGTGCCCGTCCCCGTGGCCCCGGCATGGAGCGCGCCGACCTGCTGGCAGCCAACGCCCAGATCTTCACGGCCCAAGGCAAGGCCCTGAACGCCGTCGCTTCGCGCAACGTGAAGGTGCTGGTTGTCGGCAACCCCGCCAACACCAACGCCTACATCGCCATGAAGTCGGCTCCGGACCTGCCGGCCAAGAACTTCACCGCCATGCTGCGCCTGGACCACAACCGCGCTGCGTCGCAACTGGCCGCCAAGACCGGCACCAAGGTTGGCGACATCAAGAAGCTGACCGTGTGGGGCAACCACTCGCCCACCATGTACGCTGACTACCGCTTCGCCACCACCAGCGGCAAGTCGATCAAGGATCTGATCAACGACCAGGTCTGGAACGCCGACACCTTCCTGCCGACCGTGGGCAAGCGTGGCGCCGCCATCATCGCCGCTCGCGGCCTGTCGTCGGCTGCTTCGGCCGCCAACGCCGCCATCGACCACATCCGTGACTGGGCCCTGGGCTCGAACGGCGAATGGGTCACCATGGGCGTGCCTTCGAACGGCGAATACGGCATCCCCGCCGGCATCGTGTTCGGCTTCCCCGTGACCACGCAGAACGGCGAGTACAAGATCGTCGAAGGCCTGGAGATCGATGCCTTCTCGCAAGAGCGCATCAACATCACCCTGGCTGAGCTGCAAGGCGAGCAGGACGGCGTCAAGCACCTGCTGTGATGCGGTAAGCCGAGGCGCGTGGGTTCAGGCCCGCGCCTTCAGCAAGCCCAAAAAGAAAACCGGCCCCGTGGCAACACGGCGCCGGTTTTTTCATGCCTGAACGGGTTGTTCTCAAGCGGGCAGCTTGAACACGGAGACCACGCGGGCCAGCGTGTCGGCCTGGTCCTTCAGGCTCTCGGCGGCGGCAGCGGATTGCTCCACCAGCGCGGCGTTTTGCTGCGTCATGTTGTCGAGCTGGCTCACGGCGGCGTTGACCTGGCCGATGCCGCTGGACTGCTCCGACGAGGCCGTGGTGATCTCGCCGATGATGCCGGCCACCCGTCGCACGGAATCGACGATGGTCTCCATCGATGCGCCCGCGTTCTTGACCAGGGCGGAGCCGGTATCGACCTTGTCCACCGAGGCGCCGATCAGTGTCTTGATCTCGCGGGCGGCTTCGGCCACGCGCTGTGCCAGGGCCCGCACCTCGGAAGCCACCACCGCGAAGCCCCGGCCTTGCTCGCCCGCACGGGCGGCCTCGACCGCGGCGTTGAGCGCCAGGATGTTGGTCTGGAAGGCGATGCTGTCGATCACGCCGATGATGTCGACCACCTTGCGCGAGCTTTCGCTGATCTCGTCCATGGTGGTCATGACTTGGGTGACCACGGCACCGCCCTGCCCGGCCGCCGAAGCCGCGCCTGTGGCCAGTTGGTTGGCGTTGCGCGCTGCGTCGGCCGTGTGCTGGATGGCGCCCGAGATCTGCTCCATGGACGAGGCGGTCTGCTCCAGGCTGGAGGCGGCCTGCTCGGTGCGGCCGGACAGATCCTGGCTGCCGGCGGCCACCTCGCTGCTGGCGGTCTTGATGGAATCGGTGGCGGAGCGCACGTCGCTGACGATGTCGCGCAGGGAGCGCTGCATGCTGTCCAGGCCGTTGAGCACATCGGCCACTTCATCACGGCCGTCGGCATCGAGGTTGCGCGACAGATCGCCTGCGGCGATGGCCTGTGTGGCCCTGGCGGCGCGGCGCAACGGCACGGTCACCGAGCGGGAGATAAGCCAGGCGCAGGTGCCGCCAGACACCAGGCACAGCGCGGCCAGCGCCAGCAGCAGCCATTGGGCCCGGCCCACGGTGTGCTTGGTGTCGGCGGTGTGCTTGTCGGCCAGTTCGCGTTGGTAGGACTGGTAATCGTGGATGGCGGTGATGTAGCGCGTGGCAGCCGGCATCAGCTGGCTGGTCAGGGCCTCCTTGGCCCCGGGGTCATCGAGCTCCAGCAACTGGAAAATGGCATCGCGCGAGGTGACGTAGGCCTTGCGGCGTGCGGCGATGTCGGCGAACTTGGCTTTCTCTTCGTCGTTTTCAGCGGACGCTTCCAGTTGCTTCTGGATGGCGCTGATCTGCGCGGACGTTTCCTTGATCAGCGGCGCGAAGTGCTTCTCGACATCGTCGTTGCCACCGGATTCGGCGATGGCCAGCGCACGGTTGACGTTGAGCAAGGTGTAGCCCTCCCAGCGCAAGGCTTCGCGGGCCCGCTCTTGCGACTGGGCATTGGCCTGGATGTTGCCCAGCGTGTGCCCCAGGCGCTCCCAGCCGATGGAAGCGATCAGGGCCGTCAGCACGAGCACCGCGCCAAAGCCGAAGCCCAGGCGAATACCGAGCTTGAGCTGATTGAGTTTCATGTGCAGTCACCTCGGGGTGGTTGTTGTGCGGACCGTCCCATTCCAACCATGCCGGGGCGTCCGCTTTTCCTGGCTGTGATGACTATCGGCATTTTTTTGCCAAACCGTAGGGCACCCTCCTCATAAATGACAGCGGCGCGATGACCGGACGCGTTTCAGGGTGGAGCGCCACCGCTGGCATACTCACCGCGCGAGGTGCCCTGCGCCTTTGTTTCCCCCTCTTTTCGCCACGACACCAGCGATGTCCACCCTGACCGCCATCCATCCCCGCCAGGCCCTGTTCGGCACGGAAGCGTCCTCCCCGGTGCTGCCGGTGTGCGATCACTACGCCGGGGTGGAGGCGCGCATGCGCAAGAGCCTGGCCCTGCAGGCCGAGCTCGGCGGCAAAGCCGGCCACGCGGTGTTCGACGTGACGCTGGACCTGGAAGATGGCGCGCCGGTGGGGGGCGAGCACGAGCAGGCGCTGCTGGTGGCGGAACTGGTCAACAGCCCGGCCAATGTGTATGGACGGGTGGGCGTGCGGGTGCACGATCCCCGCCACGAGCGCTTCGAGGACGAAATCGACACCCTGATCCGCCTGGCAGGGCATCGGCTGGCCTACCTGATGGTGCCCAAGCTGGGCGATGCCCAGGAGGCCCGGCGCGCGATCGAGACGATCAAGGCGGCCCGCCTGCAGCATGGCGTGGGCCACATCGTGCCAGTGCACGGCCTGATCGAAACGCACAGGGCCCTGCAGCAGGTGGCCGAGATCGCCGCCCTGCCCGGCCTGGAGTCGCTGTCCTTCGGCTTGATGGACTTTGTGTCGGAACACCGGGGGGCGATCAGTGCCTCGGCCATGGGCGTTCACGGACAGTTCAGTCACCCGCTGGTGCTGCGTGCCAAGCTGGAGATCGCCGCGGCCTGTCACGCAGCACGGATCACGCCCTCGCACTGCGTGGTCACCGAGTTCAAGGATTCGCATGCGCTGGCCAAGGCGGCCGAGAAGGCCTGCCGCGAACTGGGCTACACGCGCATGTGGAGCATCCACCCGGATCAGATCCCCGTGATCGTCGACGCCTTCGCGCCCGTGGTGGCCGAGGTGGACGATGCGGTGGAGATCCTGAGCGCGGCGCAGGCGGCGCACTGGGCGCCTACCTCGCACCGCGGTGTGCTGCACGACCGGGCCAGCTATCGGCACTACTGGTATGTGCTGGAGCGCGCCTGGCTGACGGGCCAGCCTTTGCCGGCCGAGATCGAGGCAGCGTTCTTCCAGCAGGCCTGAGGCTCAGCCTTTGGAGGCGCCCCGGATGAGCGAAGCGGCCTTTTCGGCCATCATCAGCACGGGCGAGTTGGTGTTGCCGCTGGTGATGGTGGGCATGGCGCCTGCATCGACCACGCGCAGCCCGGCCACACCATGCACGCGCATCTGGCTGTCCAGCACGGCCATCGGGTCATCGTCGCGGCCCATCCGCGTGGTGCCCACGGGATGGAAGATGGTGGTCGCGATGTCGCCAGCCAGCCGGGCCAGTTCTTCATCGGTCTGGAACTGGGCGCCGGGCTTCCACTCTTCGGGCTGGTAGCGCGCCAGGGCCGGCTGGGCCACGATGCGACGCGTGACGCGCAGGGAATCCGCCGCCACCTTGCGGTCTTCGGGCGTGGCCAGGTAGTTCGGCGCAATGGCCGGCGCATCCTCGAAACGCGGGCTGGTGATGCGCACCGTGCCGCGGCTGGTGGGGTTGAGGTTGCAGACGCTGGCGGTGAAAGCCGGGAAGGTGTGCAGCGGCTCGCCAAAGGCCTCGAGGCTGAGCGGCTGCACGTGGTACTCCAGGTTGGGATGCGCATGCGAGGCGTCGCTGCGCGTGAACGCACCCAGCTGGCTGGGCGCCATGCTCATGGGGCCGCTGCGCTTGAGCAGGTATTCCAGGCCAATGCGGGCCTTGCCCCAGGTGGTGCTGGCGAGCATGTTGAGCGTGGGCACGCCATTGACCTTGAAGACGGTACGGATCTGCAGGTGATCCTGCAGGTTGGCGCCTACGCCGGGCGCATCATGCAGCACGGGCAGGCCCAGGCTGCGCAGCAATTCACCGGGGCCGATGCCGGAGAGCTGCAGCAACTGCGGTGAGCCGATGGCACCGGCGCACAGAAGCACCTCTGCATGGGCATGCACCGTGACCAGCTCGGTGCCAGTCCACACTTGAGCGCCTGTACAACGCAAGGTGCCGCCAGGCACGGCCTCGAACAACAGGCGGTTGACCTGCGCCCCCGTCCACAGCTCGAAGTTGGGACGACCAAAACAGGTGGGCCGCAGGAAGGCCTTGGCCGCGTTCCAGCGCAGGCCTTTGCGCTGGTTGACCTCGAAGTAGCCCACGCCCTCGTTGCTGCCTCGGTTGAAATCGCTCGATGCGGGGGTGCCAGCCTGTTGCATGGCTTGCGAGACGGCATCGAGCAGATCCCAGCGCAGGCGCTGCTTTTCGACACGCCACTCGCCACCGGCGCCATGCAGATCGTCGGCGCCCTTGTGGTGATCCTCGTGGCGCTTGAAGTGGGGCAGCACCTGATCCCAGCGCCAGCTGTCGTCGCCGGTGATGTCGGCCCAATCGTCGTAGTCACGCGACTGGCCGCGCATGTAGATCATGCCGTTGATGCTGGAGCTGCCGCCCAGCGTCTTGCCACGCGGGTAGCGCAGCTTGCGGCCGTTGAGGCCAGGCTCGGCTTCGGTCTGGTAGAGCCAGTCGGTGCGCGGGTTGCCGATGCAGTAGAGGTAGCCCACCGGGATGTGGATCCAGTGGTAGTCGTCATGGCCGCCGGCCTCGATCAGCAGCACCCGCTTGGACGGGTCGGCCGACAGGCGGTTGGCCAGCAGGCAGCCCGCCGTGCCGGCGCCGATGATCACGTAATCGAAGGTGGTGTCGCCGCTCATGGTTCGGTCCATCCTACGCCAAAGACCGAAGCGCCTCGGGCCGGGTTTGACCGCCCTGAATCCACATCACCCACTTACCGGACAGCAGCGCGCGGTCCATTGCCTGTACGCTGTCGTCATGACGATGTTCCTGGCATGGCAAGGCAGTGAGGTGCGGCAGGTCGAAGCGATCGGCGACGCGCTGCTGGTGCGCTTTTCGGCGGCCAGTGCGCGCCGTGGCGCGACGGACCACTTCGGGCATGGCGACGAGGGTTTTCTGGCGTCTTTGACGGTGGTGTTCACCACCGCCCACGCGCAAGGCGATCTAAGCTCAGCCATCGGCAGCCTGGCCGAGGGTGTATTGCTGCATGAGGGGCAATCGCACCGGCATCTGGCTCTGCCGTTTTCGCTGGCCGATGGCGTGGAGGCCGAACTGGTGTTCCGCAATGGCACCGTGCTGCAGATCCAGGCGGCATCGGCCAGCTGCGCACTGGGCGAAGACAAGCGCTTCTTCGAATCGATGGCCTGCTGATCACCCACCACGCACCAACCCCGAAAGGTCAGCCTTCCGATGCCTTGAGCTTGCGCCACAAGGTGGTCCGGCTGATGCCCAGTCGTTCGCTGGCCTTGGCCCGGTCGCCACCGCTGGCGGCCAGCACAGCCAGGATCTCGGCGCGCTCCGCTTCGGATTGGCGGCTTTTGAGTGCCGCTGCGCCCTCGCCCGCTGTCGGCTTGGGCCATGGCGCCTTCAGGGATGGCAAGGATGCGGGCAAAGCGGTGGCCAGGCCCGCGAACAGTTCTGGCGCCACGGCCTGCAGAAAGTCTGCCGCTTGTGCCGCCGACATTGACTGCCCGCTCCCGCCGTTCGGTGCTGTATAGGCCAGCAGCCGCTCGATCAGGTTGTCCAGCTCGCGCACATTGCCCGGCCAGCCGTAATGTGGCGCTTGCGCCACCAGCGCATCGATCAGGGGCTGCACCTGGCGCGGCGACAGCCCCAGCCGCGCGCAGGCGTGGTGCTGCAAGGCTGAGGCGATGCTGGCCACATCCTCCAGGCGTTCGCGCAGCGAGGGCATGTCGATGCGCAGGATGTTGAGGCGGTAGTACAGATCCAGCCGGAACAGCCCCTGCTGCACCTGCGCCATCAGGTCGCGGTGCGTGGCGGCGATCACGCGCACGTTCACCGGCGTGGGCTCGGTGGCGCCCACGCGCAGCACCTCGCGCTCCTGCAGCACGCGCAGCAGACGGGTCTGCAAGGTCACGGGCATCTCGCCCACTTCGTCCAGGAAGATGGTGCCGTTGTGCGCCGCCTCGAACAGGCCGATCTTGCCGCCGCGGCGTGCGCCGGTGAAGGCGCCTTCTTCGTAGCCGAACAGTTCGCTTTCGAGCAGGCTCTCGGACACGGCCGCACAGTTCACCGCCACGAAGGGCATGTCGCGGCGCTCGCTGGCGCGGTGGATGCCTTGCGCCACCAGTTCCTTGCCGGTGCCGCTCTCGCCGATGATCAGCACCGTGGCCGGGCTGGCCGCGCAACGCCGCGCCAAGGTGCGCACCTGCTCGATGGCCGCGCTGTCGCCTAGCACCTGCTCCAGCACGTAGCGCGGCGCCTCCGCCTGCGGCTTGATGCGCGAGCGGATGTGACGGTCAACCCGCTGAATGGAGATCGGGTCCTGACAACTGAGCACCGCCCCGGTCAGCACACCCTGCTCCACGATGGGCATGCGGTTGACGATCAAGGCCTTGCCCTTGACGCGCTCGATGCGCTCCAGATCGGGCACGGCCAGGCGCAGGGTGTTTTGCAGGCCCAGCTCTGGGCAGACCTCGCTCAGGCGGCGGCCCAGCCAGGGGGCGGGCTGCACGCCCAGCAGTTGCGCCATGGCCGGGTTCAAGGTTTGGATGCGCTCGTCGCGGTCCACGGCGATCACGCCGTCGCTGAGCTGCGTGAGGATGGCGTTGAGGCGCTCCCGCTTGGCCTGCTCGATGCGGGCGGCGCGGGCCACTTCGACGGCATCGTCCAGCGCTTCGCGCACGGCATCGGCCGAGTAGAGGAACATGCCCGTGAGGCCCATCTGGTCGGCCAGGTCGGCCACCAGGCCAGAACCGACGAACACCTGCGCGCCAGCTGCATGCAGCTCCTGCACGCAGGCCCGCGCCTCATCTTCAGTGCGGTAGGTGCGCTGTGTCACGCCCAGCTCGAACAGCTCGCCGTAGGGCGACAGGTCCGGCAGCATGCCTTCATAGGTGACCAGGCCCACGTGCGACGACAGGCGCTTGGCACGGGCCAAAGCCTGCATCAGGTCGAAGCCACCCACCTTGACCAGCACGACCGGCATCTCCAGGTGCTGACGCAGGTAGGCACCGTTGGAGCCAGCCGAGACCACCACATCCACCGGGCGGCTGGCCTGCAGCTCATGCACGCGCTTGACGGCTTGCTCGAAGCCCATGTCCAGCACTTCGACGGTAGCTTTGGTGTGGAAGTCGGGCGCCAGCTCCTGCAGCATCTTGTTGAGGCGGCGGTAACCCACGGCCACGATGCGCGGGGCGGCGGGCAAAGAGGTC
>DXIO01000100.1 GCA_019112875.1 Candidatus Aquabacterium excrementipullorum
CCCTGGCGGACGCCCGTGCCAGCGGGGGCCAGGCGCTGCAATGGCACCTGATCGGTCCCCTGCAGAGCAACAAGACCCGGCCCGTGGCCGAGCGCTTCGACTGGGTGCACAGCGTGGACCGCCTCAAGATCGCGCAGCGCCTGAGCGAGCAGCGGCCGGCGGGTTTGCCCCCGCTCAATGTGTTGGTTCAGGTCAACACCAGCGGGGAAGACAGCAAGAGCGGCGCCGACCCGGCCGAGGCACCTGACCTGGCGAGGGCCATCGCCCTGTTGCCCCGGTTGCGCTTGCGGGGCCTGATGGCCTTGCCCGCGCCCTCCCCCGACGAAACGGCGCAGCATGCCGCCCACCATGGCCTGAAGACCTTGTTCGACACGCTGCGCGCCGAGGGCCTGCCACTGGACACCCTGTCGATGGGCATGAGCGCCGACCTGGAGGCCGCCATCGCCGAGGGCGCCACGATGGTGCGGGTGGGCACGGCGATCTTCGGCGGGCGCTGAACCGCCGCACGCGGCAGGGCTGGGCGGGCCGGCCTATGATTCAGGCCATGAGCACTTCTTCGACGCCCACCTCCTTCGACCTGATCGCCTTCATCGGCGGCGGCAACATGGCCTCGGCCATCATCGGCGGCCTGCTGCGCCAGGGCCGCAAGCCTGACACCATCCTCGTCGTCGACCCTGGCGAAGCCGCACGCGAGCGCCTGGCCGCTCAGGGCCTGCGCACCCAGGCCGCGCCCGACGAAGCCCTGCGCGCCGCCAACATGGTGGTGTGGGCCGTCAAGCCCCAGCAGTTCAAGGAAGCCGCGGCCGGCACCGCCGCCTTCGGCACGGGCGCCCTGCACTACAGCGTGATGGCCGGCCTGCGCACCGATGACATGGCCCGCCTGCTGGGCACCGGCCGCATCGTGCGCGCCATGCCCAACACGCCCGCTTTGGTCGGGCAAGGCATCACAGGTTTGTTCGCCCGCCCGGACGTCACGGACGCCGAGCGCGCCGCCATCGACGCGGTGGTTCAGCCCACAGGCCAGGCCTTGTGGGTGAAGCAAGAGGCCGATCTGGACGCAGTGACCGCGATGTCGGGCTCGGGCCCCGCCTACGTGTTCTATTTCATCGAGGCCATGGTGCAGGCCGCGGCCGACATGGGCCTGAGCCCCGAGCAGGGACGTGCGCTGGCCCTGGCCACCTTCGCGGGCGCCACGGCGCTGGCCACGCAGTCGGACGACAGCCCGGCCACGCTGCGCGAGAAGGTGACGTCCAAAGGCGGCACCACTTACGCCGCGCTGACCACGCTGGAACAGGCTGGCGTGAAGGCCAGCTTCATCCAGGCGATGCGGGCGGCGCAGAAGCGCGCGGGCGAGTTGGGCGACGAGTTCGGGCGCTGAGCTGCAAGCCCCGACGGATCAGGCCTTTCGCCGGCGAGGCCTCAGCAGACAGGCCGCCAGCACGGTGCCGATGCCGGCCAGGGTGGCCGGCACGGCCGCGGGCTCCGGCACGGGCGACACATCCACCTGCGCCTGCACATGGGACAGCAGGGTCAGCGCGATCAGGGCGTCCAGCGCCGTATCGCTGTTGTTCTCGATGCGCAGGACGAAAGACTGGCTCGCCGACGGACCGGCCCTCTCGGGATCGCGCACCACAGTGGCTTGCCCGCCTGCATGCCACACGCCCGACACCTCATTGCGCAGGCGGGCTTCGCCCAGCAGGTCATAGGACCCTGCCTGGTAGACCAGCAGGTCCGCGCTCGACGAGGCCTCCACCGCCATCGACCACGCATCCTGGCCCGCCAGCGCGGGGTGCTGCGCCAAGGCCGCCAGGTCCAGTTGCGCCTGGGCACCGAAAGTGCCTTCCAGCACAAGCGCCGTATGGGCACCCAGCGTGAACCGGCCCGGATCCGGGTTCCAGGCACTGGCCAGCAGGGCATTGGTGGCCCCCGTCAAGGTGTGATCGCCCGTGTTCAGGAGGTCTGCATCCAGGAAGGCCTGCGCCACCATGCCTTCGCTGGAAATGCTCGAGACCGCACCAGGGATCGACGCCGTGGCCAGCGGCCATCCGCCATCCCACGCGCCATCGATCATCTTGAAGTCGTACAGCGTGGGAAAGATCGGTGAGTCGTAGGCCGTCAGCTGCGTCTGCGCACCGCCGCCGAACTGCACCGAGGGCGCGACGCCGTCGCCGGGGGCAAGGTCCACCACGCTGAAGTGAAAGTCGGACCACGTGGTGCTGGCGCTCGCGTAGGCGGGACCGGCCGCACGGGCAGGTGGGGCAAAGACGAGCAGTGCGCACAAGGGCAACAGGCAGGCGTGATGGCGGGCCATCGCCAGAAGGGGCTTGGACATGTCGAGGCTTCCTGGTTGAAAGGTGGTTGGGCCGCACGCCAACCGCACCTCGGCACCACCGCCAAACGCCGCGCTGGAATCGCCAAGGGGCGATGACGTCGACACGACTCTGCCCACTTCGCGAGGCAGCGACAACACAAAGCCCCTCGCCTTGTAATCCCTCTCAGGGCCAGTGGCCCGCACCGGCGGGATCCATCGTGAGATGCGCCCGCCGGACGCACCTGATCAGGCCCGGAGCAGCCAGTCCAGCAGCACGCCGGCGAACACCGTGAAACCAAGCCAATGGTTCATGCGGAAGGCCGCGAAGCAGTCGTCCCGGCGACGCGAGCGGATCATCCACACGTGCCACAGCGCCTGGGCGGCCGCCACCGCCATCGCGGACCAGTAAGCGATGCCCAGGCCCGCGAGCCGCCCCACGATCGACCAGCAGGCGATGCAGGTGGCGTAGAACAGCGCCACGCCGATCACATCGAAGCGCCCCAGCGTGATCGCCGAGGTGCGCATGCCGATCTGCAGGTCGTCGTCGCGGTCGACCATCGCGTACTCGGTGTCGTAGGCCAGCACCCAGGCCAGGTTGCCGACCACCAGCCACCAGGCCTCGGCCGGCACGCTCCCCTGCGTGGCCGTGTAGGCCATCGGGATACCGAAGCTGAAGGCCACGCCGAGCACGGCCTGCGGCATCGCGAAGAAGCGCTTGGTGAAGGGATAGAGGATGGTCACGCCCAGAGCGCCGAAGGACCAGGCGATGGTCGGCCCGTTGGTGGTGAGCACCAGCGCGAAGGACACCAGCGTGAGCACCAGCCCCACCAGCAGCGCCTCCTTCACGGAGATGCGGCCCGAGGTGATGGGCCGCTCGGCCGTGCGCTTGACGTGCTTGTCGAAATCGCGGTCGGCCACGTCGTTGACGGTGCAGCCGGCGCTGCGCATCAGCACCGTGCCCAGCGTGAACACGGCCAGCAGGTGCCAGCCCGGAAAGCCGCGTGCCGCCAGCCACAGCGCGGCCAGCGTGGGCCACAGCAGCAGCAGCCAGCCCTGGGGCCGGTTCCAGCGGATCAGGTCCAGGTAGAGCGCCAGGCGCGCTCTGAGGGGCAGGGGCTGGGTCATGCTGTTCACGCCGGCATTATCGCAAGGGCGACATCGTCACGCGCTATGCTGCGCACCATTGCCTCAAGAATCAACGCACAACAGGATCACGCCATGAAAACCATGCTGATGTACGAACGACTGACCCCGGTCAACCGCGACCAGCACCGCTCGCTGCGCGTGAAGGCGAGCGGGCAACACCTGTCCTTCGCTCGCGAAACCAACTCGCTGCTGCTGGCCGTGACCGAGCTGCCGCTGGCGGCGCTGGACCTGCCTTGCGTGTTCGTGGCCTCGGGCGACCAGCACACGATGGTGGCCGTGGTCGGCCTGCGCGACAAGGAAAACCTCTACATCGACCCAGAGGGGCGCTGGGATCCGCACAGCTACCTGCCGGCCTTCATCCGCCGCTACCCGTTCGTGCTGGCCGAGCAGCCGGGCACGGAGCAGCTCACGGTGTGCGTGGACGAGGCTTTCGACGGGTTGAACCCGTCTGATGGCGAGGCGCTGTTCACGCCCGAGGGCAAGGACACGCCGTATCTGCAGCAACTGCAGAAGTTTCTCCTGGACTTCCACAACGACATGCAGCGCACGACGCTGTTCGCCAAGCGGCTGAACGAGCTGGGTCTGCTGGTGGAGCGCAACATCGATTTCAAGCTGGGTGAGCAGCATCTGAACCTCAACGGCTTCAAGGTGGTCGATGAGGACAAGCTGCGGCAACTGGCGCCGGAGGTGGTGCAGGAGCTGTTCACCAGTGGCGCGCTGGGGTGGATCCATGCGCATTTGCTGTCGCTGAACAATGTGAGCAAGCTGGGGACGCGGTTGACGCGCAAGCTGGCCAACTGAGTTTTTTGCTTTTCTCTGCCCTGTTCCGACTTGTCCCGGGCTTGCGAAGGGCTGGCGGCTTTTCGGGGCAACGCGGGGCGGGGGCTGAGCCGGCATCCGGCCGGGCTTCACTCGGGTGGTTTCGCCTGCGGCGAAACTTCCCTGTGATGCTCGTGGCGAGGTGGGCCGCAGAACTCACTACGCGGCTACCTCGCAAAAGCGATCCAACCACCGCACGCAAAAGGCCAATTGAAAAAGCGCCTTACAAAGAAAAAACGCCCGGCGATCAACCAGGCGTTTTCATCATGCAGCGCTCAGCAAGCGCGAACAGCCATGCCGGTCAGGACGCCGGCCCACTGGCCGCCTCAGCAGCCGCTGCGGGCACCGTTGCCGCCGTGTTCTGATCCCAGCCCCCACCCAGCGTCTTGAACAGCGTGATGTTGGCCTGCTGACGCGCCAGCTGCGCCTGGATCAAGGCCTGCTGCGCCGAGAACAGACTGCGCTGCGCATCCAGCAGATCCAGCTGGCTCGCCACGCCACTGCGGTAACGCAAGGCCGACAAACGCAGTCGATCCGTCTCGGCATCGGCCTGTGCCTGCTGCGCCTCGGCCTGATCGGCATAGGTCTGGCGCGACACCAGCGCATCCGACACCTCGCGGAAGGCGCTCTGCAATGCCTTCTCGTACTGCGCCACGGCGATGTCGCGGCTGGCCTGCGCCACTTCGACACCGGCGCGCGTGCGCCCCATGTCGAAGATCGGCGCCAGCAACGAGCCCGTCACGCCCCAGGTCTTGCGGCCATCGTCGAACAGGCCCGACAGCGAATTGCTGATGCGGCCGGCGTTGGCGGTAAGCGAGATGCTGGGGAACATCGCGGCGCGCGCAGCGCCGATGTTGGCGTTGGCCGCGATCAGTTGCTGCTCGGCTTGCGTGATGTCGGGACGCGCCAGCAGCACCTGCGAGGGCAAGCCCACCGGCAGCTCGGCCAGGGCCGGCCACAGCGTGTCGCCGCCCAGGCGCGGGATGGTGTCCACGTCGTCCAGCGGACGCTCACCCAGCTGGGGCGCGGGCGGCAGCGCGGCCGGATCGACCTGCTGCCCCACCAGCAGCGCCAGCGAGTTCAAATCCTGCCGGTACTGGCGATCGGCCTGGGCGCGGCTCACGCGCGCGGCCTGCACCAGCGACTGGGCCGAGCGCAGGTCCAGCTCGTTGAGCACACCGTTGTCGTACTTGAGCTGCAGCAGCTTGAGCGAAGATTCGCGCGCCTGCAGGGTCTGGTCGGCCAGCGCCAGCAGCCAGCGGTCGGCCCACAGCGCATACCAGGTGCTGGCGACCGAGGCCACCAAGCTGATCTGCGTGGTCTTGCGGGCCTCTTGCGTGGCCAGCAAGGTGGCGGCGGCCGCATCGGTCAGCGCGCGCACGCGGCCGAACAGGTCGATCTCGAAGGCCGACAGCGACAGCCCGCCGCTCACGGCCGAGTACACCGGATACGGCGCGCTGGTGGCGGTGCCGCGCGTGCCGCTGACCGACACGCCCACCTGCGGGAACAGCGCCGAGCGCTGGATCTGGTACTGGGCGCGCGTCTGCTCGATGTTGAGAACGGCCACGCGCAGATCACGGTTGTTGGCCAGCGAGGCGCGGATCAGCGATTGCAGGCGCGCATCCGGGAAATAGGTTTCCCAGTTGACCAGCGCGGGCGCGGCGGTGGCGGGCGTGCCGCTCGCATCGCCCGTGGACCACTGCTCCGGCACCGGCGAGGCCGGGCGCTGGTAGGTGGGCACCAGCGAGCAGGCGCTCAGCAGCGTGACCAGGGACGCCGCCAGGGCGACGGGTTTAAGCATGCGGATCATGGGCGACCTCAGGAGCGGGGTTGGCAGGTGCGGCCGGCTTGCGCTTGAGCGGGATCAGCTTGCGCACCACCACGAAGAACACGGGAACGAAGAACACCGCCAGCGCCGTCGCGGCGATCATGCCACTGAGCACCCCCGTGCCGATGGCGCGCTGCGCGCCCGAGCTGGCGCCCGAGGCGATGAACAGCGGCACCACGCCCAGGATGAAGGCCAGCGAGGTCATCACGATGGGGCGGAAGCGCAGGTGGCAGGCCTCCAGCGTGGCCTCCAGCAGGCTCTTGCCCTGCTCGTGCAGTTCCTTGGCGAACTCGATGATCAGGATGGCGTTCTTGGCCGACAGGCCCATGATGGTGATCAGCGCCACCTTGAAGAAGATGTCGTCGTTCATGCCGCGCAGGGTCACGCCCACCAGCGAGCCCAAGATGCCCAGGGGCACCACCAGCAGCACCGACAGCGGAATGGCCCAGCTCTCGTACAGCGCGGCCAGGCACAGGAACACGGCCAGCAGCGAGAAGGCCATCAGCATCGCGGCCTGTGAGCCCGAGAGCTTCTCTTCACGCGACAGGCCCGTCCACTCGACGCCGATGCCCTGCGGCAGCTGCGCGGCGAGCTTCTCCATCTCGTCCATGGCCTGGCCCGTGCTGAAGCCCGCGGCTGCGTCGCCGGCGATCCGCATCGCGGGGTAGCCGTTGTAGCGCACCGCCTGCATCTGGCCGGTGATCCAGCGCGTGGTGGCGAAGGCCGACAGCGGCACGCTCTGGCCCGCGCTGTTGGTGACCTGCAGCGCCAGGATGTCTTCCGGCGTGGAGCGCGCGGCCGCATCGGCCTGCACCACGACCCGTTGCAGACGGCCCTGGTTGGGGAAGTCGTTCACGTAGGACGAGCCCAGGTTGGTCGACAGCGCCGACGAGATCGAACTCACGGCCACGCCCAGGGCCTGCGCCTTGTCGCGGTCGATGTCCACCTGCAGCTGCGGTGCGTCTTCCAGGCCGTCAGGGCGCAGGCCCGTGACGATCTTGCTCTGCGAGGCCATGCCCATCAGCTGGTTGCGCGCGGCCAGCAGCGTGTCGTGGCCCAGGCCGGCGCGGTCCTGCAGGCGCAGCGCGAAGCCGGTGGCGTTGCCCAGCTCGCGGATCGCCGGCGGGTTCAACGGGTAGATGAAGGCATCGCGGATGCCCGAGAGCGCGCCGAAGGCACGCCCCGCCAGGCTGGATGCGGAGTGCTCCTTGCCGGCGCGCTCGTCCCAGTCCTTCAGGGTGACGAAGCCCAGCGCCGCGTTCTGGCCCGTGCCCGAGAAGCTGAAGCCGATCACGCCCACGATGGACTTGACCTCGGGTTGCTTGAGGAAGAACTGCTCGACCTGCGAGATCACGGCCTCGGTGCGGTTGGTCGTGGCGCCAGGGGGCAACTGCACGCTGACGATCAGGTTGCCCTGGTCTTCGTCAGGCAGGAAGGCCGAGGGCAGGCGCGCATACAGCCAGCCCACCACGCCGATCAGCACCAGGTAGATGACCAGCACACGGCCGGTGCGCTTGAGCAGCTTGGCGGTCAGGCCTTCGTAGCCGTGCGTGACGCTGACGAAACGGCGGTTGAACCAGCCGAAGAAGCCCTTGCGCTCGTGGTGGTCCGGGTCGACCGGCTTGAGCAGCGTGGCGCACAGCGCCGGCGTGAAGCTCAGCGCCAGGAAGGCCGAGAACACGATGGACACGGCCATCGACAGCGAGAACTGGCGGTAGATGTTGCCCACCGAGCCGCTGAAGAAGGCCATCGGCAGGAACACCGACACCAGCACCACGGTGATGCCGATCACGGCGCCGCTGATCTGCGTCATGGCCTTGCGCGTGGCTTCGAGCGGCGACAGGCCCTCCTGCGCCATCAGGCGCTCGACGTTCTCCACCACCACGATGGCATCGTCCACCAGGATGCCGATGGCCAGCACCAGGCCGAACATGGTCAGCACGTTGATGGAGAAGCCCGCGGCCAGCATGACACCGAAGGTGCCCATCAGCGCCACCGGCACCACCAGCGTGGGGATCAGCGTGTAGCGGATGTTCTGCAGGAACAGGTACATCACCAGGAACACCAGCACCATGGCCTCGATCAGCGTGTGCACCACCTGCTCGATGGACAGCTTCACGAAGCCGGAGGTGTCGTAAGGCACGGAGTAATCGACGCCTTCGGGGAAGTAGCGCTTGAGCTCGTCCATGCGCTTGTGGATGGCCGTGGCCGTGGCCATGGCATTGCCCGAGGGCGAGAGCTGCAAGCCCACGCCCACCGCCGGCTCGCCGTTCAGGCGCGCGTAGGTGCCGTAGGTCTGGGCGCCCAGTTCGATGCGGGCGACGTCCTTCAGGCGCACGGTCGAGCCGTCCGTCTTGGCGCGCAGCACGATGTTGCCGAACTGCTCGACGCTGGCCATCTGGCCCTGCACCACCACCGTGGCGGCCATGGTCTGCTCGGGGCCGTTGGGGCGGTCACCGAGGCCACCGGCCGGGATCAGCGCGTTCTGCGCCGTGATGGCGCTGTTCACGTCGGCGGCCGACAGGTTGTAGGCCACCAGCTTGGCCGGGTCCAGCCACACGCGCATGGCGCGCTCGGTGCCGAACAGCTGCGCCTGGCCGATGCCGCTGACGCGCTGCAGTTCGGGCAGCACGTTGCGCGAGACGTAGTCGCCCAGCGCGATCGGGTCGTACTGCGGGTTGGTGGACGACAGCATCACGAACATCAGGAAGTTGCTGCGTGACTTGTCGACCTTCACGCCCTGCTGCGTCACCGCCGAGGGCAGGCGCGGCGTGGCGCGCGACAGGCGGTTCTGCACTTCCACCTGGGCCAGGTCGATGTTGGTGCCCGGCTCGAAGGTGACGGTGATAGAACCCGTGCCGTTGGCCTGGCTGACCGACTCCATGTAGGCCAGGCCGGGCGCGCCGTTGAGCTCGAGCTCGATCACGCTGATGACGGTTTCGTCCAGCGTCTTGGCGGAGGCACCGGGGTAGGTGGCGCTGATCACCACGGCGGGCGGCGCGACGTTGGGGTACTGCGCGATCGGCAACTGCGTGATCGCGGCGCCCCCCAGCACCAGGATGAACAGGGCGATCACCCACGCGAAGATGGGGCGATCAATGAAGAACTGGGCCATGGATGGTCTCCGGCTGGCGGGATGTCTGGATCGGTGACGGCGTGGCTGGAGCCACGGTCACTTCGCGGCCGGAGCCGATGCGGGGGCCGAGGCTTGCGAGGCGGCGCCGGCAGGCGGCGGGGTCCAGGGCACGGCCTTCACCGGCGCTTTCGGGCGCACCTTCTGGAAGCCGTCGACCATGACCTGCTCGCCCGCCTTGAGGCCTTCGGTCACCACCCACTGGTTGCCCAGGGCGCCGCCAAGCTTGACCGGGCGCGTGGACACCTGGCCCTGTGGGTCGACCACCATCACGGTGTCGCCCTGCGCGCCCCGGGTCACGGCCTGCTGCGGAATCAGGATGCCGCCCTGCACCTGGGCCTGCTCCAGGCGCACGCGCACGTACAGGCCAGGCAGCAGCGCGCCCTTGGGGTTGGGGAGCTCGGCACGCAGGCTGACCTGACCGGAGGTGCTGTCCACCGTCAGGTCCGTGAACAGCAGCTTGCCGCTCAGCGGGTACTCGGTGCCGTCGTCCAGCACCAGCTTGACGACCGCGCCCTGGGCGCCGGCCTTGGCCAGCTTGCCGCTCTGCATGGCACGCTGCAGGCGCAGCGCCTCGGAAGCCGACTGGGTGAAGTTCACGTAGAGCGGGTCGATCTGCTGCACGGTGGCCAGTTGGGTGGTATCGCCCTGCCCCACCAGCGCGCCCTCGGTGACCAGTGCACGGCCGATGCGGCCGCTGATCGGCGAGGTGACCGAGGCATAGCCCAGGTTGATCTGCGCTGTCTGCACCGAGGCCTTGGCGGCGGCCACGTCGGCCTGGGCCTGGCGGGCGGCAACCTGGGCATCCAGGAATTCCTGCGGGCTGACGGCCTTGGCTTCCTGCAGAGGCTTGTAGCGCTCCACCAGGGCCGAGGCGGTGTTCAGATTGGCCTCGGCCTTCGCCTGGGTAGCGCGGGCGCTGTCATAGGCGGCCTGGTAGGTCGCGGGATCGATCTGGAACAGCAGCTGCCCGGCCTTCACATCCGAGCCTTCGGCGAAGACGCGCTTCTGCACGACGCCGGCCACACGGGCACGCACCTGCGCGACGCGGGAGGCTTCCAGGCGGCCAGGCAATTCGGTCACCAATGGCACGGTCTGAGGCTGCACGGTGACCACGCCGACCTGGGGCGCGGGCATCTGGCCGCCGGCCCCCTGCTTGTCGTCCTTTTTTCCGCAAGCACAGAGGAACGCCCCCAGGGCAACGGCGCAGACGGCGACGCCGGTCCAGCGCCAGGCCCGATGGGCTCCCAAGCCGGACGGTTGTTGTTGCTGTTGTCGCATGGCCATGGATCCCACCTCGTCAAAAAAAGAGATTGCTTAGTCAATCAACGCAGAGGGAATATACATACATTCTTGAATGTATGCATGAATCTGCCTGACAATACTTGCAAACCTGAGGACATTGCCCCAAATCCCCAACGATGAGACGCACCAAGGAAGACGCCCAGCTGACGCGAGAAAAGCTGCTGGACACCGCGGAAGTGGTGTTCAGCAGCAAGGGCGTGGCGCGCACCTCCCTGCAGGACATCGCGCAGGCGGCCGGTCTGACGCGGGGCGCCATCTATTGGCATTTCCAGGACAAGGCCGCCTTGTTCAGCGCGATGATGGACCGCATCGTCACGCCCATGGAACAAGCGCTCAAAGACCTCACCGAGCACCCGGGCAAGGACCCGCTCGCCCAGGTCCGGGACGCCATGCTGGTATCCCTGCGCCTGATTTGCGAGGACGAGCGTACGCGCCGGGTGATGGGCATCGCCGTGCGGCAGGCGCCTTTCGTCGGCGAGATGGCGGGCGCGCTGGAGCGCCGGCTGGAAGTGCACCTGCGCTGCCGGGGCTACATCGAGAACGCCGTGCGCTCGGCCCAGTCGCTCGGGTTGGCGCAACCGGGCGTGTCGCCACGTGGCGTGGCCACATCCATCATGGCCGTGGTCACGGGCCTGATCGACCTCTGGATGCTGGAGCCCAGCCTGTTCCCGCTGGTCGAATCGGGCCAGGAAACCCTGGACGTCTACCTGGCCGGGCTCAAATCCGTCGGGTGAACGAAGGGGCCGGGCGCGCTGCCCGTGGTGGCCCCGTCGGTGGATTCGTCCAGGCCTTCGCCGCCAGGTTCGTCCAGGTGGCGAGTGTCGGCCCAGCCCACCAGGTTGAAGCCTTCGTCGGAATGGATCAGGCGGTTGATGCTGGCGTTGGTGATCTGCCAGGAGCGCGGCGCCGACATGCCCACGTGCGTGGCCGCCCGGTAGAAGCAATCGAGCACGCCACCGTGCGCCACCAGCGCGATGGTTTGCCCGGGATGAGCCTGCGCCAGCCGGCGGGCCGTGCCCACGGCGCGTTCATAGAAGTGAACCAGCACCTCCCCGCCCTCGGGGCCGTAGTCGGGGTCGCGCTGGCGCCAGCGGCGAGCCTCTTCAGGCCACTGCGCGGAAATCTCGTCGTGCGTGAGGCCCTCGAAGCGGCCAAAATGCCGTTCGCGCAAGCCCACATCGAGCTTCACCTGCAGGCCGCAGGCCCGGGCAATGGCCTCGGCCGTCTGGGAGGCACGCAGCAGATCGCTGCTGTAGATGGCATCGATGCCTTCGTCGCGAAGGGCCAGCCCGGCTTGGCGCGCCTGCCACTGGCCCCGCTCGTTCAGCGGGATGTCGGTGTGGCCCTGGATGCGCGTGTCCAGGTTCCAGGCGGTTTCACCATGGCGGACGATGACCAGGCGGGTGACGGCATGTTGCATCGCACCATGATGCCTGAAATCGCGCGCCAAGGTCGATGGCAGGCCCTTGCCGGATGCCCGTCAGACGCCCCAGACCACCGGTTCGTTGGCATCGAGCGAGCGCTGGATCATCTGCACCAGCGGCCAGGCACGGGTGCGCGGCGAGACGCGGTCTTCGGGCGCATCATCGTCGGCGGCATCGCCATCGACATCGGCGCTGGGCGTGGGCGGCTCTTCGGGCAGGCCTTGCAAGGTGGCCAGGGCGCGGGGCATGTCCTGGGGTTCCAGGATGCCCGGCTGGGCAGCGGTCTTGCCCAGCGTCTTGAGCAGGGCTTCGGCATGGGCGCTGACCATCAGCAGATCGGCGGCGGCTTTGCTCTTGAATTTGACGGACACTTTTCTTTTCCTCCAGGGTGGTCCGCCTCAAGGGCGGGCATCCACCGACGCCGAAGGCTCCTTGAAGCGTGCTGCGTCCAGCTTATCGCGGTATTGCGCCGCGGTGTTTTCGAGCCGGACACGGGCCATCTGAAAGAAGGGTTCCTGCACCGCCAGGGCTTCGGCCACACCCTTGGTCTCGTAGCGGTGCAGCAGCTCGGTGCCCAAGCCATACAACGCGGCGTTGTCGGTGCGGCACTGCGCATGGCGGGTTTCCAGGGCCTGCCGCTGCGCCTGCGCATCGGCGAGCACGGTGCGGTCCAGGCCCTGTTGCCGTTGGGCTTCGGCCTGCTGTGCCTGCAATGTGGCCGCCGCCTGCTCAAGCTGCTGCCTGAGCCGGGCATTCTCGTCGCGCACGCCCTGCAACTCGCTGGCCAGTGCCGTGGCGCGGCGCCCGGACTGCGCCGCCGCCGTCTTCTGTTGGCCGACATCCGCCTGCAAGGACTTGAGCGCCTGCTCCGCCTCGGCCCTCCCCTTGTCGGCCCGGCTCTGGGCCTGCTGCGACGACGCCTGCTCCTGCTGGAGCTGGCGAATCTGGAGGCGCAGGCGCTTGATCTGCTCCTGCTCCTTGTCCGACTGCGCATGGGCCGGGCTCAGCAGGCCACAGACCACCGCCAGGGCCAGCCCCTGCAGGCAGACGCCCAGGGTCCGTTTCAACTCAGAAGCGCACATTCAGATCCACCTGCAACGTGTTGACCTTGTACGAGGCATTGGGATAGTTGCCGTTGAGCGGCGTGTCCAGGCTCTCGGCCGCGAGGTAGCGCAGGGCCAGGGCCGTGTTGCGGTACAGGCCATAGTTCAGGCCCAGGCTGTAGCCCCGCAGGTTCGTACCGCCCAGCCCCATGTCGCTGTCGGTGAAGGCGTCGAGCACGGCATCCGATCCCACGTGCCGGTAGGCGAACTGCACCTGCCAGTCGTGCAGGTCCTGCACGTCGGTGGCGCCCAGGGCCAGCTTCAGCTGGTAGCCATCGCGGCGGCCACCCGGGTCGACGTTGCCATAGAAGGCCGCGGCGGCCCGCTTGTGGAAGTCGGATGAACTGAACGCCGTGTTGTTGGCGTACTCGGCCGCCACCATGATGTTGAACGGGCTGAAGTGGGTGAACTCCGCGGAGGCCGTCAGCACCACGGGCTTGAACTGGTAGGCCAGGCCCCAGGTCGCGCGGATCACATCGCTGTTGAACGTGAGCAGGGGATTGGTTTCGAAGACCGTGTTGCCCCGCTGGCGCAGCCCCGAGGGATATTCGTACTGGCCGTACTGGTTGCCCACCGAGATGCCGTCGCTCAGCAGCGTGTAGTCCTTGTCGGACCGGCCTTCGAGGTTGTTGTAGCTGTAATAGGCCAGGCCCAGCTTGACCCGCGTGCGCGCGCCGAAATCCAGGGAAGCTCCCAGCTGGGCGCCCCACAGCGACCGGGAGTTTCGGGTAGGCGACGTCGATTCACGCAGAGGGAAATAGCCCAGCGTCAAGAAGGGCGAGAAGCCGTCGTTCGCCTCCGGGCGGCGGAAGGTGGTGGCGAAGCCTTCGAAGTTGAGGTTCTCGTTCCACGTCATCTCGGTGCTGAACCAGGGATTGGGAATGCGCCCGCCCTGGATGCTGACCCACTCCGCCGGATCGATGCGCACGAAGGCGCGGTCGACGAACAGCTGGTACTTGTTGAAGTTCTGCCCCAGCGTCTGGTTGGTGGACACGCGGTCTGTCTCGCTGCCCGTGGCCAGCCGCACGCCGACACCCACCTCATCGGTCACCTTGGCCGTGAGCCCCAGGCGCATGCGCAGGCGTTCGCGGCTGCGCGACGACGTGGTGTCGGCCGAAGGCAGCAGGTCACCGGAATCGTTGACCGCATAGCGCGCGAAATCCGGGGAGCGGCTCACGCCATTGGCATTGAGCACATCGGCGATCACGTAGGTGGACGCCGGGGTGTTGCCGCTGTTCTGGCTGTCGCGCTGGTAGCGCACGCGCATGTCGCCATCGATCTTGATGCGGTTGATCCACGTGGGCGCGTTGGGCACGCCCCAGCGCTCCGCCCGTGCCTGGGCCACGACCTCTTCCTTGACCTGGTCGCGGATCTGCGCGCGCACGCTTTCCGGCACATAGGGCACGCGCAGCACCGGCTTGCCGTCGGCCGTCACGCTCGGCTTGCCGGCCGTGTCGGCAGGCGCGGTGGACGCCGAGGCCTGGGCCTTCTCACGCGCCGCGCGGATGAGCGCATCGGCCTTCTCGCGGCTCAGCACACCCTGGTCCACCAGCGCGTCGATCAGGGCCTGCGTGGTCTGGCGCAAGGCCTCAAGCGACTCGCGTTCGTCCGCATGGGCGGGCGCGGCGCAGGCGGCGGCCAGGGCCATCGCGGTCATGGCCGGTCGAAAGAAGGGGTAACGGATGATCATGATCTTGTCGGGAAAAGGCCGGTCAGCCCGTCAGGCGGTTGGTCAGTTGCAGGCGCATGGGCCACGCCATGTTGGGAGGCGGGGTCACGCGGAACCCCTGGAAGCGCGCAAGGGCCTTGCGCAACTGGTTGTCGAGCTCGTCGTTGCCGCTGCTGCTTTGCAGTTCGAAACGCTCGATGCTGCCGTCGGCACGCAACCACAGGGCGATGGGCAGCCTGTAGTCGGCCACGCGCCGGAGGCTGTCGTCGCGGTTGAGGTAGGCGTTGAGCTCGCGCTTGGCAGCATTGCCGTAATTCAGGGCCGACATGCGGTCGGCCAGCGTGCCGCCACCGCCCGTGCCAATCGCCCCGCCCTTGTAGTCGTTGCCGACGCTCCCGGCCGAGAAGGCGCTGGGGCCGTCTCCCGCAGCGCCTTCCATCTTGAGCTGCTGGGGTTCGGGCGGCGCATCGACAGGCTTGGGCTGCTCCTGAGGTTGAGGCTTTTCCTCGGGCTTGGGCTCGGGCTTCTTCTCTTCCTTGGGCGGTGGCGGCGGCGGTGGCGGCGTGTCGGGCAGCACCGCGATCTTCACGGTCTGCCGCTTGGGGCCGGCGCTGCCTTTGCCCATCTGCTGGTAGACGACATGGCCGAGGATGAGCAGGCCCAGCACGAGCACGGCGGGCACGATGAAGCGCTTGGCCATCTCAGGTCCCGATCCTGGACGTGACCAAGCCCATGGCCACCCCCAGCTTGTTGCACAGGTCGATCACGGCAACCACCTCGGCGTATTGCGCGCGCGCATCGCCCTTGATGGCCACGCTCATCTTGGGATCGCGCTGCCTGGCCTGCTGCAGTTCGCCCTCCAGCTGGGTCAGCGTCACGGGCACGCCGTTGGCCATCAACTGGCCGCCTGGCATCACCTGCACCACCTTGAGCTCATGCTTCTCGGTGCTAGGTGTGTTGCTGGGCTTGGGCATGCTGATGTTGAGGCCTTGCACCGAGGCCGTGGTCATCAGGATGAACACGACCAGCAGCACATAGGCCAGGTCCAGCATGGGCGTGACGTTGATCGAGTCGTAGGGCTTGGTTTCGTTCTGCAGCTGCATCTCGTGCCCCTCACTGCACGCGCTTGGTGGCCAGGCCGATCTCGGTGATGTCCAGGCGCTTGGCGATCTCCAGCACCTGCATGACCTTCTCGTACTGCGCCGCCGCGTCCGCCTTCAGCACCACGGGCAGGGCCGGGTTGGCGGCCTTGTACTGCGCCAGCGTGCTCTGCAACTCGTCCAGGCTCACGGGGTAGGCATCCAGGTAGACCTGCCCGTCGGCCGTGATGGTGATGCCCTTGGTCTGCGGCTTGGCCAGGTTGTTGGCCGCCTGTGTGAGCGGGGGCGCGACCTTCACGCCCTGCACCGAGGCCGTGGTCATGATGATGAACACCACCAGCAGCACATAGGCCAGGTCCAGCATGGGCGTGACGTTGATGTCGTCGTACGCCTGCAGCTCGCCTTTGACATCACCGGCCATCGCGCACTCCGGCCCGTTCAGCGGGCACCGTGCGTCTCGGCGACGCGGGTGACGAACTCGTCGACGAAGATGTTCATGTCGGACGAGATGTTCTTGATGCGCGCGGCCAGGTAGTTGTAGCCGAACAGCGCAGGGATGGCCACGCCAAGGCCGGCCACCGTGGCCAGCAGCGCGGCCGCGATACCGGGCGCGATCGCGTTCACGTTGACATCGCCCGCCGCGGCGATGGCCGCGAAGGTGATCATCACACCGACCACGGTGCCCAGCAGGCCGAGGAAGGGGCCGCCCGAGATGGCGATGGTCAGCAGCACGATCTTGCTGTTGAGCGTGTGGCTCTCGCGGACGAGGTCGGCATCGATCGAGGCCTTCACCGCATCGATCGACGCGCCCGACAGCGGCAGCGATCCGGGCTGGCCCACGTCGCGCTTGACCAGTTCGCGCAGGCCCGCGCCGTAGAGGCGCGCCAGTTGCGAGTGGGGCAGGCCGTCGGCCTCGACGGTCATCACGTCCTTGGCGCCACGGAAGGCCTTGAGGAACTGGGTGTTGTCCTTGTCGGCGCGGCCCACCAGCACGGCCTTCTCATACATCACCCAGACCGCGATGACGAACATGATGCCAAGGATCCCGATGACGACCCAGGCATCCACCGTCAGGTTGTTCACGAGGATGGCGAAATGGCCCTGCTCATGGCCACCTTCTTCATCGGCCTTGGCCGAATCGGGCGTCTGGGTGTTGGCCAGCACCAGCCTGGCATCGGCGCTCTGCGCGGCGTGCGCCAGCTTCACCCAGTCGGCGCTGCGCACGGTGGAGGCCACTTCCAGCTGATCCACCAGGCCCGTGAGGCCCTGGCCGACCGACAGCTCGCCGGGCAGAGTCACGGTGACGGCGGGCAGGGGTGCTTCGGCGGCCTGTGCGCCATTGACGTACAGCACCAGCTTGCCGTTGCCGACTATCACGGCCAGATGGGCCCAGGCCGAGGTGGGCAGGTTGCCGCCCGCCGCCGTGGCAGAACCCAGCGTGGCCACGGCCTTGCCGTTGTCCAGCGCCAGCGACAGCGTGCCTTGCTTGAACAGCGTGCCGGTGACCGCTTCGGGCTTGAACCACAGGCTGATGCTGTGCGGGCCGCTGCCAGCGGCCTTGAGCTTGTCCGAGGCCCAGGCGATGGGCTGGCCGTCCAGGCGGGCCGCCGCGCCGATCAGGCCGTTGGCTTCGCGCTGCACAGCTGCGGACGATCTGACCTGGCCGCTGACATCATCGGCCGCATCGCCCGGCTTGCCAGCGAATGTCACCGCCATGGCCATGGCGCCATCGAACAGGGCCGGCGAGGTGCTTTCGGCCGCAGCGGCTTCGTTGCCCGCGTACACGTGCAACACGTTCTTGTCGGTGCCCGGCAGGGTGTTGGGCAACTGCACCCACACCACCGCCAGTTCATTGGTGCCATCGAAGCGCTCGACCCAGAATTTCAGGGGCGTCTTGTCATCCGCCGCCACCACGCGGATGTCGCTGCCATCGGGCTTGGCGGCCAGGAAGTCGAAGTTGCCGGCGTGCAGGCGCACCGGCACCACCACGCCCGACAGCGCCTCCTTCGTCTCGACGCCTTGCGCCGAGGTGTTCAGCACGACCTTGGTGCGCTGTTTGAAATCCCCGTTCCACCAGGCATGGGACAGAGAGGGCAGGCAGGCCGCGGCGAATAGCGCAGAGGTGAGGATGTGCTTGATCTTCATGATCAGAACGATGGATGCTGAGGAAGGAATGCTTGGCGCGCGCGGCCTGGGCCGCACGCTTCAACCGGCATCAAAACGCGTCATCATCGAGACCTCCGATGACGGCTTTGTGTCACGGGCCGGGGTCACCGCTTGCGTTGGTCGTCGTCCTGGCTGGTGGTGGTGTCGCCAAAGCCCAGCAGGTCCACCGTCAGCACCGAATTGGCTGGCGGCTTGGACTTGCTTTCGCTGGCCTCGGCCAGTTGGGCCACACCGGCGGCGGTGTCAGCCACCTTGGGTGTGAGGCTCAGGCTGACAGCGGGTGCGGGCGGCGCGGCCACGCCCGAGGCGCCGCCGATGTTGTCGGCCCCCTTGACCGTATTGGCCACGATGCTGATGTTCCCGTCCCCCTTGATGAAGGCGTCCAGTGCTCGGATTTCGCCGTTGGGTGCGTAGAGGCCGTACACCGGCGTCAGGTCGGCGGGGGTCTGCACCTTCTGGATGCCGCTGCCGCTGGTGGGCGGGTTGCCCCGGCTTTCGACCAGGCCCGTCAGCTTGTTGTAGACGCGCCGGGGCACGTCGGAGGCCTGGCTGGTGTTGGAGCCCTTGCCCGAGTCGATGCTGCCCTGCACCGAGTAGATCAGCAGGTTGCCCCGGCCCAGCGCGATGACCTTCTGGTCACCCGCCAGGAAATCGCCCAGGCTGAGAGCGCGGAAGCTGCCGCCCTGGAAGTTGATGAAGCCGCCCGGCGCATCGGCGGACGTGGGCAGGCCGGCCACCACCTGGCCCGAGGCCAGCACGTCGATGCCGCCCAGGCTGTCGTCAGCGCGGCCGAGCACGTTGCCACCGCCTTGCCCCAGGTTGTGCACGCGCGACTGGCCCACATTGACATCACCTTCGCTGTTGAACGTGGCCCCCAGGCCAGCCAGATCGGCCACGGCCTGGGCTTCATCGAACAAGGCCTGGCGACGCAGCTTGCGGCGAGCCTCTTCCGTGGCATCGGTGGAGACCGCGATGGCATTGGCTGCCGATGCCGCCTTCTGAACCTGCGCCCACATGGCCTCCTGCTTCTTGCGCTGGAAGGCCGCGCTGCGGTAGTAGGCGGCCGACTTGCCCGCGTCCTCGGGCAGGTAGCGCGATGCGAACGTGGCATCCAGGAAAGTCTGTACGGCCGTGACCTGGTGCTCGTCGCTCAGTTGACCAAAGGCGGCGAAGGCGGCGGCATCGTTCAGATCGGACCAGAAGGCCACACCCGATGGCAGCAAGCCGCTGTCGACGAGCGCCTGGTTGATGGCCTGGCGCAGGCTGGTGTTGCTGCCATAGCGCTCACGCAGTTCATCGAGGTTCACGGTCTTGGCCGTGCCGGCGGCCAGGGTGATCTTGGCCGAGGACGCGGACAAGGCATTGTTCACCTTGTTGCCGATGGCCAGGACACCGGCCATCTGGTTGAGGTCGAGATCGCGGCCTGCCTCGACCTGGAATGCGCCAGCGCCCCCCACCGCCAGGATGCGCGGATTGGAGGCGAGCGTCACGGACACCCCCAGGATATCGCGCCCGGCCGACACCGTGCTCACATCGCTCTCGTCAAAGTTCTGCCCCAGGAAGTTGGGGTTGACGATGTCGCGGCCGGCCACGATCTCCGTGGGACGGGGCGTGCGCAGGAAGGAAGTGATGGTCAGCCCGGCATCGTTCTGGTCGGAGAAGCTGACATCCCGGCCTGCAATGAAGCGAATCAAATTGTCATTGCCTGATTGGCCGAGGTCGGCGATCGGTGTCTGGGTGAGCTTGTCTTCCTGGCCGTCGATGCCATAGACGAGCGACAGCACGCGCGAGCCATTGGGTCGATCCTCGCTGATGACCGAACTGCTGCCGAGGTTCGCGATCAGCCCAGCGTAACTCTGTGACGTGGCGCTGGCCGCCGAGACGGAGGCTGGGAACAAGGCCGGCGCCGCGGTACTGGCCAGCCCCAGTTGCACCTGTGCGCTGTCCAGCAACTGCAGATCTGCCGCCAACCTCACATCGCGCCCCGCGTACACGTTCACATCGGATTGATCCGACGGCATGATGAAGAGCTTGGAGCCGCCCTGGCCATTGGTGCCTTGTGTGTCGTTCCGGCGGCCACCCGTGTCGATGGTGACATCCTCGGTCAGGCTGACCAGACTGACAACGGGGGGCAGTACCGAGGCCGGTACCGAAGCATTGGTGGCCAGCGACGGACTGGGGGTGCCCAGGTCGAGGCTGCCGGCCACTGAAGCGGCGTGCATGCGGTTGAAGTTCTGTGCATCGGGCATGAGGCTGACCGAGCCGTGCAGGGAGGCCATGGACACACCGGCATCCTCGGCATAGGTGTAGTACACCGCCGCATTGGTATTGGTCAGGCCCGACGCCGCCGTGGTGCCACCCGTGCTGCCGTTCAAGTTGCCCGCCCCGGTGAAGCGGAAGGGCACGATGGTGGGGTTGTACACATGGGAGACGGTCAGATCACCCACCGCATCGACCGACCAGTGCCCGTCCATCAGCGCCAGCATGGCGCCGGGATTCATCACCGCCGTGGCGCTGGGGATCACGTTGTCGGCCACGTTGTCGGCGCCCACGAGCAGGCTGCCGCCCGCGCTCAGCCGCCCATCCCCCCGACCGAGAAAGTACACGCCGCCGTAGATGTTGCCGCCCGCGGTGACGTTCACATCGCCCCCGTTGAGCACCTTGAGCTCGCTGGACAAGACCTTGCCCGAAGCATCGACCATGAGCACCGAGCGCGCATTGGTGGGCGCCACGACCGCCAGGTTGCCGACATCGCCGCCCGCGCGGATGTCGATGTTGCCGCCACCGAAGGAGCCGAAGCCCTGGCGGAACTCATTGAATCCGGTCCACCAGGCCACAGGCACTCGCTGCGTCAGCAAGGCGGCCGTGGGATTGCCGCCGTGATAGAAATAGTTGCCGGTGCCCTGCGTCAGTTGCTGCTGCACGTACTGCGCCACGCCATTGGCCAGGGTGACGCTGGCGAAGCTGCCCACCTTCCCGCCCGCCGACACGGTCAGCCGCTCGCCACGCTCGGTGAAGACGGCCGATTTGTAGGCATTGGTGGCCCGCGTCGCCGCAGCACCGGTGTTCTCGGTGGCGAACACCTCGTAGGCACCCAGCGATGACAGCCCGCCCGTCACATAGATGGACGAGGGCGTGGTCGTGGTGGCCGCCATCAAGCGCACATCGCCCGAGGCATGCACATCGATGGCGCCCGTGGTGGTGCGGATCAGCTTGTTGCTGGCCAGCGTGAAGTGGCCCTTGGTGACATCTGACTGGGTGGCATCGACATCGGCCGAGTTCAGGTCCGCGCCGGCAACGAAGCGCAGGCTGGCGCCCTCGCCCGACTGGATGGTCGCGCTGGTGGTGGCGTTGGTCAGACCCGCACTGATGTTGTTGTTGACATTCAGGTCGCCCGCGGCGCGGATCGTCAGGTTCATGGGCTGGCTGCCCGCAGCCAGCACCAGGTCGTTGGCGATGCTGAAGCCGCCCTGGGCACGGATCTCAGCCTCTGCGCGTACGCTGGCATTGGCCGCACCACCCAGGCCCGCCGTGGCCAGGATGGCGGACTGGTTGCCCGCGAAGCTGGTGGCGGCCGAGACCAGGGTGGTCAGGTTCAGGTTGCTGGTCGTGGCCGTGCCGGTGCCCAGACTGGTGAGCGCTGCACCGTCGTACACGCGCACGCCGTCGAGCTGCACGCGACCTGCCTGCAGCGAGACGGCGCCGCTGCCGCCGAGCGAGGCCACCTTCATGCCGGTGTACAAGCCCTGCGCGTTCTGGGTCTGCAAGGCGCGCAGCACGATGCGGCCGTCCTTGGCATCGCCCTCGCTGTCGGCCACCACCGTGGCGGCGCCCAGATGGATGGTGCCTTGCGTGGACGACAGCAGCACATCACCACCATTCGCGCCTTCGCGGGTGGAGCGCGCCTCGATGTGCGCACCGTCGTTGAGCGTCAGATCGCCTTGCGATTGCAGCTGCACCACGCCCCCGGCGGCCGTGGTCGCGTCGATGTCGGCCTTGGCGTTCAGGCTCAGGGCGCCGGCATCGGCGGTCAGTTGCACCAGGGCAGCCTTGACCTGGCTGTTCAGGCCGAGATCGCCTTCACGCTGTCGTACATTGAACTCGCGCAGGCTGCTGCCATCGCTGTTGCGGCTGGCGGCCACCAACTGGTCCAGCCCGTTCTGGGCCAGAGCCGCGTTGGTGCTGGCGGCCGCTGCGCCGGCCTGGGTCAGTGCCAGCTGGCGCGTGTCAACGACCACGGTGCCGCTCTGGCCTGCGGCGCCGGCCACATTCAACCTGGCCTGCTGGCCCAGCTGCACCTGGCCATTGGCACCGGTGGCCTTGAGCGTGATGGTGCCGGCGGCCGGTGCCTCGCCCGTCACCCCCGTGGGGATGGTGGGCGCGGCGGCGGACAAGGTGCCGTTCACCACGATGGCGCCCTGGCGCGCCTCGGCCGTGAGCTGGCCGCCTCCGCTGGCCACGGCGTAGGTGTCGTTGACCAGGCGGAGCCGACCGGCCACGCTGGTGTTGGAGCCCACCGCGAAGACCAGTGCCTGGCTGGGCGCGCCCTTATCACCGCGCGCCACGAGGTTCAGGCGTCCGGCTTCGATGTCGATGTTGCCTTGCTGCTGGATGGTGAGCCCTTCCAGGCCCAGCTTGCCGCCGGCCCCCAGGGATTCGTTCAGCGTGTGGCCGCCATCGGCCAAGGTGATCGTGAGAGCGCCCTTCGCCACCAGTTGCTGGCTGGCATCGGACGAGGCCGTCACGCGCGCGGCGCTCAGCACCACGTCGCCCTGGGCCTGTGTCTGTCCCTGGCCGGTGAAGACGATGTCGCCCTTGCTGTCCAGCGTGGCGCTGAAGAAAGCCAGCCGCTGGCCGCCTGATCCGGCGTCGGCCACGGTGATGCCGCCCGTGTGGCCATCGGTGGACACGGGCTTGGCCCGCACCAGCAACTGGCCGACGCCCGTCTGGCCGTCCGCGGCCAGGCCACTGCCATTGCGCAGCACCACCTCCTGGGCGGTGAGCACGGTCTGGCCCTGCGCGGCCGCTTCGGCCGTGTCCCCCTGGGCGGCCACGCCGATCAATTGCGGCGCATCCAGCGTGAGCTGCCGGGTGGCTGCGCCGCCCAGTTGGGAGCCGCCCGCGAAGGCCATGCTGCCGGCGCTGGCGCGCAATGCGAGGCGCTGCGTGCCGTTCAGGCGCTCCAGCAGGGGGCCGTTGAGGTGCAAGGCCCCCGCCGGCACGGTCGCCGCATCGCCCACCACCACGGTGCCGGCGCCCAGGCCGACGGACTGGGTGTCGAGCACCAGCTCGGGCGTCAGGGCGACCGTGGCGGTGCTGTCCAGCTGCACCGAGGCCCCACGCAACGTGACCGCCGCGGCGCCCGCCTGGCGGCTGCCCACGGTGAGCACGGCCTGGTTGCCCGTGGTGGCGCCTGTCACCGTGATATCGGTGTCTGCACGCTGGCCCACCTGCAGCAAGGCACCATCGCCTCGCACCAGGTAGCGGCGGCTCTGGCCGGTGTCCTTGCCGGTGGAGGCGATGGTCATGCCCGCGTCCACGCTGACGCTGCGCGTGGCCACGGCCATCAGTTCACCGCCGGTGCGCAAGGTGTTGGCATCGCCGCCCAGGGGCTGGCCGTCGGCACCGGTCTCGGACACGAAGGCCACGGTGGCGGCCTTGCGCGTCACGCTGACGCTGCCATCGCTGTTGTTGGTGCGGACACCGCCCAGCAGCACGCTGTCGGCGCCTAGGGCATTGAGCTGATCCAGGCCGACCACGCCTGCGGCAGAGGCCGCCTCGGGCTTCGTGCGGCGGACCTCGATGTCCGGCATCGCCAGGTCGAACTCGCCCGCCTTCAGGCCATCTTTGCCCGCGAAGTTGAAACGCGCCGTCCAGTCGAAGGCCTGCTCCGCGCTGAACGACACGCGGCCACCATCGCCCGGGAGCACCAGGGTGTCACCGCTCTTGTTGGCGCGTTGCTGCTGGAACGCGTTGCCCGACACCACGGTGATGTCCGACTTGGCGCGGAACGCGGATTCAGGCTCGAGCCGCAGCGCCTGGCGCTGGTCGTTGCCACCGGTTTGTGTCGTGCCGGTCGATGTGCGGTACCCCGACACGATGACCGAGCCATCGTCGTTCCGGACGGCGACCGGCAGGGACTTGCTCACGTCCAGCGTCGTGGCGCTGACCAGCACCGCCCCCGGCAGGATGCCGTAGCGCGCGTCCAGCAGGGTGTAGGTGCCCGCGGCCAGCACGCCGTTGCCCGTGGTGATGGTCACCTGGTCGCCCGCCTTCAGGTCCGTGCCGATCTGTGTGGTGCGCGCCCGGATGTCGGCGTCGTAGGGTGCGAAATCGAAGGTGTAGCTGGGCAGCACGGCGAACAGGCCTTCGCGCAGGTAGGTGTCGGTGCTGCCGCCCACGCCGGGGTTGAACTGCCAGGCGGCGATGTCGCCACCGGCCTGCGCGTCCACGGTGGTGGTGGTGCTCAGGCTGATGGTCCGGCCATTGAGCAGGACCTGCTTGGTGATGGGCAGCTTGGTGATGTCCTGCACCACGTTGCCTTCGTCGGGCACATTGCCGCTCACCGCGCCTTCGGGCGAATAGACCCACTGCGAGTTGTTGATGAGCATGCCCACAGGCACCGTCACCCCGTTGGACGAGATGGACAGCGTGGCCTGGTCCCCCAGGTTCAGGGTGTCGGCGGTGAGCTCGATGCCGCCCACGGGCTGGCGGATCACACCGTCGATGTCCAGGGTGCCCGCCTGCAGTTTCAGCGTGGCCAGGGCCGACAGCGGCGTCTGGCTGGTGCTGCCATGGGTGGGGGCCATCAGGCTCAAGGTACTGCCGCTCCCGCCCGACACCGTGTAGTTGGACATCGTGGTGGCGTACACCTGGCCCGCCGTCAGGTTCAGCTGGCCCTGGAAACTGAAGCTGCCCTGGAGGGAGCGGTCGCCGTCCACGGCGGCCGACAGCGCTCGCTGGCCGATGAAGCGGATCTCACCGTTCTGGCGGGTCAGCGTGGTGTTCGTGGTTCGGGCCAGGGTGGCGTTGAGGTCCACGCGGTTGGCGCCCTGCACGGCGGTGTCGCCGTTCAACTCGATCAGGCCGGCCTGCACCTCCAGCCAGCGCTGCCCCTTCAGTTCGCGGGCGCTCGCGGCGACCGTGTCCAGGGTGGCCCCCTTGCCGGTGACCGGGCCCATCGCCACGTGGTGCGCCTGGATGACGTGGTCGGCCTCGGTCTTGGGTGACGTGGCCGCCGCTTCATCAGCGACCAGGTAGAGGAAATCTGCGGACGTCGGCCTCAGCACCGTGGTCTTCAGGTGGTTGGTGAGTTCCAGCACCGGTGCATTCAACACCACGGACTGCAAGCGGCTACGGTTCTCGGAGGCCTTCAGGCTGACCCCTGCATTGAGCTGGATGGTGTCGTCGGCGCGCAGCTGCACCCGGTCGAAACCGGCGTTATTGAGCAACTCGGCCGACACCACGCCCTCGCCGAATCGGCGGCCCTCGGCGCTGAGTGCCAGGGCCGAGGCCCAGGTGTCCGTGATGCGGATGGAGCGCTTGCCCGCATTGGCACCGCCGGGGTAGTCCTGGCCGCCAGCCGGGATGCTGTCGATGGTGCCTTGGCGGCTGAGCGCGATGTTGATCGTGCCCCCGGCCACGCTGGCATCGAGCGCCTTGGCCTCCACCGTGCCCAGCAGGCTGAACCCATCGGTGGACATGATGTTCAGCGTGCCGGCGGCCGAACTGATGGTGCTCAACGCGCCCGTGGCATCCCGGCTGAGCCGTCCACTGGCGCCATTGAGACGGATGACCGCACCCAGCTCCATCATCAGCTGGCCGCGCACCGCCGCGCCATCGTCGCCGCCGAGTGTCACCGTGCCACCGGCCAGCACCTCGCCCACCTTGGGTGACGGCAGTCCTTGCAGGACCGCCAGGCTGTTGCGCACCTCCACGGCCTTCACAGTCCCGGACACGTCGATCTCCGAGCCGGAGCGCAGGTAGATGCCCTGGTCCTTGACGTGGCCGTAGTCCTCGTACATGGTGCTGTTGATCACGCCGCGCGTGCCGAGGATGGCCAGCCGCACGTCACCACCCAGCGCCCGCAGGGTGCCGGCCATGTCGATGCTGCCACCGGCCTGCAGCGTGATGCTGCCGCCCGCGCCCATGTCGAGTTCGGCCCCCTCGTCCACGCGGAGGTCTGCGCCCTGCGGCAACCCGTTCTCGGTCTGGACATTGGCCTTGCTTTTCGCGGTCAGGCTCAGGTTGAAGCCACTGCGCAGCCCGGCCTCCAGCGGGGCCAGGGTGTAGGTGACACCGCTCACCGCGCTGTAAGCCGAGGACAAGGCCTGCATGTTGACCAGCAGAGGCTTGATCCGCGCACCGGCCAGCACATCCACATCGCCCAGTGCCGTCACCTTCAAGGTGCCGAAGCCACGGCTGGCGTACAGGCCGGGATCCAGGCTGAAGGCGCCCTCTCCCACGCCGCCCAGCACCACGCGGGGCAAACCACCCAGCACCAGCGTCCCTCCGCCCGAAAAATCGAAGCCCGCGATGGCACCGTTCAACATCAGCGTGCCTTGCGGCATGGCGCTGTCTGGCGAGGCCACCGAGGCGCCCTCGTTGGCCTGGAGGCTGAGCGTGCCCGCACGCCCCTTCACCAGCTTGCCGTCCGTGCCACGCCAGGCGGTGCCGGACACGTCCACCTCGCTGCCCTGGGCCAGTTCGACATCATCGAACGCCGTCAAGGTGATGCTGCCGCCCTCGCGTGCCGCAGCCGGCGTCTGACTGCCGGCCACACGGTCATCGCGGCGCGTGCCACCGGCATCCAGGCGGCTGCCCTTCGTGAGCAGCACGCTGCCCGATTGCGCGTTCACCTCGATGCTGCCCCCCGGCACGCTCAGCCTGCCGTTGAACACCACATCGCCCTCGCGGGCCTTGGCCATGAAGCTGCCACCAGCCGCCAACTGCAGACTTGGCGCATCCTGCATCGCGGCACTGCCGTACTGGATGTGGTCGGCATACAGCGCCACGCCGGCCAGGCCGGCCCGCTGCAGCTGGGTGGCCGACAGCACCGTGGTGCTGCCCACCTGGGCCAGCAGGTCGGCCCAGGCCTTGGCCCCCATGTCCGCCGAGATCCGTGGCGCGGCCTGCGCCTGGTCCGTGACGCGAACCGACGAGGTCAGCGAGGCCATCGCGCGGGTCTTGGTCTCGGTGCCGATCTCGCGGCCCAGGATCAACAGCCCCGCCGTGGGGCGCAGACTGGCGAAGAGCTGGGGCTGGTAGTCCGAGGCGGTGTCGCCCGGCTCCTTCGTCAGCACCTGCGACAGGCGCACCGCGCGATCGACAGCGGTCAGGTCGTCCAGCCCGGACCACAGCGGCGAGTTGTCGCTTTCCTTGGGCTGCAGCAAGGTGCTCAGGCCCGGATCGCGCCCGGCCTCCCGCGACGCGTCGCGCTGTACCTCGCTCATGCGCACGGAACCATCGAGCACGGCGCCCAAAGAGGCCACCGGCGCGCCGAGCATGGCCGCGCCCGCGCTCTTGCCGACGAACTGGCCAGGCAGCACGCTGGGCTCGGGCAGGCTCAGGCCGCTCAGGCCATAGCGCGCCAGGTCGTCCGCGCTGGTCTTGGAGGGATCGGAGATGAAGGTGTCGTAGATGACGTCACCGCGTGCATCGCTGGCCAGCGTGATGAGGCCATCGCGCAGCAGCACCGAGGACACCAGCGTGCCCTTGTCATAGGTCACCGCGCCGCCGCTGAAATCGACGCGGGCATCGGGATCGAGCATCAAGGCCCCTTGGGCCTGCATGCGGACCACGCCCCCACCGGTGGACATCTCGGCCGCGGTGTAGCGCAGGTTGCTGTAGTAGCCGCTGGCGTCGCCCAGGTCCAGCGCGCGGCGGGCATCGGCCATCACCGTCTGGCGGTAGACCACGCCCGCGCGCTGCAGCGGCGAGTCGGCCAGCTCGATGGAGAAGAGTTGCGTCTTGAGCTGATTGCGCTGGGCAGGCAGCCGAAGGTCCACGCCCGACACGTCCACCACGGCGCCGGCCTCCATCAGGATGCGGCTGTTGTCGGCCACGCTGGTGTTGTTGGCGAGCAGGCGCAGCGAGGAGCTCTGCCAGTCCTGCGCGGCCAGGATGTTGACCTCCCCGGCCGGCGCCTGAACGCGTGAGCCCGAGCGCAAGGTGATGTCGCTGCCCAGGATGTCGATGCGCGAGCGGTAGAAGGTGTTGCTGGTGGTCTGCACCGACAGCTCGGCCAGGTCGTAGGCCTTCTTGTCGATCTGGTATTTCGCCAGATCGGCCTGGTACTTGGCCTTCACCGTCTCGGTCGCGTCATCGGCCGGCACGGTGGGACGCACAGGCTCAGGCAATGTTTCCGGGGCGCGCAGCACCTCGTCGGGACCCACACCGATCTTTTTCAGCACCACGTCGGCCACGGGGGCCGCGCCCTTGGCCAGCTCTTCGGCGCTCACGCTCTCGCCCTTGGCCACGCCCACCACGGTCTGCGAGGCCACCGCCGTGCCATCGGCCGTCAGCAGCCCGTCGGACGAGGGCAGCACCTCGGTGAGGCTGCCGGCCCCCAGTTCCACCGCCCCCAGGTTGTTGGCGCGGCGGACGTTGCTGCCATCCTTGTAGGTGTCCTTCATGGCCTGCAGGTAGATGCCACCGTTCTGGCCCTTCACCGCGGTCGTGGCCGTCAGTTGCCCCTTCTGGCGAATGGCCGCCCCCACCAGGTTGATCGTGCCCTTGTCGGCACGCACCAGGCCACTGGTGTAGGCACCACCTTCCCGCACGTTCTCGACCGTCCCCAACGGCATCGTGTCGGTGTTCAGTCCCGTGGCGCCATTGGCCTTGGCGGCCGCCACGTCCGCCTGGATGCCGGCCAGCGTGGCGTCGGTGAAGTTGTCCACCGCCACCAGCAGGCCACGCTGCGCGGTGTCTTCCGAGGCGTACAGGTACACCGTCTTGCCCGCCGCCAGGATGGTCTGCCCCGACGGCGATTCGATCAGGCCCTTATTGACCACGCGGGGCGCCACCATGACGACCTTGCCACCCGCCAATGACTGGATGACCGCCCCGGGCTCGACCGCCACGAAGCCTGCCGTGCTGGTTTCGTCGCCGCCGAACACCGCGCGGCCATCGCGCCACTGGTAGAGGTTGAGCGCCTTCGAGCTGTTCATGTCGCCGAGATCGCCCAACGCGTTCTGCGCGATGCTCAATGCCGTGGCCACCAGGCTGCCTGCGTTGACACGGGCGTTCTTGCCGAAGATGATGCCCGCGCCGGTTTCGATCATCACTTCGCCATTGGCCTGCAGCACGCCGTCGATCACCGCGGGATCGCCTCCCCGCACCTTGTTGAGCGCACGACCGCCTTCGGGCTGCACGAAACGCATCGTGTAGCCCTTGCCGATGTTGAAGCTGTCCCAGTTGACGACGATGGCCCCGCTCTTCTGCAACAGCGTCATCACGTAGCCATCGGCCGACTTGCTGGGATCGTCGAACACCCCGAGGTTGTCGCCCCTGTACTCGGAGGAGAACACCGGCAGATTCGGCCGGCCACTGGCCAGCACCTGCGACACCATGTCGGCCACCGAGCGCCCGGGCGACAGCGCCCGCGCAGGCGAGGCCGAGGCGGACACCCGCGCGCTGCCCATGGCGCTGGCCGACACGTTGCCCGACACCATCTGCGCCTGCGCCAAAGGCCCCACGAGCAGGGACACGGCCCCCACCACCGCCGCCGCACGCGTCTGCCCGCCAGCGGCCTTGCCCGCGGACCGCGCGTGCTCCGCCGCAGGAACGCGCATGCCACGTCGACGATCGAACACGAGGCGGTGGATGTGCTTGTTCATGGTACTTCTCCTGCGGTAGGTGGCGGGCGGAACTCAGAAGGACTGCTGGACGCTGATGTCCAGGCGGTAACGGCGACCGGCCTTCGGGCCGCTGGCATAGGCCCGTGCGCCGTTGTCCGTCGGCCGCTCGGTGTCGAAGGCCACACGGGCCAGGTCCAGGCCGATCTGCAGGCCCTGATCGCTGAAGAAGCGCAAACCCACGCCCTGGCTGCCCAGGTGCACGCGCGGCACCTGGGTGAGTTGCGCATTGATGATGTGGACGAAGCCCCGATCCGCGAAGACCAGCGCGGTGGAGCGCACACCCCACACGCTCATCCAGACGGGCGTGACGAGCTCGATGCGCGAATTCCAGCCTTCGTCACCGGACTGCTCGTAGTCGTAGTACCCGCGCACGGTGGCGTTGCCGCCCAGGCTGTACTGCTCGCCACTGGGCAGAGGGCCCGTCGCCAGTTGCACGTCCGCGCTGACATTGAGGCGCCAGTTGCCCAGCACGGGGCGGGCATGCCCGATGCCGATCTGCACCGCGGCGAAATCCGCCGATGCGCCGGCGCGCTTGCAATCGAACTGCTCCAGCCTCAGCCCGTCGCAATCCACCGTTCGACCGGCGAGCGCATGGGTGCTGAACCTGGCAGAGGCGTTGAGCGTGCTCACGACATCGCCCGCGCCGTTGTGCGTGAAGCTGTAGCCGCCGCTGAGCAAGGGGTAGCGGGTCGGAGGCCGCTGCACGATCAGCCCATCCTTGAAGGTGTTGAAGTCGCGGTTGTGCTTGTAGTCGACCGAGGCGAAGACGCTGTGCCTGACCGGCCAGTTCAGCGCGTCGAGCCGGTGGCTCCAGCGCAGGCCATAGAAGGTGCCCTTGGTCAGCGTCGAGGACGGCCCGGTGCCATCGACGCGGGTCAGGGTGTCGCTGTCGCTGTCGGTGGCCGACAGCAACAGGTCGTCACGCCCCGTCAACGGGATGCCGTACATCATCGACAGCGTGTTGCTGTCTTTCGGGCGATGGGGGGCGTATTGCCAGCTCAGGCCCAGCGTGTGGCCTCGCTGGAACAGGTTGTTGACGCCCACGGAGGCATTGGTGCGGCCCCGGGTGGTGTTGTAGCTCTGCGCGTTGGTGTATTGAAGGCTGCCGAAGTACGGGGCCTCGTCCTTTACCTTGAGGTCCACGTCGATGCCCTGGCCATCCTCGCTGGCATTCACCAGCGGCGTGACCTGCAACTGCGCGGACTGCACTTCGGCCAGCTGCTGCTGGACCGACGGGAAGTGCGGCACCTCGCCCTGGCGCAAGGCCGGCACGGCGGCCTGGATGCGGCTGGGCAGATGGTATTGCGCGCCGGTGACGGTCACTTTCTGCAGCGCTGCCTCCACCACCTCCAGGTGCACCTCGCCGCGGTCCACCTGCTGGTTGGGCAGGCTCACCAGCACCGACAGGTAGCCGGCGTCCTGGTAGGCCTTCTCCAGCGCGTTGCGGGCCCGCTCGACATCGGCAAAGCCGCGGCCCGGGCCCATGAACGGTGACACCGTGCGCTCGACGAGGGCCGCCGGCAGCAGGGTGTTGCCCTCGATCACGTATTCATACACGTCGAACACGGGCTCGGTGCCGGCCTCCACGGCCTGCGCCACGACCGTGCGGCCTGCGGCGACCAATGCAAACGCCAGCACGGCCCTGGCGAGACAGCCCGCGGTGGTGACGGGTACTTTTTCCATGTTCGACGATCACAAAAGAACAGTCCCCGGGTGGGGACTGTCGTGTACAACCAGCCTGCGCCGCCCCTTTTTTCAGGAGGCGCAAACGTCAACCAGCTCGATCAGTTGAAGAACACGGGCGACGTGTTGGACAGGCGCTGGGCGGCGCTGGTCGAGTTGCCGAACAGCCCGCTCAGGTTCAGGGTACTCAGCGTGTCATCGATGGCGTTGATCACGGCAGTGCCGTTGGCGGTGTGGCCGTACTTCTGCGACGTGAACCAGAACTCGTACTGGCCGGCCTTGGCCGTGTCCGTGCTCTTGCCGGTCGAGCTGGGGCTGGCGGCGCTGGGGCCGTCGTACGCAGCGATGCCGGCGATCTTCACGTAGCGCCACTTGCGGTCGGCGCGCTGGCCGCCCGAGCGGGTGGTCAGGTCGGGGTAGTTCTCCAGCGACAGCACGCCCAGGGCGTAGCCGGCGGCGCTCAGGCAGGTACGGGCATTGCCCGTGCCAGCGCCTTCCTGCACGTCGTAGCTGGTCAGGCCGGAGTTGGCCGAAGCGTAGTTGGCGGCATCGGCGGGGCTCACAGCGCCACCGGCGGCGCCATCACCGCCGATGTAGCCGTTCAGGAAGAACTGGTTGGACGAAGCCTGGGTGCCCGAGGTGGACACGCGGCGGCACACGGTCAGCTTGTCGCCCGCGGTGCCGACGTTCAGGATGGCGGTGATGTCCTGCTTGGCCGTGTTGAAGGAGTCGGACACGATCGAGGCGTACTGGGCCTTCGTGATGCTGGGCTGGTGAGCGGGGTCGATGGCATCCAGGCCGGCACCGGCGATGCCTTGGGCCGATTGCAGGGCGGTGTACAGGGCGGGGCTCACGGCCACGCCGAAGACCTGGCTGAAGCTGGCGGCTTGCGTGGCGGGCGCCTGGGCCAGGCCGGCGGCGGTCAGCTCGGCGGCGGGGAAGGCCGCGGCGTCGATGTCCAGGAAGCCACCTTCAGACTTGCGGGCGGCAGTCAGGGTGTTGCCGGACGTGTCGGCCACGTCGACGAACTGGGTGGTCTGGGTACCGGCGGAGGTAGAGATGGCGGTGAACGAGCCGCCAGCCACGTTGAAGGACACGGCATCGATGCCGGCCAGGCCCGAGAAGTTCTTCGAGCACTTCACGGCGAACAGGTTGGTGTCGGTCGTGTTGGTGATCGTGGTGGCCGTGCCGCCAGCGCTGGTGCACAGGGTCGTCAGGGCCGAGCGGTAGTTGGCCGAGGTGGCGGAAGCACCAGCCAGGTACACGGTGGCTGCCTGGGCTTGGGCGGCGACCAGGGTCACGGCAGCGGCCAGGGCGATCTTGGTGAAGTTCATGGAATGCTCCAAAAGAGAAGGCAAGAGGACGTATGGACGAAAAGCAAGCGGGCAGCAGCGCCCCTGGCAGGGCCTTGGACAAGGCCCTGCCAGGGCCCCATGAGGGGCTCGGGTCAGTCAGTTCAGGATGCGCGGATCAGGCGCGGCGACGGCGGGCGATGGCGCCCAGCACGGCCAGGCCGCTCACCAGCAGCGCGTAGGTGGAGGGCTCGGGCACAGGGGCGTACACCAGCTGGCCATTGGCCACGTTCAGGGTGACGAGGCCGGGGGTCTTGACTTCCTTGGCCGTGCCATCGATCAGCCACAGGGCGGCAGCGGTGCCGGCCAGGGTTTCGCCATTGAGCAGGTTGGCATTGCGCCAGTTGTTGCCGAAGCCTTCGCCGGCCATCACGTAGCCGTTGGCCAGGGTGGTCGCGCCATCGTCGGCAGTGAAGGTGTAGGCGCCGTTGGCCGAGGAGCCGATGGTGCCCTTGTTGGCGATGGGCGTGAAGATGTCGTTGGACTTGCCGCCCGAGATCTGGTTGAGGGCCGCTGCCTGGGTGCTGTTGTTGTTCAGCTGGTTGGCGGTGGGGTTCTCCACGCCGGTGACCAGCGAGCGGATGTTGGCGCCGACGCCCACGTTGTCGAAGGCGGTGACGACGAACTGCAGCTCGGACGCATCGGCGTTGGCCAGCAGACGGTTCCAGGCGGCGGTCCAATCGTTGGTACCGTAGGTGCTGACCTGGTTGCCATTGATCGTGAGGGCGTTGGTGCTGAAGTCCCACACGATGCTGGTGTTGGGATTGGCAGCCAGCGAGCCGGAAGCCAGGGCGGTGCCGTTGCCGGTCGCGCCCACGAAGTCGTCCAGGGTCAGGCCCAGATCGAACACGCCGGCGGTAGTGGTGCCACCGGTGCGGTCGTAGGCGATCAGGACCAGGGAGCCATTGCCACCCGTGGCGATGCTGGCGTTGGCAGCACCCGCGGCGGCAACCAGGGCCACGGCAGCAGCGATGTGTTGCAGTTTCATATGCATTCTCCGAAAAAAGGTTGGTTCAGTCGAACTCACGGGAACTGATCGAGCCCTGAGTGAGGTGAAGTCTTGCAACTCTGTGTGACTTCCTCAGGGCGCCCCTTAGTCCGAACGGGGGCCACGCATCACGCATCACCGTGCGTCAAACTACGCCAGCGCGGTGACACGCAACCCTCGCCGCACTGACCACGGCATGAGCCGTTCGGCTCAAATGAGGCCACGCCCCGGCCACCCGCACCAGGCGCATGATCCTTTCGGCCCAGCCTCTTCAAGGGGACAGGCCGGCAGGCGGGGCGCTCAGGGCAGCACGGGCAGAGGATCGGCGGGTCTGTCCAGCAACACCTGTGTGAGGGGGTGTGGCACGACCACGCCACGCTCGCGCAGCCAGGCCACGGCCTCGGACTGGCGGTTCACCGCCGCGGCATGCACGGCATTGAGCCCATGGCGGTCGGCCAGACCAGGCGGCACACCGGCCTCGACCAGCACAGCCATGGCAGGGATGCTGCCGCCGCCCGCCGCTTCGTGCACGGCCATCAGGCCCGATCGGTTCAGCGCGTAGGGATCGGCGTGGTGGCGCAGCAATGTCCTGAGCACGGACACCTGTCCCTCCCGGGCTGCCAGGTGCAATGCAGACTGGCCCTGGGCGCTCCGACGCGCCGGGTCGGCGCCGGCCCGCAACAACGCCTGCACGAGCAGATCGTGCCCGGCCATGGCCGCAACGCCCAGCGGGGTATGGCCGTGCAGCCCGACCCGATCGACATCGGCGCCGCGTCGCACCAATTCGCGCACGACATCCAGGCGGCCCGAGCGCGCCGCCAGCGTCAGAAGCGTGGCCCCCTCTGCATCGCGCTGATCAGGGTTGGCATCGCTGGCCTGCAACTCGCGCAGCACCTCGTCCCAGCGACCTGCGCGCGCGTGGCCGAACAGGCTCACCAGGGGGCCCTGCAGGGGACGCCTCTCGGCCACCTCCCAGGGGCCGCCCCGGGAGACGGTCGCGAAGTCGGCATCGCTCACGGGGGCCCTGTCCGCTGGAGGCAAGGCCGGACGGGCCTGCTCGGACCAGACATCGACATCGCGCGCGCCCAGGCCATCCGCCCGTGAAGGCGACAGGATCTGGGCCGATACGGCCTGGCTCAGCAGCGCGAGGGCCAAGCACAGAGACGACAGGGATGGGGCCCCGATGGCACAACGGACAGGCATGAGGGACCTCGACTGGGGACTACTCGCCGAACTGCAGACGCGACACCGATTCCGACGCAAGGGCATTCATGCTCATGGCCTTGGCCACGGCCTGCGCGCGGTTGGCAGCACCCAGCTTGCGCAGGATCTTCTGGATGTGGTTCTTCACCGTGAGCGCGCTGATGCCCAGCTGCTCGCTGATCTGCTGGTTGCTCAGGCCATCGCGCACCCACAGCAGGATCTCCCGCTCACGCTCGGTGATGCCGGAGCCGCGCGGCAGTGCGCCGGGGCCCGCGGCCATGCCGCCACTGCTCGCTCCACTCACGCTGATCATCTGCCGCTCGGTGGTGTGCACGCGCAGGTAGGTGGTGTGCAGGCAGGGCAGCAGCATGTCGGCGTGGGCCAGGGCCTGATCGTCCTGCACGTGTTCGGGCGAGCCGAACAGGAAGAAGCTTTCGATCTCGTCCGGCCGCCCGGGGCGGCTCATCCCATGCACCAGCAAATGCTGGTAGCCGGCCTCGCGCATCATCTCGGCCACGGCATCGCCTGCGGGCAGTTCCTCGCGGTGCAGCCAGCAGGACTGCTGCCGGCGCTGGTGCCAGCGCTTGATGGCCGCGGCGATCGCCGGCCCGCTCGGTGACTGAAGGCCCCGCAAAGCCGCTTCGGGAATCGGCACGCTGTTGAACACATCGAACACGAGATCACGGTATTCACGGTGGTAGGCGCCGCACACCAGCAGCTTGTGCGGCAGCCAGCGTTGCAGATCCGCCTGACTCCACAGGAAGAACTGGTAGCGCCGGTTGACCTGCGGCGCCGCCTCCACGATGCGCAGCAGACACTCGGACGGCTCGGACGTGGTGGCGTTTGATTTCATGTGCATGCTGGGCCCTGAGGACGCGCCATTGTCCAGAGCATGCGTGACGGTTTGTTGACGCATGTAAAGAACCTTGAGGCCGCGCGACGGTGCTCAGCGGCCGGGCGTGCCCGCGCCACCGCCCTCGCCCCCTGCGGACAGCCCGGAGGCCGAGGACGCGCCCTCCGCAGGCAGGGCCGGCGTGTCGGGCACATCGAACAGCCACTCGCGGTAGGTGCTGACGCTGTCGGGCGCCGGCAGCGGCCGGCGCTCCGATGTGCTGTAGACGCCCCGTATGCCGCCCGCCTCATTGCGCAGCAGACCCCATGGCTGCCCGGTGACGGGGTCGCCCCACAGGCGTCGCAGGTGTCGCCGGGGTGGGCCCTGGCGTGTGTCGTCCAGGAGATCCGACAAGGCCTGGGGCAGCCTGGGCTGCCCGGGGGGCGTGTTGTTCTGGTAGGCCGCCAGCGCGGCCTGGATCTGGGCGCCGCGGAACGCCAGTTCGGCCTCGCGCTGGCGCGTCATGTCCAGGCGCCACTGACTGCCCAGCGCGGCCAGCATCACACCACTGAGGGTCACCCACCACAGCAGGGCCAGGTAGGTGAAGCCACGCTCACCAGTTCGCATAGGGAGTGCCATCCAGCCCCCGCCCCGAGGCGCCGCTGCGCACATCGCCCATGGCGCCTTCCATGCTGCTCTGGGGCAGCGGCGGCAGCATGACCCAGCTGTCGCGCCGGCCGGTCAGCGGGTCTTCGGGCAGCGTGCGCAGGTAACCCATCTGCACCATCTCGTCGAGCGATCCGGGGTAGCGCCCGCGGTCGCCCGCGAACTTGTCGATGGCATCGCGCATCACGGCCAGCGAGGTCTTGAGCGAGGCTTCGCGTGCACGCTCGACGCTGCGCGTGTAGCGCGGCGCGACGATGCTGGCCAGCAATGCGATGATGGCCAGCACCACGATCAGCTCGATCAGCGTGAAACCCCGATGACGTCGGAATGCTGCGTTCATGCCGGTCACCATTGGCGGTAGGGCACGCCGTCCATCCCCACACCGTCGGTGCGCGAGTAGACATCGAATACATCGGCGCCGGCCTGAGGCTGCTCGGGCGGGCTGGCATAGCTGCGCAGGCCCCAGGTGGCCGCTGCGGGCACGGTGGCGGCGGCAAAAGGATCGCGGGGCAGGCGCCGGAGGAAATAGATGCGCTTGGGCGTGAGGGCAGCCTGGCGCACGTCGACCACGCCGCTCACCAGTACATCGAGCGTAGGCGGGTAGCCGGTGTCGCCTTCCTTCTTCTCGATCTGCCCCTGGTCCCAGGCTTTCTTGTAGGCGTCCAGCGCCAGACGGATGGTGCGCAGGCCTGTGCGCAACTCGGCCTCGTTCTGGCGGCGCTGGTGCAGCGCGGCCAGCGGCACGGCTGCGCTGGCCAGGATGCCGACGATCATCACGACGATGACCATCTCGAGCAGGGTGAAGCCGCGCGTGCGCATGGTCCGCGGCGCCTCAGCGGCCATCCTGCGACGGATCGACTGGCGGGGCCTCGCCCGGAGCGGGCGTGGCCGCATCCTGCGGGCCCCGGATGCGGATGGTCCAGCCCGCGGCGGCGCCGTTGTCCAGGCCCACGTTGGTCTCGCTGACACCCGCGCCGGCCTTGGCCGTGAACGTGAAGGACTTGCTGCCCAGGGCGGGCACGTCCACCTGCACGCGGCCATTGTCCGGCGGGCCACCCGGCACCGTGGCCGCGCTCAACACGCCCAGGTCGTACAGCAGCCCTGCGCTCAAGGGCTCGCGGCCCGGATTGGTGACGGTGATCTGGAAGCTGCCGCCAGGCGGCACTTCGTCGGGTCCGCCCAGTTGCACGCCCTCGGTGGGCACACCCGCCATCGGGCGCGCACTCAGTCCTGGCGTGCGCGAGGGCGCCCCCGGGCCACTCCGGCCCGCCGTGCCACCCGCCTCACCGGAGGACAGCACCCAGGCCGGCGCACCCGGCTGCGCATCGGTGCCCGAGGTCATGGGCAATGACGACATCAGACCCTGGCTGATGTTGCGCACCACATGCGGCGTGACCAGCAGCACCACCTCGGTCTTGTTGCGTGTGTCGGAGGTCTTGCCGAACAGGCGGCCCAGCACGGGCATCTCGTGGATCCAGGGCAGGCCGGCGGAGGTGCGCGTTTCTTCTTCCCTGATCAGGCCGGCCAGGATTTGCGTCTCGCCGTCCTTCAGGCGCAGCGAGGTCGTGGCCTGGCGCGTGCCCACCTGGTAGGCCAGCGAATCCTCGGGGCCCGTCACCTTGCCGGTCACGCTGCTCACTTCCAACGCCACCTTGATGGTGACATCGTTGTCCAGCTGCACCTGCGGCTCCAGCTCCACCTTCAGCCCGACATCGAGGTAGCTGACAGAAGCGGACACGCCCACGTTGGCGGTGGAGGTGGTCGTGAACACGGGCAGCTTCTCGCCCAGCAGGATCTTCGCTTTCTCGCGGTTGCGGGCGCGGATCTTCGGATTGGCCAGCAGGTTGGTGGCATCCACGCTGCCCCGCAGCGTGGCCACGGCCAGGGGGTTGGCCGCGCTCCAGCGCAGGCCCGAGGTGCTGGTGATGTCGGCGGTGGAGTTCGGCACGCCGTAGTTGGCCGACGCCGGCCAGCTCACCCCGATCTCGGTGAGCTTGTTGCTGGACACCTCCATCACTTCCAACTCCAGCATCACCTCCGGGTCGGGCAGGTCGATGCCGGCCACCAGCCGCTCGACCAGGCGCATCACCTCGGGCGTGTCTCGCACCACCAACATGTTCAGGCGTTCGTCCAGGAAGATGTCGCGCGTCTTGGCCACGGTGCGGATCAGCGTCTGCGCCTGCTTGGGGTCGGCATTGACCAGGTAGAAGCTGCGCGTGACAGTGTCCAGCAATTCGCGTTGCTTCTGCGCGGTGTTGGGGAACACCAGCACGGTGTTGCCATTGAGCAGCTTGGAGCCCAGCTGCTGCGTGCCCAGGATCACGCGCAGGGCCTCGTCCACCGTGGTGCTGCGCAGGAACAGCGTGACCTTGGCATCGCCGCGCACATCCTTGTCGAAGACGAAATTGACGTTGGCCGCGCGGGCCAGGGTTTCGAACACGCTGCGCAACGCGGCTTCGCGGAACTCCAGCGTGATGGTCTTGCCGGCCGTGGCCAGTTGCAATGAGCCTTGCTTGCGGGTCTGGTCGGCGCGCTGCTCGTCGAGTTGGCTCTGCAACCATCGGGCTTCCGAATGCCCGGGCGATTCGGCCAGGATGGCGCGCAGGGCGGCATCGGCCGCGCCCCAGCGCTTCTTGTCCAGTGCGTCCTTCGCTTCGGCCAGCAGGCGTTGCTGGCGATCGGCACGTGCGATCTCGTCGCGCAGCCAGGCGGCACGCGGGTGGCCTGGCGCGGCCAGCTCGAGGCGTTCGAGCAGCGATTGCACTTCCCCGCGCCGGCCGGCCGCACGGGCCGACTCGGCCTGGTACAGCAGGTAGGCCACGGTGGTGTCGCGCTGCTTGATGTAGGCCGTGCGCAGCGCGGTATCGTCCGGATGCGCTTCGCTGGCCTGCTGCAGCTTGGCCAGGGCGGCCTCGTGCTGGCCGGATTGGGCGAGGGTCTGGGCTTGACGGAGCTCCGGGGCGGCACACCCGGCCAGCAGGCAGATGGCCAGAGACCAGACGATGGCCCGGGCCAGGAGGGATGGGGAGTTGATGCGGAAAATCATGGTCACTTCAAGGCCACGGTCTGGTCCTGGCTCAGTGGCAGGAAGGTCACGGTCAATTGGCGTTCCCCGATGGCGCCCAGGCGCCATTGGCCCTCGATCACTTCTCCCTGGCGAAGCACCCAGGTGCCATTGGGGCCGGCGATGACCGCGCGAGGCGCCTCATCGACGAAGCGGCCTACCCAGGCGTACGGGAAAGGAGGTGCCATCGGGGGCGGCGCCTCCTGGGGCGGCGGCGGCGGGGGGG
>DXIO01000101.1 GCA_019112875.1 Candidatus Aquabacterium excrementipullorum
TATGTGATCCACCTCCAGCCCCTGGCAGGTGTGGATACAACCGACCTGTGCCACCGACTCATCGGCCATGATCCAAAGACTACCGTCTTGCGTGAGATTCCACTGTCGACGATAGCCAAACTCCGGCATGACGATGTCGAAGGCTTTTGGATCCTTCTTGCTAGGCCAGCCCCAACAGTAGCCTGCCACCATTCGTGCCTTGTTGGCGCTGCGATTCTTGTCTTCGATCAGCGCATGCAGTTCATTGGGACTGCCCATCACGCGAAAATCATAGTCGCGTCGATCCAGTTCCGTGTTGGCTGTAGCGCGAACGTCGAGCACGTCGTCCAACCAGGCCAGGTAACCATCACTGCCGCTGCACCTGAACTGCGAGGCCAATGTCAGTTCGGTCACATCGGCATTCAACTCACGGGCCCATCTGCGCAACTCATCGCTGTGACCCACGTCGGAAAGAGTCACTCGCTGGTCGTCGTCCACGAAGAAGACGGTGCAGCGAGCCGCATGGATCACTTCCTTGACTTGGTTCTCACCCAAGTTGCCATAGAGGCCGGACTTCTCGTTCAGGCGGTGAGCCTCGTCCACCAGCAGTGTGTCAAACCCGTTGACCAAGCTCTCAGTGAACGCGCCCGACCCGCTGAACAGGTTGTGGATGTGGGTCTTCTTGAACGTGCCTGTGAGCTTGGCCGCATACACACTGCGTGGAGCAGCGTTCTTGGACACATACCGAGCATTTCGCTTGCGCTGCAGCAACGTGGCCAGCAGGTTGATAGCGACCACAGTCTTGCCCGTTCCCGGGCCACCTTGCACGATGACCACCTGCTTACGAGCGGATGTGCCTCGGTGGGCCTTCACATCTGCTTGCAGCACGGTTTCGAACACCAGCTTCTGATCATCCACCAACACGAACTCCGGCTGGCCTTGCAGCAATCCAGCCACGCTGTCAGCGAGCATCTTCGAGGGCCGGATCTTGCCGTTTTCGATCAAGTACAGCAGCCCGCGCTTGTCTCCATGGCGCACGTGCTGGCGGATGAAGGCCTTGAGTTGTTCTGCTTCCTTCTTGAGAAACAGCGGCGCCCTTTCGATGTGGTGGGCATAGGCAGGATGGTCGATGACACCATCGCGCTTGGGATAGTTGTGAAGGTAGGCACAGGGCTGCAGAACCACACCACCTTCATACACGGCAGTATTGAAATCGTTCAGCAATGCTGCGTAGGACCAGGCTTGATAACTGGGGTGAGGTCCCTCGGTTTCAGCAGCCCTGCCTCCTCGACGCGCCCAGACAATGCCGTCCTTCTCACTGAAGCGGGCTGCAGACCACTGCTTGAGCTCGATGATGACCAGCTTGGGCAAACCTGCCTCATCAGCCCCAGTGAGCAACACATCGATGCGCTTAGAGGTCTGCGGCACCGTGTATTCCAACGCTACGCCCATGTCATCGGGAATGCCTGGATCTTGAAGAACTTCTCCCACTTCGAACAGCGAGTGCTTCCAGGCGTTGAACTCGGCCGAATGAACGCTGCGCCCCATGGTACGCAGGTATTGCTGCGCCAGAACGTGTTCGATGTCGTCCCGAAAGGTGTCGTGCAAGAACTGACGCTTGTCAGCCTGATAGATGATCACGTCCGTACCGCTCCCCTGGGACGACCAACAAGAATTTTTGTTAGGTTAGCCGAACTCGGTGCCATTGACCACGCCGCACCAAATGATCTACCCCCAAGGATTCAGCACCGCAAGCTCAATGTCCTTGAAGTCAGCCACATTGCGCGTCACCAGCGTGAACCCATGCACCAGCGCCGTGGCTGCGATCAGCATGTCTCTTTCGGCACCGGGATCCGGCACATGCAGCCGGGCGCAACGCAAGGCCACCGCCGTGTCCACCGGCAAGATGCGATTGGCAAAAGATGGCAACACATGGCCGCTCATCCAAGTCCTCAATTGCGCACCTTGAGCGGCATCCTTGCGCTCGATCAGCAGGATGCCCAACTCGATCTCCAGCACCATGATGGCTGACAGGTAGAGCGATGCCGGCGGCACACTGCGCGCCCATTCGATCACCTTCGGAGAGGCCTTGCCCGACTTGGCCTTGCGCAGTTCGGAGACGACATTGGTGTCGAGCAGGTACATGCACTGGCACTGGCCACATCAGCTCAGATCGGCTGGCTTGGCCAGCGGACCTTTCAGCTTGGGCGGCTCGAATGCGATGTCGCCGTTTTCAGGCATGGCCAGCATGTCCACGATGTCGGCACCATGCTGCCCGGCCAGTTGCTGGTATTGCTCGATGGTCAGCAACACGTGGGCTGGCCGGCCACGATCGGTGATGAACACAGGGCCATGCTGCGCAGCCTTCTTGGCCTTGCTGGCATCCTGATTGAACTCGCGGCTTGAGAAAGTGGTGACGGTCACGGCCTACATCCCTTGAAAAGAGATGTAGGTACGTTACTACATCACAACTGGGGCGTCAAGCGTCGATGTTCGTCGCCCGCAGCGCATTCGTCTCGATGAAGTCCCGACGCGGCTCCACCTCATCTCCCATCAACATCGTGAACACGCGATCGGCTTCAATCGCATCCTCGATCTGCACCTTCAACAAGCGCCGAACTTCCGGATCCATCGTCGTCTCCCACAGCTGCTCGGGGTTCATCTCGCCCAGCCCCTTGTAGCGCTGGCGGCCCACGGCGCCGTCGGCCTGCTGCAGCAGCCAGGCCATCGCGGCGCGGAAATCGCTCACCTTGATTTCCTTGGCCTTCTCGCCCTCGCCACGGCGCACCACGGCGTCAGGCCCCAGCAGGCCCTTGAAGGTGATGCCCGCGCGGCTCAGCGCCTCGTAGTCGGCGCCATGCACGAAGTCGGCATTGATGATGCTGTACTTGGTGTTGCCGTGGAAGACACGGCTGATGCGCAGGATGTGCTTGTCGGTGCGGGCGTCGAACTCGGCCGTCACTTCGGCGGTCTTGAGCGCAGCCTTCAGCGCCACGGCGCTGGCCTCGGCGGCTTCCAGGGTGTCCAGGTTCAGCGTCAGGCCGTTGGCAATCGCGCGCAGGGCCTCGATGTCCATCCAGTTGCCCAGGCGCTCCACCACGGCGTTGGCCGTCACGTAGGCATTGGCCAGGTCCACCAGGGCATCGCCGGCGATGGCGGGCTTGCCTTCGCCCGAGCCTTCAGGCTCCACCACGGCGCCTTCCAGGGCCACCTTCATCAAGTAGTCGTCCAGCGCGCGGGCGTCCTTCAGGTACTGCTCGTGCTTGCCCAGCTTCACCTTGTACAGCGGCGGCTGCGCGATGTAGATGTGGCCGCGCTCCACCAGCTCCGGCATCTGCCGGAAGAAGAAGGTCAGCAGCAGGGTACGGATGTGGGCGCCGTCCACGTCAGCATCGGTCATGATGATGATGCGGTGGTAGCGCAGCTTGTCGGGGTTGAAGTCATCGCCCCCCGCACCGCGGCCGATGCCGGTGCCCAGCGCCGTGATCAGCGTGAGGATTTCATTGCTGGTCAGCAGCTTCTCGTAGCGCGCCTTCTCCACGTTCAGGATCTTGCCGCGCAGGGGCAGGATTGCCTGGAACTTGCGGTCGCGGCCCTGCTTGGCGGAGCCACCGGCGGAGTCACCCTCCACGATGTAGATTTCGCAGAGCGACGGGTCTTTCTCTTGGCAGTCAGCCAGCTTGCCAGGCAGGCCCAGGCCATCGAGCACGCCCTTGCGGCGCGTCATTTCACGGGCCTTGCGGGCAGCTTCGCGGGCGCGGGCGGCCTCCACGATCTTGCCGCAGATGATCTTGGCGTCGATCGGGTTCTCGAGCAGCCAGTCGGTCAGCAGGCGGCTGACGATGTCTTCCACCGGCGCGCGCACTTCGCTCGACACCAGCTTGTCCTTGGTCTGGCTGCTGAACTTGGGCTCGGGCACCTTCACGGAGACCACGCAGGCCAGGCCTTCGCGCATGTCGTCACCGGCCACTTCGACCTTGGCCTTCTTGGCCAGCTCGTTGTCTTCGATGTACTTGTTGATCACGCGGGTCATGGCCGCGCGCAGGCCGGTCAGGTGGGTACCGCCATCCCGCTGGGGGATGTTGTTGGTGAAACAGAGCACGTTCTCGTTGTAGCTCTCGTTCCACTGCATGGCCACTTCCACGCCGACGTTGGTGCCGTGCTCCGAGGTCTTGTCGCCTTGCGCATGGAAGATGTTGGGGTTCAGGGTGTTCTTGCCCTTGTTGATGAACTCCACGAAGCCCTTGACGCCACCGGCGTAGGCGAAGTTGTCTTCCTTGTTGTTGCGCTCGTCGACCAGGCGGATCTTCACGCCGTTGTTCAGGAAGCTCAGCTCGCGCAGGCGCTTGCTGAGGATCTCGTAGTGGAAGTCGATGTTGCTGAAGATCTCTTCATCAGGCAGGAAGTGCACCTCGGTGCCGCGCTTCTCGGTGTCGCCGGTGATGCGCATGGGGCTCACTTCGAAGCCGTCGCGCTGCTCCAGCAGGCGATCCTGAGGGATGCCCTTGCGGAACTCGATGAAGTGCACCTTGCCTTCTCGGCGCACCGTCAGGCGCAGCCACTTGGACAGCGCGTTCACGCAGGACACGCCCACGCCGTGCAGGCCGCCCGACACCTTGTAGCTGTTCTGGTTGAACTTGCCGCCGGCGTGCAGCTCGGTCAGGGCGATTTCAGCCGCACTGCGCTTGGGCTCGTGCTTGTCGTCCATCTTCACGCCGGTGGGGATGCCCCGCCCGTTGTCCGTGACGCTGATGGAGTTGTCGGTGTGGATGGTGACGACGATGTCGTCGCAGTGGCCGGCCAGGGCTTCGTCGATGGAGTTGTCGACCACCTCGAAAACCAGGTGGTGCAGGCCGGTGCCGTCGGACGTGTCGCCGATGTACATGCCGGGCCGCTTGCGCACCGCTTCCAGGCCTTCCAGGATCTGGATGCTGCCTTCGCCATAGCCCGTGTCGGGTGCGGCGGGCTGCTGCGCTGGGTTCTGGTCGTTCGCTGGGGTGTCGCTCATGTCGGGCCCGGAAAAGAAAAGATCCCCGAAGACGGTCTTCAGGGATCTGACATTTTAGCTTGTTTCACCCCCCGTTTTTGGGGGCGTTCCATAGGGGAATCAGGCCTTCGTGACGGCACGCGTTGCACGCACGCGCCAGCCCATCAAGCCCAGGCCCAGGCCCATCAAGGCCCAGGTGCCGGGTTCGGGAACGGGTGCGCCCGGCGGGAATGCAGGCGACGTGAACAGCGCGTGGGTGCTGGTGGCAACAGACGTGGTCAGCAGACCTGTGCGGGTGCTTGCCAGGCTGTTGGTGATCTGGAGCGTGAAGGACTGCGTGAGGCTCTGGTTGTCGAGGCCCGAACCGTTGACGTTCCACAAATGCGCCGCCGTGGCTTGCAGGACAGCCTCGTCAGACAGGGCAGGCAACGGGTTGGCACCGCCGTAGACGCCATCGGCATAGATGCTGAACGAGGCGTTGGCCAGGGCGTCGACGATCAGGCCGTACGTGCCGCCCGCCTGAGCGCCTTGCAGCAATGTGCCCTGCGCCAGCTGGGTTCCATCCACCTGCACGGAGATGGTGAAGATGCCGTCGATCACCAGGGCGGTGTTGGCGGACAGCGTCCAGTTGGTTTCCTTGTAGCCGGGAACGGGCAGCCCATCGGCACCCAAGGTGCCATACCGCGTGGTGGCCAGCGCGTTCGAGGTGTACAGCGAGGTGTTGGACGAGGATGTGTCGACCACCAGGTTCTGGATGCTCTGCCCATCGAGCCACGCGCTGCTTTGCAGGCCCGTGGTCGACACAGAGGCCGACGCCGTGGCACCGGTGACCGATGCGGTCTGCAGCGACGCGTCGAACGGTGTCCCGATGGACAGCTGATTGCTGCCGCCGGCACTGGCCAGCACGTAGGTGTTGCTGCCGAACTGGACCCACGGCGTGATGCCGTCGTTCAGATCCAGGTCCACCAGGTGGTAGCTCAGACCGGTGATCGATGCCGTGGCCGATGCCAGATCGGCCGCATGGGCCATCTGCGGGCCCAGCGCGCAGGCCAAGGTGGTCGCCAGCAAAATTCCTGAACGTTTCACGGTATCCGCCTCCTCAATCTCTTGTGAGGCGAGACTACCGTAAATCGTTTTTTGTTACACCACCTGATTGCATGGGGGTGACCCCCCCTTGTCTCAGATCCGCATCGGCATCACGACGTACTTGAAGCCTTCGAACTCGGGGTTCGTGATCAAGGCCGAGCTGTTGGCGTCGTGCAGGGACACGGTCACCATGTCCTGGCTCATGTTGGCCAGCACGTCCATCAGGTAGCCCACGTTGAAGCCGATCTCGAAGCTGTCGCCGCCGTAGTCGATCTCGAGCTCTTCCTTGGCCTCTTCCTGCTCGGCGTTGCTCGAGGCAATGCCCAGCACGCCCGGCGCGAAGTTCATGCGCACGCCCTTGAACTTTTCGGACGTGAGGATGGCGGCGCGCTGCAGGCTGGCCAGCAGCGTGGCACGGCCCAGGGTGATGTGGTTCTTGTGGTTCTTGGGGATGACGCGGTTGTAGTCGGGGAACTTGCCCTCGACCAGCTTCGTGACGAACTCCAGGCCGCCGAAGGCGAACTTGGCCTGGTTGCCGGCGAAGCGCATCTCGATCTGGGCTTCTTCGCCTTCCGCGGCCTTGCCGTCGTCCTTGAGCAGACGTTGCAGCTCCAGCACCGTCTTGCGCGGCAGGATGACCTCCTGCTTGGGCATGTCGACATCGAGCGTGGCCTGGGCCAGGGCCAGGCGGTGGCCGTCGGTGGCCACCAGCGTCAGGCTCTTGCCTTCAGCGACGAACAGGATGCCGTTGAGGTAGTAGCGGATGTCGTGCACGGCCATGGCGAAGTGCACCTGGCCGATCAACAGCTTGAGCGTCTTCTGGGGCACGCTGAAGGCGGGTCCGAAATCCGCAGCTTCCTGCACCAGGGGGAAGTCTTCGGCCGGCAGCGTCTGCAGCGTGAACTTGCTCTTGCCGGCCTGCAGGGTCAGCTTGGTCTGGTTGGCCGTGAGGGACACGGTCTGGTCGCCCGGCAGGCTCTTGAGGATGTCGCCCAGCTTCTTGGCGCCCACGGTGACGGCGTAGTCGCCCTCGTCACCGCCGAGTTCGGCGCTGGTGCGGATCTGGATCTCCAGGTCGCTGGTCACCAGTTCGATCTGCGGGCCCTTCTTGCGGATCAGCACGTTGGCCAGGATGGGCAGGGTGTGGCGACGTTCCACGATCCCGCCGACCGATTGCAGGGCCGAGAGGACTTTTTCTTGGGCTGCTTTCAACACAATCATTTCATTCTTTCAAATTGGTCGTCGTAGTAGAAGGCCGCATGTTTCTGTGCACAACCGTATTTTGTCCTGATCCATCAAGGGTTTAGCGCCGGGACAAGCCTGTGGGCCACCGCGGTCGCGGTTTTGGGGACAACAGACAACAACTTCGGAAAATCGCAAGGGGCTGTGGACAAGCACTGCCTTGTCCTTTTTTTATCCACAACCTTGTTGGCTTGACATCCTCGCAGAAAACTGCGCTGTGCTGACGTCAGCCCTTCAGAGTCTGTTCCAGCACGTGCAGTTGCTGGTTCAGCTCGGTGTCCTTGGCGCGTTCGCCGGCGATCTTGCGCACGGCGTGCAGCACGGTGGTGTGGTCGCGGCCACCGAAGAGCTCGCCGATCTCGGGCAGGCTCTTCTGGGTCAGCTCCTTGGCCAGGTACATGGCGATCTGGCGCGGGCGGGCGATGCTGGCCGGGCGCTTCTTGCTGTACATGTCGGCCACCTTGATCTTGTAGAAATCGGCCACCGTCTTCTGGATGTTCTCGACGCTGATCTGGCGGTTCTGGATGGAGAGCAGGTCCTTCAGGGCCTCGCGGGCCAGCGCGATGGTGATCTCTTTGTGGCTGAACTTGGCGAAGGCCAGCACCTTGCGCAGGGCGCCTTCGAGCTCGCGCACGTTGGCGCGCACGTTCTTGGCCACGAAGAAGGCAACGTCCTCGGGCATGGCGATGCCCTCCTGGTCGGCCTTCTTGATCAGGATGGCGACGCGCATTTCGAGCTCGGGCGGCTCGATGGCTACCGTGAGGCCGGCGTCGAAGCGGGAGGTCAGGCGCTCATCGATGTTGGCCAGGCCCTTGGGGTAGGTGTCGCTGGTCATGATGATGTGCGCCTTCTTGGCCAGCAGGGCCTCGAACGCGTTGAAGAACTCTTCCTGCGTGCGGTCCTTGCCCGCGAAGAACTGCACGTCGTCGATCAGCAGCAGATCGAGGCTGTGGTACTTGGCCTTGAGCTCGTCGAACGTCTTGCGCTGGTAGTTCTTGACCACGTCGGAGATGAACTGCTCGGCGTGCAGGTACAGGATGCGCGCGTCGGGCTTGTCGGCCAGCAGGGCGTTGCCCACGGCGTTCATCAGGTGGGTCTTGCCCAGGCCCACGCCGCCGTAGATGAACAGCGGGTTGTACATGTGGCCGGGGGCGCCGGCCACGTGCAGGGCGGCGGTGCGCGCCATCTGGTTGGCGCGACCGGGCACCAGGTTGTCGAAGGTGAGGCCCGGGTTCAGCCCCATCACCTGCGGGTGGCCGTTGCCGCGGCGCTGGCCCGTGTGCAGGCCGACCACGTTGTGCGGGTGCTCGATGCCCGGATCGGCCAGCACCACGGTGTGCGGGCCGGCGCTGGGCGGCAGCGGGTTCACGGGGCCCTGTTGATAAGCGCCGGCCACGCGGGCGGCCAGCGCGTTGGGGGGCATGGCCGTGCCCAGGCCGCTCGGGCCTTGCGGCATGCCCAGCGCATTGGGCGGCATCATGGTCTGACCCATCGGCCGGGCCATGGCCGGGCGGGCCGCCATGCTGATGTCCAGGCGCACCGGGCCATCGCTCACGCTGGCCAGGATGGCTTCGAGACGGGCGCTGTACTGCGTGCGGATCCAGTCGAGGATGAAGCGATTGGGCACACGCACGTTGAGCACCGTGGTGTCGCCATCGCGCTGCACATCGGCGGGCGGCAGCGGACGGATCCAGGTGTTGTACTGCTGTTCGGGGAGTTCGGCGCGCAGCTTTTCGCAGCACTGGGCCCAGACGGTGTCCAGGTTGAAGTGGGGTGCCACGTTGGCACTGGGATTGACGCTGGAATCGGCGGCACTCATGTTGTGGACAAGTCCTTCCTTGGGCCGCAGATTCTACGCTGGCGGAGGGTGTTTTCCGACAGGTTATCCACAGACTTTGCCCTTGCGACCTGTGGCGACAACCCATTGACGGACTCGAAGATCTCTGCTGTAATCGCTGGTTCGACCCGTTGTGAGTTGGGTGTACCCCTGGAATGTTGCGGAAACAATCCAGTGTTGCGCCCGGTTTTGGTGGTGTCGGCACATGGCCTGCGGCAATCGATTCGCAAGCTGTCAACAAACCCGGTCTCGCATGACGCCTTCGGTGCATGAAAGCCCGGAACATGAAAAACCCCTTCGTGGTCCGTTCGACTACCTGCCCCGGCCTCGCCGGCCGTGCGGGATTGATCGGGCGGCCGGGGGCCTGAAGGATTCATCATGAAGCGTACTTACCAACCGTCCAAGACCCGCCGCGCCCGCACCCACGGCTTCCTGGTCCGCATGAAGACCAAGGGTGGCCGCAAGGTCATCAACGCCCGCCGCGCCAAGGGCCGCAAGCGTCTGGCCGTCTGATCGGCCTCTGACGATGAGATGAGGCCGCCGGGCCGATCCCACGCCATGCACGTGGGCGGCACGCATGACGGCCTTGCCTCGACAGGCTGCAAGGTGGTGCCCGGATCCGCTCCGGCACCGATCGGGCAGCCTGAATTTTTTGGGTCGTCCCGAAACATCCCCAGCGCCGTGACCAGTCGCCCCCGGCTCAGCCCCCTGGCCCTGCGGCCACGCCTGTGCTCGGCCGATTTCCAGCAGGCCCTGGGTACCCGCCCCGTGGCGCGCAGCGCGCATTTCACGGTGCATTTCGCCGTGCCTTCGCTGGAGCGTCGTGCCCCCCGATCCACGGTGTCGGCGCTGCTTGAACCGGACTTGTCAACAGGCGAGGGCCACGAGGTGGTCGAGCCTGTGGATGAAGTGCGCACTCACCACCGTGTCTGGCGCCTGGGACTCGTGCTGCCCAAGCGCATGGCGCGGCGTTCGGTCACGCGTTCTCTGATCAAGCACCAGGCCCGCCAGCTCTGGCGCGAGCATGCTGCCGCGCTGGAACAGGCGGGTTGGCTGGATGCCGAGCGCCCCGCCGGCAACTGGGTGTTGCGCCTGAAGGCGCCGTGGCCAGTCAAGGAGTTTCCGAGCGCTGCTTCCGAGCCTTTGAAGCAGGCCGTCCGCGCGGAACTGCAGGCCATGCTGGCCCATTGTGTGCAAAAGGGGTGGCGGGCATGAAACTGCCGACCTTGCTGCGCCGGGGCTTGCAGGGGCTGTCGCGCCTGGTCAATGCTTTCCTGATCGGGCTGGTGCGCGGCTACCGCTTCTTCCTGAGCCCCTGGCTGGGCTCGGCTTGCCGTTTCACCCCCACCTGTTCAGCTTACGCCCTGGAATCCCTGCAAACGCATGGTCCGGCGGCGGGCACTTATCTGGCTGGGCGGCGTCTATTGCGCTGCCACCCGGGCTGCCCCGGCGGCCACGATCCGGTGCCGGTCCAGGCACCGCGGCTGTTCACCTTCCTGTCTTCCCATAATTCTTCTTCGCCTAAAGCGCCCCACCCATGAATGATATGCGTCGGACCATTCTGTGGTCAGTGTTTGCGTTCTCGCTGCTGATGCTGTGGGACGGCTGGCTGCGCCACACGGGCCAGCCTTCCATGTTCTCGCCCGCCCCGGCCGCTTCGGTGGCCGAAGCCGCGTCGGGTGCGACCGGTCAAACCCCCGGCGCCACGGACGCTGGCTCGGTGCCGCCCGCCGGTGCCACCGCGGCCAATGCGGCCAATGCGGCCGTGCCGGTGGCCGCCGCCGCTTCGGGCGCTGCGCCTGCCACCACGGCCGCGCCCCGCGAGCAGCTCGTGCTGACCACCGACGTGCTGCGCGCCACGGTGGACACGCAGGGCGGCAACATCGTCAAGCTGGAACTGCTCAAGTACACCGATCAGGATCATCCTGAGCAGAAGGTGCTGGTGCTGGACCCGGCCCATGCCTATGCGGCCCAGTCGGGCCTGGTGAGCACGGCCGGTACCGATCTGCCCAACCACATCTCGCCGATGGCGGCGGTGACCTCCGAGCGCACGCTGGCCGATGGCCAGGACGCCCTGGTGCTCAAGCTCGAATCGGCGCCGGTCAACGGCGTCAAGCGCGTGCTGAGCTACAGCTTCCCGCGCGGCGGCTATGTGGTCGGCGTGAAGCAGGAGGTGGTCAACACCTCGGGCGCCACGGTGAGCCCCAAGGTCTACGTGCAGCTGGTGCGTGACAACGTGGTGCCGCACTCGACCGGCTTCTTCGGAGCGCCCACGGCCTACACGGGCCCGGCCTTCTACACGCTGAACTCCAAGTTCAAGAAGGTGGAGTTCAAGCACATCGACGACAGCAGCGCCGAGTTCGACAAATCCGCCGACAACGGCTGGGTCTCGATGATCCAGCACTACTTCGCGGCGGCCTGGCTGGACACGCAGGCCACCTCGCGCGAGTTCTTCGCACGCAAGGTGGGCACCAACCTGTACGCCGTGGGCATGCTGTTCAACCTGGGCGACGTGGCCGCCGGCCAGAGCAAGGCCTTCGAATCGCAGCTCTACCTGGGCCCGCAGGAAGAAAAGAAGCTCGAAACCATCGCCCCCGGCCTGGAGCTGGTCAAGGACTATGGCCTGGTGACCATCCTGGCCAAGCCGCTGTTCTGGCTGCTGTACTACATCCACGGCGTGCTGCAGAACTGGGGCTGGTCCATCGTGGCGCTGGTGGTGCTGCTCAAGGCCGCCTTCTACTGGCTGAACGCCAAGGCCTACCGCTCGATGGCCAAGATGAAGGCCATCAACCCGCGCATCCAGGACATGCGTGAGCGTCTGAAGGACAACCCGCAGCAGATGCAGCAGGAAATGCTGAAGATCTACCGCGAGGAGAAGGTCAACCCCATCGGCGGCTGCCTGCCGATCATGATCCAGATCCCGGTGTTCATCGCGCTGTACTGGGTGCTGCTGTCCTCGGTCGAGATCCGCAACGCGCCGTGGATCGGCTGGATCCATGACCTGTCGGTGAAGGACCCGTTCTACGTGCTGCCCTTGCTGATGACGGCCTCGACCATGCTGCAGACCTGGCTGAACCCGACGCCGCCGGACCCTGTCCAGGCCAAGATGATGTGGATCATGCCGCTGGTGTTCTCGGTGATGTTCTTCTTCTTCCCGGCCGGCCTGGTGCTGTACTGGCTGACGAACAACCTGCTGTCGATCGCCCAGCAATGGATGATCAACAAGCAGATCGAGGGTGGCGCGAAGAAGGCCTGAGCTTTCTGAGCACCCAACACGAAGGGCCCCGATGGGGCCCTTTTTCATGCCTGCTCAATGGGTGCGCACCTTTTGTATGCAATCGACGCACGATTTTGTATGCAATTTATTTGTGCGTTTGTATGCAATCTGGTGCGTGCCGCGCGGAGATGAGGCGTTTCTTCCCTGAAAAGGGGACGACATCCTTCGAAAACCAGCCAAAAACAGCTGGCACAGCCATTGCGTTGGAACCTTCAACGGCCACCCGGCCGCAGGAGGTCTCCCGATGTCCCTTGCACCGACGATTGAAGCGCAGCGCCTGGCCACGATGGCCGCGCAGGCCGATCTGGAGCTGACCCAGCTGGTCAAGCGCTATGGCGATGGACCGTCCGCGCCCGTGGCCGTGGACCACATCGACCTGCGCATCAAGGCCGGCCACTACTGCTGCCTGCTGGGCCCCTCGGGCTGCGGCAAGACCTCGACGCTGCGCATGATCGCGGGCCACGAGGACGTGAGCGAAGGCGACATCGTGCTGGGCGGACGCAACATCACGCACCTGCCGGCTTCGGCGCGCGGCACCTCGATGATGTTCCAGAGCTACGCGCTGTTCCCGCACCTGAGCGCGCTGGACAACGTGGCCTTCAGCCTGAAGATGCGCGGCATGGGCAAGGCCGAGCGCCACGCCAAGGCGCAGGACCTGCTGCAGCGCGTGTCCCTCGGCCACCTGGCGCAGCGCAAGCCGGCCGAGCTGTCGGGCGGACAGCAGCAGCGCGTGGCGCTGGCCCGCGCGCTGATCACCGAGCCGCGCGTGCTGCTGCTGGACGAGCCGCTCTCCGCGCTGGATCCCTTCCTGCGCATCAAGATGCGCGCGGAGCTCAAGGGCTGGCAGAAGAGCCTGGGCATGACCTTCATCCACGTGACCCACTCGCAGGAGGAAGCGATGGCCCTGGCCGACCAGGTGGTGGTGATGAACGCCGGCCGCATCGAGCAGGACGGCACGCCGCACGAGATCTTCAACGCGCCCCGCACCGAATTCGTGGCGCGCTTCATCGGTGGCCACAATGTGATTGCCACCGGTGGCGAGCGCCTGGCCGTGCGCACAGACAAAACCAAACTGGTCCGCGAAGCCGAAGCGGGCGTGCCCTTGGGCAGCAGCCTGGCCGCCACCGTGACCGGCGTCGAATACCAGGGCACCTACGTGCTGCTGACCCTGCAATCGGGCGGGCAGGACAGCAGCGAACTCAACGTGATGCTCAGCGAAGCCGCCTACCAGGCCACGCCGTGGCAACCGGGCGATCCGGCCCATGCGCACTGGGATGCCAACGATGTCCATCGCCTGGCGGCCTAGCGCCTAGCCCTTCTTACCTCTTCCTTCGATGTTCCTTGTGGTGTCGCGCTGTGCGCGGCGCCAGGGGCTTTTGTTGCCCCTTGATTCCTTCATCACTCACTCACCACCCTTTCATCCCTTCTGGAGCTTGCACATGTCCCACTCGAACGATGAATCCTTGAACAGCACCTTGCCCACGCTGGACGCCTCGCGCCGCACCGTGCTCAAGACCGGCCTGATGGGCGCCACCGGCATCCTGGCCACGGGCCTGGCGCCTGCCGTGCACTCGGCCGACAAGCTCACGCTGCGCTACCTGGGCACGGCCGTGAACCAGGACAAGGCCATCGCGGAGAAGTTCGAAGCCGACACGGGCATCAAGATCCAGTACATCCCCGTGACCACGGACGACGTGACCAAGCGCGCCGTGACCGCGCCCAACAGCTTCGACCTGATCGACACCGAGTACTTCAGCCTCAAGAAGATCATCCCGACGGGCAACCTCAAGGGCATCGACGTCAAGCGCATCAAGAACGCCGACAAGATCACCTCGCTGTTCACCAAGGGCGAAGTGGCCGGCAAGAAGGTGGGCGACCAGGGCACCGCGCCCAAGAAGGTGATGTTCCTGGAGGCCGAGAAATCCAAGGCCTTCGCGAAGGAGCCGACGCAGTTCATGACCCTGATTCCCACCGTGTACAACGCCGACACGCTGGGCATCCGCCCCGACCTGATCAAGCGCCCCATCACCAGCTGGAAAGAGCTGCTGAACCCCGAGTTCAAGGGCAAGGCCGCGATCCTCAACATCCCCTCCATCGGGATCATGGACGCGGCGATGGTCGTCGAGGCCATGGGCCTCTACAAGTACCCCGACAAGGGCAACATGACCAAGAAGGAGATCGACCTCACGATCAAGACCTTGATCGAAGCCAAGAAGGCCGGCCAGTTCCGCAGCCTGTGGAAGGACTTCAACGAGTCGGTCAACCTGATGTCATCCGGCGAGGTCGTGATCCAGTCGATGTGGTCGCCCGCCGTGACGGCCGTGCGCACCAAGGGCATCGCCTGCACCTTCCAGCCGCTGAAAGAGGGCTATCGCGCCTGGGCCGCCGGCTTCGGCGTGCCGGCCACGCTGAGCGGCAAGAAGCTCGATGCGGCCTACGAGTTCATCAACTGGTTCCTCGACGGCTGGGCCGGCGCCTACCTGAACCGCCAGGGCTATTACAGCGCCGTGCTCGACACCGCCAAGGCCAAGATGGAAGCCTACGAATGGGCTTACTGGATGGAAGGCAAGGCCGCCAGCCAGGACATCAAGTCGCCCACCGGCCAGCTGCTGGCCAAGGCCGGCGAGAAGCGCGATGGCGGCAGCTACGAAGAGCGCATGGGCGGCATCGCCTGCTGGAACGCGATCATGGACGAGAACACCTACATGGTCCAGAAGTGGAACGAGTTCGTGGCCGCGTGAGGCGCATCGCCCTTCAACCCCTTTCCCTTGTCGATTCCCTCAACTGTCAGCCAACCTTCTGGAGTCATCCGTCCATGAAACCCTTCTCCATTCGCACGTCCCTCGTCGCCGCTGGCGTGCTGGCCGCCTGCGGTGCCGCGCAGGCGCAATCGTCCGTCACGCTGTATGGCGCGCTGGGCCTGGACGTGGTCACCGCGACCAACGTCTACACCGGCGCCACCAAGAAGACGCAGGTGCGCATCGATGACAACGCCATCGTCAACTCCCGCATCGGCCTGCGCGGCATCGAAGACCTGGGCGGTGGCCTGAACGCCGTGTTCGGTCTCGAATCCTCCGTGTCGCCCGACACCGGCAGTGCCCGCTCGCAGTTCTGGAACCGTGGCGCCTTCGTCGGCCTGACGGGCGGCTTCGGCTCCATCAAGTTCGGCCAGCAATGGGACGTGGCCGACGACCTGATGGGCAACTACTTCGTGTTCGCCTACTACTCGCCCTTCTTCTTCGACGGCTTCTACTCGCTGAGCAACTACTACAGCAACGCGATCAAGTACAACACGCCCAAGATCGGCGGCTTCGAGGGCGGCCTGTTCTACGCACTGGGCGAGAAGACGGTGAGCGGCTCGGCCGGCAACTTCGCGCAGGCCGTGGGCACCTACACGGCCGGCGGCTTCAGCATCGGCCTGGTGGCCGACACGCTCAAGGCCGATGATGGCAGCAACGCCAAGAACGACATGTGGGCCATCGGTGCGGCCTACAACTTCGGCGTGGCCAAGCTGCGCGGCGGCTTCGCGCGGGCCGATGTCGAGATCGGTTCGGTCTACAAGGCCAACCTGATCGACGTGGGCGTGGACGTGCCCTTCACCGATGTGGCCGGCATGTCGGCCGACTTCATCAAGAAAGATGTGAAGAGCTCGGACGACGACACGCAGTACGTGCGCCTTCAGGGCTACTACAAGCTGTCCAAGCGCACCTCGTTCAACACCAACCTGATCTTCCTGAAGAACTCGGGCAATGCCGACTTCGTCTGGTACGGCGATGGCGCCCCCGGACAAAAGCAGACCATCTTCACGGTCGGCATCACCCACTCGTTCTGATCTGTTGTTGACCTGATGCGCTGCGCGCGGAGAACGGCATGAAATCTCCCCCCTCCTGGTTGCAGGCCTTGCCCATGGGCGGGGTGTTCCTGCTGTTCTTCGCGCTGCCGCTGCTGTTGATCGTGGCGGTGAGCTTCTGGCCGCAGAACGAGTACACGCTGGAGCCCGGCTTCACGCTGGACAACTACACGACGCTGTTCAGCGGCTGCGGTTCGACGGACGAGTTGTGCGTCACGATCAAGACCTACCTGTCGACCTTGAAGTTCTGCTTCCTGGTGTGGCTGGTGACGCTGGTGCTGGGCTTCACGCTGGCCTACTTCGTGGCCTTCCATGTGCCGAGCCTCGCGGCGCAGACTGTGCTGTTCACCGTGCTGACGATTCCGTTCTGGACATCCAACGTGATCCGCATGATCTCGTGGATCCCGCTGCTGGGCCGCA
>DXIO01000102.1 GCA_019112875.1 Candidatus Aquabacterium excrementipullorum
GCGCCCGTGGAACGTCTACCTCGCGCAGATCCTGCAGTTCCAGTGCCAGCTCTCGGGCGTGTTCAGCGACAACGATGTGGTCGTGACCGTGCCGGACAACTGCGACCAGATCCGAACCGTGCTCGACGAGGCGCGCAAGGAGATCGAAGCCCTGCAGAAGACCTACGCCGAAAGCACCAAGAAGCTGGTCGAGGCGCTGGCCGGCGGCAAGCCCACCAAGGAAGAAGCCAAGCAACTGGCCGACCAGGTGCAGGGCAGCTATGCCGAGCTGTTCGAGCTGTCCGAGAAGCTCTCGGGCGTGGAAGCGGGGCAGGGCGCCTTGCCCGCCAACCGCCTGCTGCTCAACAGCGGCTTCGTGCAGTTGCCGCCGGCGGGCTACCTGCCGGTGCAGCCGGGCAAGACGCCCGTGCAGGAGCAGCTCTCGCGCCTGTTCGGCGAAGGCGTGCGCCTCTTCCTGCGCGCCGCGCGTGCCGACGTGCTGCCGCACCTGCTGGAAGAGGCGCAGCACATGGAGCGCATCTCGCTCACCAAGGGCCTGGACCAGCCCAACGCGCTGGAAGAGGTCGAGGTCTTCGTGCCCGATGGCCAGGCCGTGGACGTGGCTGTGAAGCACCCGGGCACCTGGTGGTCCGTGGACATGAGCACCAAGGCCATCGAGCTGCTGGACATGCTGGTGTCCGGAGGCAAGGACGCCGAGGAACTGCCCGAGGAACCGGCAGAAGAACAAACGCAGTCCGTGATCGGCCTGCTCAAGGCCGCACCGCCCAAGGCTGGCGCCAAGACCACCGCCAAGGCCCCGGCCAAAGCCACCAAGCCCGCCGCCAAGGCCGGCAAGGCCCGCGCGCAGCCTCAGGCACGCGCCGGTGCCGCGCAGACCAGCGTGCCCGTGGGGGGCACCGCGCCCGCCAAGGCGACGAACCTGCGCCTCAACAAGGCCCGTGACGCCCTCAACGCGAACGCCAGCGTCGTCGAACAGGACGACGACACCAGCCTGCCACTGCAAGGCCTGGCCCGAACAGAAGGCGAACGCGAGGACGACAGCTTCGGCCTGGCGCTGGCCGTGTCGCTGGACCCCGACTATGTGTTCGGTGCCTACAGCCAGTCCAGCACCTACAGCCAGAGCCTGCGCAAGGCCCTCGCCCGCGCCAAGCGCCTGGACGACACCGGCACCGACGAGGATGAAGACGAAGACGCCGACACCGCGTTCTCGCTCTACCTGTCCGCCGACATCGCCACCGACCCCTTCGATCTGGCCGTGGGCGACGAGACCACGCTCAAGGCCGAGTTGCGCGAACTGATGCGCCGTGGCGACTTCGGCTTCGTGGGCGATGCGCGCCTGTCGGGCACGCTGTCGGTGCTGTCCCGCCAGACCAAGAGCCAGGGCCGCACCCTGCTGATCGTCGAGCTGGACGTGGTCAGCAGCCTCAAGCTCCTGCGCCAGAAGACCGGACAGACCCAGTCGCGCAACGTCCGCATCGTGCAGCGCCTGGGCCTGGTGCGCCAAGGTGATGGCGCCACCGGCGTGCTGCTGCTGGACGACGACCAGTTCGACGAGAAGTCGCCGCCGCTCACCGTCGACTGGGACGACGCGCCCCGCCTGGCCACCGTCACCATGAGCCGCACCGCGCTGCGGTCGCCCCTGGGCAACATGCTGCGCGCCATGGGCACCGGCAACGCCAACGACAACGCCAGCATCTACGGCGGCGACCAGACCGGCGAGGGCGATGAGGCCGGCGCGTTCACGCTGGCCCAGCTGCAGGGCCTGAACCAGGCACCGCAACCCGCCAGCCCCATCGGCGCGCAGGCGCTCACCACCCTGGTCGGCCTGTCGGATGCCACGAGCGACACGGCCTTCCTGGCGCGGGCGCGCAAGCGCCTCTTCCCGGCGCTCGACACACCCGGCCAGCAGGACATCACCGCCGTGCTCGACTGGGTGCTGTTCCGCCGCCGCCGGCCCACCTTCTGCGACCCGGCCTGCGTGCCGACTGTGGCGGCCGGCACCGAGGCCTTCCAGGTCTGGCACATCAAGGTCGAGTCCGAGGAGGCGCTCAAGGCCCTGCGCACCGCGCTGGACAACGACAACGCCGATGCGCTGTCCAACTTCAAGCTCCAGCCCGTGGGCGTGCTGCGCTACCAGAACGACAACACCGAGCCCGAGGAAACACCCGCCAAGGTGCTGGCCATGTGGCAGCAGGCTGCCCCAGGCAGCCAGGTGGCGCTGGGCCGTGCCTGGGAGACCACGCCCACGGCCGGCCAGGGCTGGCAGAACCACTTCCGCCTGCGCGCCATGCTGGCCCGCATCAGCAGCCTCACCACGCCACCGCCTCAGGGCGACGGCAGCATCGCCACGCTGGCCAAGGCGCCCGCACCGCTGGCGGGCCAGTCGCTGGATGGCGGCTTCCTGGTCGTCACCATCGGTGCGAAGGCCGCCATCACCAACAAGCACCGCGTGCTGCTGGTGAGCAACAGCCTGTGGTCCGATGCCGAACCCTCCTTCCAGGAAGGCAACAGCGAGCAGGGTTGGAAGGAACTCAACGAACTCATCAAGCCCGACAACGAGCCGGTGCAGGACCTGGTGCTGGCGTTCAGCGACAACACCTTGTCGGCCGACCAGAATGATCTGCTCAAGAAGGCCGATGAGGCCTGGCTGGCCCAGAACGGCAACGGCAACCCCTACCAGCGCACGGCCCACCGCCTGGACAGCACGGCCATCGGCGATGGCGAGAAGCCGTCGACGCAGACCAAGCTCATCGCCAAGGCCTTGGATGCCACGGTCTCGGTGAGTTACCAGGTCGCCGGCCAGACCGATCTGGGCAGCGGTGCCGACATGCTCACGGTGATCGTGTACGACAGCATCTCTCCGCAGTGAACAGGCCCCGCATCGGTCCACCAAGGAGATAGCCCATGGCCAGCGCCCCACCCGTCGCCGACACCAAGAAGCCCGCGCCCAAGCCGCCCGAGAAGAAGGACGGGCAGACGGGCGGCAAGGCCCCCGAGGCAGGTGCCAAGGATGCCAAGCCCGCGCAAGGCAAGCAGGACGCGGGCGCGAAAGCCGCGGCCACGCCCGCCAAGCCCGAAGGCAAGGCCGGTGCTGCAGGCGGAGACAAGGCCGCCCAGCAGCGCGTGGACCGCATGGCCGTGCGCGCCAAGCTCAGCGTCAGCGAGCCGGGCGATGCGGTCGAGAAGGAAGCCGACCAGGTGGCCGAGAAGGTCACGCAGCGGCTGAGCGATCCGAAGGCTGCGGCCGGTGGGGCGGGTGCGGCAGGGGCGGCCGCCACACCGGGCAGCGGCGAGCCTCTGCAGGTGCAGCGCCGCCCTGCCGGGGTGATGCGCGAAGCCGCGCCACCGTCCACCGACCAGGCCGATCACCAGCAGATCAAGGGCCGCAGCGGCGCCGCCGACCCGCAGCAGCGTCTCAAGGCCCAGGCTGGCCTGGGCCCGTCCATCCCCGCGCCGCTGCGCGCCAAGCTCGAAAGCCAGTTCGGTCAGGATCTGTCGGCCGTGCGCCTGCACACCGACACCGAGGCCGATGCCCTGGCGCGCGACTACCGCGCCGAGGCCTTCACCGTGGGCAACGACATCTACTTCGCCTCGGGCCGCTACCAGCCCGACACGCCGGGTGGCCTGAACCTGCTCGCGCACGAGCTGACCCACGTGGTGCAGCAGGACGCGCCCGCCGCCGCGCCCGGCCAGGCCGTGGGACGCCGCGTGATGCGCAAGGCTGCGGCGGCTGCCGCGGCGCCCTCGGCCGCCAGCGCCGGCAGCAGCGCCGCCGGTGTGGTCGACCACGCGGCCAAGACCATCACCATCCCCGTGCTGCAGATCCCCAGCTACGACCGCAAGGCGGCGGCCATCGGCTCGTCCGTCACCTTGCCCAAGAAGTACGTGCGGCCTGATGACCAGCGCAAGGTCTGGGGCGAGGGCATCCTGAAAACCGGTGGGTACGCCGACGCCGTGCGCAGCAACATCGACACCAAGCGAGGCAAGAAGAGCGCCAAGACCGGCAAGATGATCCACGTCATCAAGCCCAAGGCCTCCAACACCTACATCATCGGCGACGCGGATTCGCTGCCGGCCAAGGTGGCCCTGCCGCGCTGGAACAAGAGCGGCGCGCACTCGATGTACGACGTCGACCACAAGAACGAGATGCAGCTGGGCGGCACCAACACCCTGCCCAACATGGAGATGCTGGATGCCTCGGCCAACCGCAGCTCCGGCTCGCTGATCAGCAAGGAGGTGGCCTCCAAGCTGAACGACGCTATCCAGCCCGAGGTCGGCAAGGGCAAGAAGTGGAAGAAGGCGCCCGATCTGAAGAAGCTGCAGTCCGACTACACCATCACCTTCACGGCCACCTCGCCTTCGCTGAAGGTGGCCGGCAACCCCGCCAATTTCTGGTCGGTGGACGATGTGACGACCGGCGTGCACATGCAGGCCACCAAGACACTGACGGCCCGCGAGATCGATGACAAGGGCCTGATCGGCGACGAGACCCACCTGGTGCTCTATCCGCGCATCTCGGGCGGTGGCGCCAAGACCATCCCCTGGAAAGACGGCGCGCCCACCTCGCTCAAGGGCAAGGGCATGTTCAAGAACTTCGAGGCCACCGGCATCAGCTACACCCCGGGCGCAGGCGGCACCCTCACCGGCACCAAGAAGTTCGGCAAGGACCTGCTCGAAAAGAAGACGGTGAGCTGGGGCCTGACCGAGATGGAGGGCATGGACTACACCGTGAACGTGGACCGCGCCTCGGTCGAGAAATCGCTGGTGAGCATGAAGCTGCCTGGCGCTTCACCCGTCACCTTCAGCGAGATGGAGCTGGACGATGAGGGGGCGCTCAGCGCCACCGGCATCCTCAGCCCTGACCTGCCGCTGCTGCGCGGCCTGGCGCTGGACCTGACCGTCAGCGACGACCAGGTCTGGCTGAGCAAGACCTTCAGTGGCGCCGAGCTGCAGTTCCCCGGCCCGGTGCAGGTGACGGGCTCCTCGCTCACGCTGTCGGCCGGCACCGGTGGCCTCAAGGTCGAAGGCGATGTCGACTACGAGATCACCAAGCTGGGCAAGGGCCGCATCAGCGGCCTGGGCACCTTCGGCGGGGCCACGGGCGCGGGCTTCGGCATCAAGGGCAACTTCGAGCTGGACAAGTCCGTGTTCGATGGCGAGGCCACCATCGAGGCCGGCTACGAGAACGAGGCCTTCTGGGCCAAGGGCCACCTCAGCATCGCCGATGGCAAGGTCAAGGGCATCCAGTCGGCGTCCATCGACGCGTCCTTCGCGCAAGGCGCCTTCTCGGCCACGGGCACGGTGGTGCCCAAGATTCCGGCGGTGGAATCGGCCTCGCTCAGCATCGACTACAGCGAGGCGGCGGGCCTGAAGTTCACAGGCGACCTGGGCTTCAAGAGCAACCCGCTCATCAACGGCGGCAAGCTGCACATCGAGGCGGCGCAGCCACCGGGCGGCGATGGCTTCAAGGTCAAGGGCAATGGCAGCGCGACACCCAACATCCCCGGGGTCAAATCCGAGCTGACGGCCGATTACGACGACGGCGCCTTCAACGCCAATTTCAGCGGCGCCTATGCGAAGGGCATGCTGTCTGGCCAGATCAGCGTGGGCGTGACCAACCGCAGCGTCGACGCGCAGGGCAAGCTGGGCGCGTTGGCCGACCCGGACGCACCGCTCACCGTGTACGGCAGCGGCAGCGCCACCATCCGCATCGCGCCCTGGCTGCAGGGCACGGCGGGCATCAAATTCTCGCCCACGGGCGAGGTGACGGTGTCCGGCGACATCGGCTTGCCCGGCGAGGTGCAGTTGTTCGACCGCAAGGAAATCAACAAGTCGCTCTTCAGCCTGTCCACGCAGATCCCCATCGTGCCGGGCATCGTGGCCGAGGTGGGCGGCAGCCTGTCGGCCAAGGCGGGCATCGGCCCGGGTGTGCTCGACCAGATGCGCATCCACGTCGACTACAGCCCCTCGAATGAAGAGAACACCCATATCACCGGCGATGCGCACCTGAACGTGCCAGCCGATGCGGGCTTGCGGCTGGCGGCGCGCGCGGGCATCGGCCTGGGCATCACCGGCGCCAGCGCCACGGGCGGGCTGGAGCTGGGCGGCAGCCTGGGCATCGAGGGCGCGGCCGAGGCCGGCGTGCACGTGGACTGGATGCCGAACCAGGGCCTGCGCATCGATGCCAACGCGGCCTTCCATGCCGAGCCCAAGTTCAAGTTCGACGTGTCGGGCTATGTGGCGGTCACCGCGCTGGGCTTCAGCGTATACGACCAGCGCTGGCAACTGGCCGCGTACGAGCTGGGTTCGAACCTGCGCTTCGGCGTGAACTTCCCCGTGCACTACGTGGAGGGGCAGCCCTTCTCGGTGTCGATGAGCGACGTCGAGTTCGAGGTGCCGGACGTGGACCCGGCGGCCATGATCGGCCAGGTGGGCGACGCGATCTTCTGAGCCCGCACGCCTGCCTGGCACTGCCGAGGCATTACCGGGGTGGCGCGCGCCGGCGCGAGGGGCGCTTGCCACTGGCCAGCGATGCATCGTGCTCGGCCAGCAGGTCGATGAATTTCAGCCCGGCCCCGGACACCGTGCGATGCTTCAGCCAGGCCACGCCGAAGCGCGGCCGGGTGCCCAGCGCGATCCCGTCGATCACGGTCAGCAGGCCCGCGCGCACTTCGGCCTCGACCATGAAGCGCGGCATCATCGACACGGCATCCGAGTCCATCAGCATGGCCTTGAGCACGCTGGAGCTGTCGCATTCCAGCGTGAGTGGCCCATTGCGCAGCGCCGCCGCCCGCCGCTCGGCGGGCATGCCGGCGGCGAGGGCCTTGGCCGCGTGAGGCGGCAGGCGCGGTCCGGCCAGCGGGTAGGCGAACAGATCGTCAAGCTGTGGCGAGGGCAGGGCCGCCAGCGGATGCCCGGCGCGGCACACCACCACCACCTGGTGGGCCGACAGCGCGCGCGACGCGAAATCCTCGAGCTGCTCGACCTCGCTGAGTTCCAGCACGATCAGGTCCACATCGCGCGCACGGGCGCGTTCGGGCAGCTCCTGCCAGGGCGCCACGGTCAGCTTGACGCGCAGGCGCGGGTGCAGGCGGTTCAGCCGCCCCACCACCGGCCCGATCAGGGCCGAGCCGCCAAAAGGCCCCACGCCGATGCGCAGCTCGCCCAACGCCAGCCCGCGCGCCAGGCGGATCTCGTGCGCCAGATCCTGCGCGGAAGCCTCGAAGGCCTGCGCGTGGCGCAGCAGCACGCGCCCGAGTTCGGTGGGCTCGATGCCGCCACGCTGGCGCTCGAACAGCGCGCCGCCCACCTGCGCCTCCAGGCCCTGGATGCTGCGCGAGAGCGCTGGCTGGGTGATGTGCAGCGCCTCGGCGGCGCGGCTGAAGCTGGCGTGCTCGGCCAGCACCTTGAGGTGGCGCAGGTGGCGCAGTTCGATGTTCATGCTTTCAACTCATGGTGAACATGCCTATGATGCATTTGACACATGGATGGTCATTCTCCATCATCGCTGGCGCTCTTCGCAGGAGACACCATGAGCAAGAAGCACGCTGGCGCAACCCGCGCCGACCAGACCCAAGCCGAGACCCTTCGCACCGACATGCCGCCATCCCCGAGGCCGCTGTTGCAGGCCGCTTCGCTGCTGGCCGGCACGGCCATGCTGGCCCTCACCGCCGCGTGCGCCAGCACCGCGGCCCCGGCGACGGCCCAAAGCCCGGCCTCGCCCACCGTGATCAAGGCCAATGCCGCCGTCGCCCAGGCGGCGGACCTGTCCGACCCGGTCAACTTCGCCGATGCGCAGCGCGGCTTCATCGCGGCGCCCACCGGCCAAGTCAAGGACGAGCAAGGCCGCGTGGTCTGGGATTTCGACGCCTTCAGCTTCGTGAAGGGGCCTGCCCCGGCCACCGTCAACCCCAGTCTGTGGCGCCAGGCCCTGCTCAACAACCACGTGGGCCTGTTCAAGGTGCGCGACGGCATCTGGCAGCTGCGTGGCTTCGATCTCGCCAACATCAGCCTCATTCAAGGTAAGACGGGCTGGATCGTCGTGGACACCGGCACCGCGCGCGAAACAGCCGCCTTCGCGATGGCCTTCGCGCGCCAGCACCTGGGCGACCAGCCCGTGTCGGCCGTGGTCTTCACGCACAGCCACATCGACCATTTCGGCGGTGCGCTGGGTGTGATCTCCGCCGAAGAAGCTAAACAGCGCAAGGTGCCCGTGGTGGCACCGGTGGGCTTCATGGAGGAGGCCACCAGCGAGAACGTGCTGATGGGCACGGCCATGGGCCGCCGCTCGCTCTACATGTATGGCAACCGCCTGCCCACCAGCGCCGAAGGCGTGGTCGACAACGGCCTGGGCAAGGCCGTGGCGCATGGCCGCGTCGGCCTGCTGCCCCCCACGGTGGTGGTCGAGAAGCCCGATGAGGAGATGCTGCTCGACGGCGTGCGCTTCGTCTTCCACAACGTGCCGGGCAGCGAGGCGCCCTCCGAGTTCACCTTTTCGCTGCCGGATCTGAAGGCCTTCTGCGGTGCCGAGTTGATGGGGCAGACGCTGCACAACCTTTACACGCTGCGTGGTGCCAAGGTGCGCGATGCGCTGAAGTGGTCTGGCTACCTGGACGATGCGCTGACGCAGACCGCCGGTGCCGAGGTGGTGTTCACGCAGCACAACTGGCCGGTGTGGGGCGCCGATCACATCCGCACCTCCATTGAGCGCCAGCGCGACATCTACAAGTACATCCACGACCAGACCGTGCGCCTGATGAACGCCGGCCTGACCGCGCCCGAGATCGCCGAGACGCTGCAGCTGCCCAAGGTGCTGCAGGACGAGCTGACGATTCGCGGCTACTACGGCACCGTGCGCCACAACATCAAGGGCGTGTACCAGTACTACCTGGGCTGGTACGACGCCAACCCGGCCAACCTCGACCCGCTGCCCCCGGTGGACGCGGCCAAGCGCTACGTGGCCCTGGCCGGCGGCATCGACAAGCTGGTGGCTTCGGCGCAGCAATCGTATGACGCGGGCGACTACCGCTGGGCGGCGGAGCTGCTCAAGCACGCCGTCTACGCCGAGCCGGACCACAAGGCCGCGAAGGAGCTGATGGCCAAGGCCTTCGAGCAGATGGGCTACATGGCCGAATCCGGCCCATGGCGCAATGTGTACCTGACCGGTGCGCTGGAGTTGCGCCAGGGCGCGCCGGCCAAGGGCCTGCCGCGCGACGCGCTGCTGGAGATGCTGCAGTACACGCCCATCGAGCGTTTCCTAGAGGCGATGGCGGCCTCGCTCAACGGCCCCAAGGCGGGTGATGCGCGTCTGGGCATCAACCTGGTCTTCTCGGACCTGGGCGAGAGCTACGTGCTGCGCATCGCCAACGGCGTGCTGCACATCGAGAAGGCCGCGCCTGCGCCGGATGCCAACGCCACGCTCACGCTGACCAAGGCCTTCTTCCTGCGCATGGTCACGGGCGGCGCGGGTGCGAAAGACCTGCTGCTGTCCGACCAGACCAAGATCGACGGCAGCAAGCTGGATCTGGCGCGCTTCTTCTCGCTGATCGAGAAGGCGCCCGGCAATTTCCCGATCGTCACGCGCTGAGCGCCGCAACGCGGCCCAACAAAAAAGCCGCCCCAACCCGGGCGGCTCTTTTCATGGGCGGGTCGGGCGGATGTCGATCACACCGTGGCGATGTCCTTGCGGGCCGACACCAGGGCGGCGTCGCGGGCATCGGGGCCCATGGCCAGGCCTTCGGCGGTGATCACGCGGAAGTCCGTGATGCCCAGGAAGCCGAGCACCTGCTTGAGATAACCCACATGGGCCTGACCCGAGGGCTGGTTGGCGTGCACGCCACCAGCCGTGGCCACGATCACCACGCGCTTGCCCTTGGCCAGGCCTTCGGGGCCGTTGGGGCCGTAGCGGAAGGTCACGCCGGCCACGGCCACCTGGTCGATCCAGGCCTTGAGCTGCGTGGGCACCGTGAAGTTGTACATCGGGGCACCGAGCACGATGGTGTCGGCGGCCAGGAACTCGGCGATCACGGCATCGGCCTGGGCGGCCAGGGCGGCCTGCTGGGGCGTGCGCTGGTCGGCGGGCGTGCTGCGGGCGCCGAGCACGGCGGAGTCCAGTGGCAGGGCGTCGGGCGCGGCCAGGTCGCGGTAGGTCACGGTCACCGAAGGCTCGGCCAGCTTGATGGCTTCGACGACTTCGGCGGTCAGCAGGCGCGAGGTGGAATGGGCGCCGAGGATGCTGGAATCAAGGTGCAGCAGTTTCATGATGGGCTCCAGGAAACAGGTTGTTCAGTTCGATGGAGTCATCGTATATTTGCTGCATGCAAGGCACTAGTCGGCAAAAATGGGAATGACTGTTCCATCAATGGGTCAAATCAACCCGAATGGCGAGCTGCCTGACCTGAACGACTACCGTTACTTCGCCGTGGTGGTGGATTGCGGCGGCTTCTCGGCGGCGGCGCGGCAACTGGGCCTGCCCAAATCGCGCCTGTCGCGTCGGGTGGCGGGGCTGGAAGCGCGCCTGGGTGTGCGCCTGCTGCAACGCAGCACGCGGCGCATCACCGTCACGCACGTGGGGCAGCAGGTGCTGGCGCACTGCCAGGCGCTGCTGCGCGAGGCCGAGGCGGCCGAGTGCGCGGCGGCCCGGGTCAAGGCCGAGCCCTCGGGCCGGGTGCGCGTGAGCGTGCCGATGAACCTGCTGGACATGATCCTGATCGGTGTGTTCGAGCAGTTCCTGCTGGACCACCCCAAGGTCACGCTGGACCTGATCCAGACGAGCCGCCGCGTCGACCTGATCGAGGAGGGCATCGACCTGGCCCTGCGCGTGCGCACCACCGACGATGAGGACCCGCAATGGGCCACGCGCCGCCTGACGCCGACCCGGCCGGTGCTGGTGGCCAGCCCGGCCTTCACCGAGGCGCATGGCGGCCTGCGCACGCTGGCGCAACTGGAAGGTGCTGTCGCCTTGGGCGCGGCTTCGCCCGACGGCAAGGTGCACCTGCGCCTGGAAGCGCCGGACGGCGAGCTCAAGGACATCGCCCTGACATCCCGCCTGTCCACCGACCATTTCGCCTTGCGCGCGCGCGCGGCGGTGCAAGGGCTGGGCGTGACGATGTTGCCGGAGCTCTTCGCGCTGCCCGAGATCAAGGCCGGGCGGCTGGTCGAGGTGATGCCGGGCTGGCGCTTCCAACTCAACCACCTGCAGGCGGTCTATGTGAGTCAGCGGGGGCTGTCGCCAGCGGTGCGGGCCTTGCTGGACGCCCTGGCGCAGGCCGACACATCGGCCGGGGTGTGAACGTCAAGGATCTGGGAAGGCATCATCAGGCGTTGTGGCGTGCACGGTGCCTGGGAGGGGATTGCCGGGCGACACGCTGGCGTGCCACCCGGTCCCGTGTTGCTTTGTCTGTCTCACTCCACCAGGGGCACCCCGCAGGGCCCTCCTGTTGCGGCTGATTCTAGGGACGTGAACGCGGCTGCCATCCCCACACTCAGGGGGGATCCTCCGGGATAACCCGTGGCTCACCCGAGGGGCGGAGTACGTCAACGTGGCTTCTGCGCCCAGAGCAGTCCCGTTTGCGCGGTAAAGCTGCCGTCTGGCTCGATGGCCAGCGCCTGGCGAACCTCGTCGGGCGCGCCTTGCTGCAAGGCCCTGAGGGCATCCACGTGCAAGGCCGGCGTGCGCATGCGCGCCACCCAGGAGGCGAATTCCAGCCGCACAGGCCACTGCGCCTGGGCCTGGGCCTGCACGTCGAAGCCGGTCTGGGTCAGCAACGCGTGCCACTGCGAGAGCGCGCGGTTGCGCACATGCGATCGGTCGCGCAGCAGTTCCATGGCCTGCAGATGTGTGTCCACGAGCGCGTCCTCCTCGCCGAGGATGTCGATCACGAGCAGGTAGCCGCCGGGCTTGAGCACGCGGTGCATCTCGCGCAGCGAAGCCTTGAGCGCGGTCCAGTGGTGGGCGCTGTAGCGTGTGGCCACGGCGCAGAAGTGGCCGTCGTCGAAAGGCAGCCGATCGGCCTGGGCCTGCGCGGTGTCGATGTTGCCCAGGCCGCGCGCCTGGGCCGCTTGCCGCACGGTGTCCAGCATGCCGGGCGAGGGATCGACGGCGGTGACCTGCTTGACCTGCGAGGCCAGGGCGAAGGACAGGTGGCCGGCGCCGCAGCCCACGTCGAGCACGCGGGCCGTGGCGGCGGGCAGGTGCTGCGCGGCCAGTTGCCGCGCATGGGCCAGATCCGGGCCCTGGGCATGCACGGCGCTGCCCAGGTAGGCCTGCGCCTGGGCGTCGAACTGTTGCTGGATGGTCTGTTGGTGGGGGACGGCGGTGGTCGTCATCATCGGCTCCGGGGTGGGTCTGGAAGCCAACGATACGCAGAGCGCGATGCTGGTACAAGTTGCTTGCTTATCCTATTATAAGGACTGCCCGCTTCATCCTTGCCCATGCCTTCGAACCTCACCCCCAACAGTGCGCCGGTGTCCCACGATGCCGAATCCAGCAATGCGCTGGGCGAGTTCCTGCACGCCTGCCGTGATCGCCTGAGCCCGCGTGATGTGGGCCTGCCTCAGGGTGCCCGCCGTCGTGCGCCCGGCCTGCGCCGCGAAGAGGTGGCCACGCTGTGCGGCATCAGCCCCACCTGGTACACCTGGATCGAGCAGGGGCGAACGCGCGCCGTGTCCACCGAAACCTTGGGCGCTTTGGCGCGTGGGCTGCTGCTGTCGGCGGCCGAGCGCGCCTACCTGTTCGAGCTGGCCGCCCGGTCGCTGCCGACGGCCGCCAGTACGGGGGCGGCCGATGACGAGCATCTGCCCTCGCTGAACGCGCTGGTGAATGCGGTGCGCACCCCGGCCTATGTGCTCGACCGCCACTGGGATGCCGTGGCCTGGAACCGGCCGGCCGCGCAGCTGTTCGAAGACTGGTTGGGCGGCGGGGCCAAGCGCACGGCCCAGGCGCCGGGCAGCCGCAACCTGCTGCGCTACGTGTTCCTGCACGCGGGCGCGCCGGCCCTGATCGGCGATTGGGACGAGCGCGCGCGCCGCCTGGTGGCCGAGTACCGCGCAGACACGGCCTCGTGGCGCGACGATCCGGTCGCCCAGGCGCTGGTGGACGAGCTGCAATGGGCCAGCCCGGCCTTCAAGGCCGCGTGGCGTTCTCAAGCCGTGCTCTCGCGCGAGGGCGGGCTGCGGGGCTTCGAGCACCCGCGCCTGGGCCACCGCGAGTACGAGCAGTTCACGCTGCGTGTGGCCCAGCACCCGGCGCTCAAGCTGATCGTGCTCACGCCGCGGGCGGCCTGAAAAGGGCTTGCTACAGTGGGGCACAAAAGCCAAGGAGCCCCATGACGGAGACCAGTGATCGCAAGGCGGTGAGCCTGCCCGATGGCGACAGCCCGTGGATGCGGGTGTGGCAGCACGAAGGAGCCGCCGCCGTGCCTGAGCCGGCCGCACCGGCGCGGGCGCCTCGCGTTGAGCGCGAAGGGTTGAGGCCCGGGGCTTTGGGGCCCTGGTGGGCGGCGGGGCTGCGCGCGGCCACCTTCCGGCCTGTGCAGGGCCTGGACGCCTTGCAGGCCACGCCAGCTGTGGTGGCCTGGCTGGTGGTGTTCAACCTGCTGGTGCAGGTGCTGTGGCAGCGGTTGGCCACCGAGGGGCCCGCGAACTTCCATTGGCAAGGGCTGTTGCAAGGCGGGCTCGACCTGGCCGTGCTGGCCTGGATCTGTGCCTGGGTGAGTGCGCCCGGGCCAGGGCGGATCCGCCTGCTGTGCCTGGTGCTGGGCATCGATTTCGTGGTCAGCCAAAGCAGCGGCCTGCTGTGGGTGCTGGTCAGCCAGGCGCAGGCCACCGGGCTGCTGCGCGACCTGGGCATGGGGCTGATCTGGCTGCTGTGGCTGGGGCCCATGGTGTGGTGGCTGGCGGCCCTGGCCACGGCGCTGTGGCGCCAGGGCGATCACCACGTGCGCCCCTGGCTGCTGGGCGTGGCTTTGCTGGCGGGCCTGATGGGATTGCATTGGGTGCTGCCTTCGCAGCAGGTCTGGACGCCTGCGCCAGTGGCCCGGGGCGACGACGATGAATTTGCCCGCCTATTCCTGACCGAGCCGGTGCTGCGTGCCCAGGCCACCTTGCTCGATCAGCAACTGGCCGCGCTCAAGCCCCAGCGCCCCGGCGTGGTCGATGTGTACGTGCTGACCTTCGCGCCCTACGGTGAAGAAGAAGTCTTCCGCCGTGAAAGCGCCATGGTGGCCGAGGTGATGCGCCAGCGCTTCGACGCGCAGGGCCGCGCGCTGCAGTTGGTGAACAACCCGCGCACGGCCGAGCAACTGCCCTGGGCCACCACCGACAACCTGCGCCGCGCACTGCAGCGCATCGGCCAGGTGATGGACCCGCGCGAGGACGTGCTCTTCATCCACATGACCTCGCACGGCGCGCGCAACGGCCACCTGGCCACGGGCCTGTGGCCGCTCAAGCTCGATGCCGTCACGCCCGAATCGCTCAAGGCGGCGCTGGATGACGCCGGCATCCGCCGCCGCGTGGTGTCGATCTCGGCGTGTTTCTCGGGCAGCTGGATCGCGCCGCTGGCCGACGAGGATTCCCTGGTGATGACGGCGGCCGACGCGGACCACACCTCCTACGGCTGTGGCCGCCGCTCACCGCTGACCTTCTTTGGCAAGGCCATGTACGACGAACTGCTGCGCACGCAGACGCACTCCTTCACCGAGGCGCATGCCAAGGCGCGCGCGCTGATCCTGCAGCGCGAGGAAGAGGCCGGCAAGGACGATGGCTACTCGAACCCGCAGATCCGTGTGGGGTCGCGCATCGGGCCGGTGCTGGAGGCCTTGCAGCGCCGGCTGGAGGCACCGCCGCGCTGATGGCTGGCGGGCACAGGCCGCGTCAGGCCGCCCAGAGCTTGCCCAGCAGCAGCACCCACATCACCGCCGCCACCCCATTGCTCACGGCGAACACCGTGAGCCGGTGCGCCACGTGGTTGTAGCTCAGGTAGATCAGCGAGTGCAGCACACGCAGCGCCACGTAGGCCCAGGCCAGCGCGATCAGGGTGGGCGTGGCGTGCTGCGTGACCACGGCCACCAGGCAGGCCAGGTAGAACAGCACCGGCACTTCCAGCAGGTTCATGAACACGCGGTTGGGCACGCGCGTGGCGGTGGGCACCCGCGCCGATTCGCCGTATTTGAAGTCGTCGAGTTCGACCTCGCCCCGCGCCCCGGCCTTGAAGCGCGCGATGGGCACGAGCAGCAGCACGAGCAGGGTCCACAAGGCCAGCACGGCCATGGGTTGCAGGATGGTGTGGGGTGTCATCGTGGTTCTCCTGGCGTGGGGTGTTCTCAAGATGGAAGGATCAGGGCCAGCGGTGCAGGGTGCCGCGCACGATGTCCAGCGCCACGTGGCGTGCCACCTCGTCGATGAAGCGGGCGAAGTCCACATGGGCCGTGTCGTCGGCGCGGTCGGAGATGGTGCGCACCACGGCGAAGGGCACCTGGAAATCGTGGCAGACCTGGGCGAGCGCGGCGCCTTCCATCTCGACAGCCAGGGCGTCGGGCAGGGCCTGGCGCAGGGCGGTGCTTTCGCTGGCGCTGGAGACGAAGCGGTCGCCGCTGACGATCAGGCCCTGGTGCACGGTGGCCGGCGTGTCCTTCAGCAGACGCGTGCCATGGCCGGAGGCATGGCTCAGGGCCTCGCGGGCCGCCGCGCATACGGCGCCGGACAAGGCCGGGTCGGTGGGAAGCCGCGACTTGCCCAGCCCCGGGATCTGGTGCCGGGGGAACAGCGGCGAGGCGTCCATGTCGTGCTGCAGCAGCTCGGTGGCCACCACCGCGTCGCCCACCTGCACACCCGCGCCCAGCCCGCCGGCCACACCGACGAAGACCACGGCCTGCGCTTCGAACTCGGTGAGCAGCAGGGTGGTGGTGATGGCCGCGGCCACCTTGCCGATGCCCGAGAGCACGGCGACCAGCTCGCGGCCCTCCCAGTGCCCGACCCAGAAGTCGCGGCCCGCGCGCTGCACCCGGCTTTCGTCGGGCATCGCGTCGAGCAAGGTCTGCAGTTCCTGCGGCATGGCTGCCACGATGGCCAGGCGCCCCATGTGTGAAGTCCTTCCGTGCGGGTTCGGCGGGGATTGTCCCACCGCGCGACAGCATGATCTACCCCATGCGCGCCTCATCGCGAACCCTGTTGACATGTTATGTCGAAGGCCCTACATTGACCGCCATGGGACGTCGTTGTGGCGGCCTTCAACAGGGAGTGACATGAAACCACTGCTTGATCAACTCCAGGGACTGGACACGCTGATCAGCCAGGCCATGGGGGGCCTGTCGGTGCAACTGCAACCCATTCCGGGCGACGTGCCGGTGGTGCAGGTCACCATCGACGGGCGCCAGGAGCTGCCCATCTTCCTGACGGGCTCGCAGGCGCAGATCCTGTGCATGTGCTACCTGTGGACGGACGACGAAGTGAAGGCCGAGCGCCGTACCGAGCTGCTGGGCTGCCTGCTGGACCTGAACCCGTCGGTGCCGCTGTCGTCCTTCGGCCGCGTGGACGGGCGCTATGTGCTGTTCGGCGCGCTGTCGGCCGATGCCCGCGCCGAGGACATCGCCCAGGACGTGGCCGTGCTCAGCGACAACGCGCTCGATGCACTCGACGCGCTGTCGGAATTCCTGAACTGATCGACCGAGGACACACCATGACCGTCATCAAGAAACTGGTCACCCTGTTGCGCGGCAGTGCCCGCGAGCTGGGCGAAAGCGTGGTCGATGCCAATGCCACGCGCATCTACGAGCAGGAGATCGTCGACGCGCGCCACAGCATCGACCAGGCCCGTGGCGATCTCACCGGCGTGATGGCCAAGGAGATGCAGACCGCGCGCGCCATCGAGAAGCTCAAGGCCGAGGTGGGGCGCTACGAAGGTCTGGCGCTCGAAGCGCTCAACAAGACGCAGGAGGCGCTGGCGTTGGAGGTGGCCGCCAAGGTGGGTGCGCTCGAGCAGGAGCTCGACGAGCAGACCAAGGCCCACGCGTCCTACGCCGTGCAGGTGGCCAAGCTCAAGGCGCTGATCAAGTCGGCCGAGCTGCGCATCCGCGAGCACGAGCGCGAGCTGGCCATCGCCAAGACGACCGAGAGCGTCTACCGCGCCACGCGCTCGATCTCCGAGAACATCGGCAGCAGCGGCTCCAAGCTGGTCAACGCCCGGCAGTCGCTCGAGCGCATCAAGCAGCGCCATGAGGACCTGTCCGACCGCATGGCTGCCGCCGAATCGCTCGATGCCGAGTTCGGCCACGCCGCGCTCGAGAAGAAGCTGGCGGCCGCCGGCATCGGCGACGACGCCGACCGTGCCCGCAAGGTGATGGACCGCGTGCGCGCCCGCCAGGCCTCCGAAGGACAAGGATGAGCCTCAAGCGCAAGCCGGCGCGCTGGCAGGGCTCGGACGATGCGATCCGGGCCGTGCAGGTGGCCTTCGATGTGGAGCAGGCGGTGATGGAGGCGGTGCGTCATGCCGCCTTCAGCAACCACCTGTCCACCTCGGACCAGATCCGGCAGTTGCTGGACCTGCCCACCTCGGCGCGCCCACAGCGCCCCCGGCTCACGGTGTCGCTCAGCGGCGCCGACTACGAATTGCTGTCATCGCGGTACAAGCTGCCGGCCGACGACCGGCTGGGCATCAAGGAGCGTGTCACGCAGGAGCTCATCGCTTTTGCGCAGGGAGGTGACAACGCGCCGCCCGGCAAGAAACCGGTCCCGCCCAAACGCCAGACCTGACAAGGCCTGCCTAGAATCCAGAGACGACAAGTCATACAGGCCACAGGCCAACAGAAGGGGAGTACATGGGAAGTTTTCTCGATGCGGCCATGGGGTATCCCACGGCGGTCTACACGACGCTGCTCGGTGTCGTGCTGCTGTACTGGGTGATGGCGGTGCTGGGCGTCGTGGACTTCGAGTCCAGCGGCATCGACATCGACCTGGACATGCACGCTGATGGCCAGATCGACGACCTGGGCGTGTTGGCCGGCTACGTGGTGGGCTTCGGGCTCAACGGCGTGCCCTTCTCCATCGTGGTCAGCCTGATCGTGCTGGTGTCCTGGACGCTGAGTTGCCTGGCCGGCATGTGGGTGCTGGCCTGGGTGCCCACCGTGCTGTTCAAGGCCCTGGCCGGCACGGCCGTGCTGGTGGGCAGCTTCCTCACGTCCATTCCGGTCACGGCGCGCGTGGTGCGGCCGATGCGCGGCCTGTTCGTCAGCCACACGGCCATCGGCAATGCCGCGCTGGTCGGCCTGACATGCAAGGTGCTCACGCAATCCGTCGATGAGAAGCTGGGCCGCGCCGAGGTGGCGCGCCGTGGCGCCAACATCAACATCCGCGTCTGGGCCACCACGCCCAACACGCTGGCGCGGGGCGACAGTGCCCTGATCGTCGAGTACGACGAGGCCGCCGGCCGCTACCTGATCGAGTCCGAGCGCTGAACGCGCCGGGCCGATGTTTCTTTCTCGCTTTTTCGTTCCTGCTCACTGCCTACAAGAGGACCCCTCATGGAGCCGATCTTTGTCGCCGTTGGCGTGCTCACGCTGTTCATCCTGGGCATGTTCGCCATGCTCGCCAAGTTCTATCGCAAGATCGAACAGGGGCATGCGCTCATCGTCAACACGCTCAGGGCCGAGCCCGAGGTGACCTTCACCGGGCGCATGGTCTACCCCATCATCCACAAGGCCGAGCTGATGGACATCTCGGTCAAGACCATCGAGATCGAGCGCAAGGGCCGCGAAGGCCTGATCTGCAAGGACAACATCCGCGCCGACATCGACGTGAAGTTCTTCGTGCGCGTCAACAAGACGGCCGACGACGTGCTCAAGGTGGCGCAGGGCATCGGCTGCACGCGCGCCTCCAGCCAGGAGACGCTGGAGGAGCTGTTCTCGGCCAAGTTCTCCGAGGCGCTCAAGACGGTCGGCAAGAACATGGACTTCATCGACCTCTACCAGGCCCGCGACCGCTTCCGCGACGAGATCGTCGCGCAGATCGGTGACGACCTGTCTGGCTACGTGCTCGAAGACGCGGCCATCGACTTCCTGGAGCAGACGCCGTTGGGCGACCTGGACTCCAACAACATCCTCGATGCACAGGGCATCAAGAAGATCACCGAGCTGACGGCGGTCGAGCACGTGCGCACCAACGAGCTGCGCCGCAACGAGGAAATGCAGATCAAGAAGAAGAACGTCGAGACGCAAGAAGCGCTGCTGGAGCTCGAACGCCAGCAGGCCGATGCGCAGGCCAAGCAGCAGCGCGAGGTGGCCACGGTGCGCGCTCGCGAGGAGGCCGAGACCGCCAAGATCCAGTCCGAAGAAAAGGCCAAGTCCGAGATGGCACGCCTGCAGGCCGAGCAGACCGTGGCCGTGCAGCAGGAGAACGTGCTGCGCGAGAAGGAAGTGGCCGAGAACAACCGCAAACGCGCCGTCGCCATCGAAGAAGAGAAGGTGACGCGTGCCCGCGAGCTGGAGGTGGTCGACCGCGAGAAGGAAGTCACCCTGCAGAAGATCGAGAAGGACAAGGCCGTCGAGGTGCAGAAGAAGGCGATTGCCGACGTGATCCGCGAGCGCATCGTGGTCGAGCGCACGGTGGCCGAACAAGAAGAAGCCATCAAGGAACTGCGTGTCGTGGCCGAGGCCGAGCGCACCAAGAAATCCACCATCATCATCGCCGAGGGCCAGGCCGAGGAGAAGCTGGTGCTGGAGGTGAAATCCGCCGAGGCGCAGGAGCGCCGGGCCCGCCACAAGGCCACCGAAGACCTGACGCTGGCCGACGCCAAGCTCAAGATCGCCGAGCGTGACGCCGAGGCCAAGAAGCGCGAGGCCGAGGGCGTGGAGGCCATCAGCGCCGCCACGGGCCTGGCCGCCGCCAAGGTGCAGATCGCGTCGGCACAGGCGCAGCTGGCGCAGTTCGAGGCCGAAGCCAGCGGCAAGCAGAAGGTGGGCCTGGCCGAGGTGCAGGTGAAGACGGCCGATGCCGACGCCACGCTCAAGGCGGGCCAGGCCGAAGCCCAGGTCAAGGAGCTGCTGGGCCTGGCCGAGGTGAAGGTGCGCACCGCCGACGCGGAAGCCGACCTGAAGGCCGGCGAGGTCGAGGCGCAGAACACCGAGGCCAAGTTCCATGCCGAAGCCAAGGGCCTGCGCGACAAGTTCGACGCCATGAAGGAGATGAGCGAGCACACCCGCGCGCACGAAGAGTTCCGCATGCGCCTGGAGAAATCGCACATCGAGACGCTCAAGGGCATCGATGCGCAGACCGTCATCGCCAAGGAGCAGGCCGAGGTGCTCAGCACCGCGCTGGGCAACGCCAAGATCGACATCGTGGGAGGCGAGGGCGGCTACTTCGACAGCTTCGTCAAGGCGCTGGCCGTGGGCAAGGGCATCGATGGCGTGATCTCGCGCAGCAACACGCTGCAGATCGGGCTGAAGGACCACCTCAACGGTGAGCGCGACATGGTGGGCGACGTGCGCGAGCTGATCGGCGCGCTGGGCTCGTCGGCCGGCGAGCTGCAGAACCTGAGCGTGGCCGCCCTGATGGCCAAGGTGGCGCGTGATGGCGACGACAGCCAGAAGGCCGCACTGAAGACCTTGCTGGCCCGCTGAGATGAACGACACCCACCGGACGGACGCTGCGGACGCCACCGACAGCCTGGTGGCCGGCAGCGGCAGCTACGACCTGCTCAAGAAGCGGCTGGAACAGCAGGGCGCCGCGCTGCAGCAGCAGGCCCAGGCCCTCAACGAGGCCCGCGTGGCCGAGTTCGGCCGCGCTGACCAGGTGCTGCTGCTGCGCACCCGCGCCCGTACCGAGAACAACTGCGTGGCGCGCGACATCGTGCGCATCGGCGATGTGCTGCTGTTCGGCTACAACGTCTTCATCGGTTTGCGCAAGGAGACGGCGGTCAGCGACGTGTTCGCGCTGTACCGTCTGGCCGAGCACGAGGGCGCCGACGAGCTGCAGCCCGTGCCCCTGGCCGGCAGCTTCCTCGAAGACAGCCGCTTCGTCTCGGATTTCCGCGAGCTGCACGCCTACTACAAGCACGCCACGCTGCTGCAGCTGCGCGTGACGCAGGACAAGCTGCTGGCCGCCTTCCAGATCGGCCAGCAGGTGCACGACCTGCGCGTGTTCCGCTGGCAGATCGAGCGTGACGGCAGCGTGCGCTACGTGGATAACCGCGGCGAGCGCGACATCGCCCTGCCGCCCAGCCACGATTTCGAGTGGACGCCCACCACGCGCGACGACCACGTCGCCGGCCGCCATCCGCACATCAACGTGCTGGACACCGTCTTCGTCGAGACGGTGGGCGGTGACCTGACCATCAAGGTCGAGAACAACACCGAGACCGGCCTGGGCATCTACAGCGAGCCGGTCGAGGACAAGAACCAGTCGCTCACCGACGCCGACATCGCCTATGCCCGCCTGGGCATGCTGATCCTGCTGCGCGTGCGCCCCTACCGCGAGCAGACCACGCGCTACCTGGTCTACAACCAGCGCACGCAGCAGGCCGAGCGGCTCGATGCCATCGGCGGCTCGTGCGTGCAGCTGCCCGAGGACCACGGCATCATCTTTCCTGGCGGCTACTACCTGCAATCGGGCGAGCACAAGCGCTTCGATCTGCCTCAGGACATGGTGGCCGGCCTGCGCTTCAAGCGCATGGTCAAGTCGCCCAACGGCGAGGACGTGGCCTATGTGTTCTACCAGCCGGGCTCGGGCCACTACGCGCTCTTCACCTACAACCTGATCAACAAGACGCTGAGCACGCCCATCGTGGCCAATGGCTACGCGCGCTTCGCCGACGGCCGCATGCTGGTGTTCCAGGTGGACCGGGGCGAGCCCACGCGCGTGCATCCGATGCAGCTGTGGCAGACCCCTTTCGCCACCGAGGACCACGCCACCGCGCAGCCCGCGGCCCAGGGCTTCTTCGGCAAGATCGGCAACGCCGAGCTGGTGCGTGGCGTCTCCGACCTGATGGGCATCGCCCGCGCGGTGCGCGAGCAGGCGCCCACGCGCACCGCCTACGACGACCTGATTCGCCAGTGCACGCGCGTGTCGGATGCCTACTTCTGGCTCGAAGCCCCCGAGGCGGGTGGCCTGTCGGACTTGCTGCGCCAGATCGCTGACGGCGCGCGCGCCACGCTGGCCGAGTTCGAGAAGGTCGACAGCATCCGCCGCGACACGGCCCGTGCGCTGGCGCAGGCCGAGGCCGAGCAGCACGCCCTGCTGACCGACATCGCCAGCACGATCTGGCGCCTGCCGGCCGATTTCGTCAAGGCACTGGGCCGCCTGCGCGAACGGCGCGGGCGTCTGCAGCTGGTGCGCGAGCTGCGCTATGTGGACACGGCCCGCGTGGAGGCGATGGACGCCGCGCTGGCCACCGAGCAGCAGCGCGTGGGCGAGCGCGCCCTGCAGTTCCTGGCCGATCCCACCGCGTTCGACGCGCAGCGCCAGGCCCTGAACGGCCTGGCCACCGAGTTGCCCGCCGCCACGACCACGCCGGTGCTCGACAAGCTGCTCGCCACCCTGGACGACGAAGCCGCCGGCCTGGACCTGCTCAGCGAACAGCTCGGCACCCTGCCTGGCGGCGATGCCGTGGTGCGCACCACCATCCTGGACAGCATCTCGGGCCTGTACGCCGACATCAACCGGCTGCGGGCCGATGCCCGTGTGCGTCGCAAGACCATGGGCGTGGGCGAGGCGCGCGCGGAGTTCGGCGCGCAGTTCAAGCTCTTCGGCCAGGCCGTCGAGAACGCGCTGGAATTCGCCGACAGCCCCGAGAAATGCGACGAGGCCCTGACCCGCCTGCTGGCCCAGCTCGAAGAGCTCGAAGGCCGCTTCGGCGAGCACGAGGCCTTCATCGCCGACATCGCGGCCAAGCGCGAATCGATGGTCGAGGCCCTGGCCGCGCGCCGCCAGATGCTGGTGGATGCCCGCCAGCGCCGCGCCCAGGCCATGGCCGAGGCGGGTGCCCGCATCCTCGAAGGCGTGCCGCGCCGCGTGGCGCAGATGCGCGAGCTGGCCGATGTGCACAGCTACTTCGCGTCGGACGTGCTGCTGGCCAAGCTGGGCAAGGTCATCGCCGATTTGCGCGCCATGGGCGCCTCGGTGCAGGCCGATGACCTGGCCACGCGCCTGCAGACCGCGCGCGACATGGCCGTGCGCGCCGTGCGTGACCAGCGCGAGCTGGCCGTCGATGGCGGCAACACGCTCAAGCTGGGTCGCCACGCCTTCACCATCAACCGCCAGGCGATCGACCTGACCCTGGTGTCGCATGGCGAGGGCCAGGCTTTCCAGATCACCGGCACGGACTACCTGGCCCCGGTGCACGACGACAGCCTGCTGGCGCTGCGCCCCTATTGGGCGCAGGCCCTGGTGTCCGAGACGGCCGATCTGTCGCGCGCCGAGTACCTGGCGGGCCACCTGCTCAAGGGCTGGCTCTCGGGCCAGGCCCGCGATGGCGAGGCCGCGATGGACTGGGCCCAGGTGCGCGCCCTGTTCACCGAAGACCCGATGCACCCGACCTTGCTGGAGCAGGTGCGCCGCGAGGCCGCAGCCCGTTACCAGGAGGGCTACCAGAAGGGCGTGCACGACGAGGACGCGCTGCGCCTGCTGGCCGCGCTGGTCGCCATGCAGGATGCCGCTGGCCTGTTGGCCTGGGGCCCGGCCGAACGTGCGCTGGCCCTGATGTACTGGCAGGAGGGGCTCGATGAGGCCGGGCGCGATGCCCTGCAGCGCCAGGGGCGCGCCTGCCTGCAGATGCAGGCGCTGTTCGGCCAGGCCCAGGCTTTGCAGGATCTGGAAGGCACGCTCGGCCAGGCCCTGCAAGCCTTCATGGACACGGCCATGCCCGAGCTGGCGCAGGCCGGGGAGGGCCATGCCGCCATGGGCCGCGCCGCCGCCGCTTACCTGGTGCGCCAGGTCAGCGTAGGGCATGGCACCGAGGCCTGGGCCGTGTCCGGCCTGGGTGATGACCTGGCCCAGGCCCTGCTGCGAGAGCTGGAGCGCCATGGCCGCCAAGACGAGGTGCGCCGCGACCTGGACGCCGCGCCCGTGGCCGAGCGCTGGCGCATCGCCCGCCAGTGGGTACAGGCTTTTGCCGCCACGCAGGACGCCGCCGCGCAGGCCTGGGTGGACGATGCCGCCAGCGTGCTGGCCTTGCCCGCGCGACGCCAGCGCATCAACGCCACGCTGGACCAAACCGTGGAGGGGCTGCGCAGCGAACACCCGCGCATCGACGGCGGCCACATGGCGCTGAACCTCAACGACTACTGGCGCCGCCTCGAGCACCACCATGCCCACACCGTGCCGGCCTATCAGTCGCTGCAGCACCGCCGCCATGAACTGCTGGCACAGGAGCGCCGCCGCCTGCGCCTGAACCAGTTCCAGGCCAAGCCGCTGTCGTCCTTCGTGCGCAACCGCCTGATCGACGAGGTCTACCTGCCGCTGCTGGGCGACAACCTGGCCAAGCAGCTCGGCGCGGCGGGCGATGCCAGCCGCAGCGACCGCATGGGCCTGCTGCTGCTGATCTCGCCGCCGGGCTATGGCAAGACCACGCTGCTGGAGTACGTGGCCGACCGCCTGGGCCTGGTCTTCGTGCGCATCAACTGCCCGGCGCTGGGCCACGCCGTCACCTCGCTGGACCCGAGTGCGGCACCCAACAGCGCCGCGCGCCAGGAGCTCGACAAGCTCAACCTGGGGCTGGCGATGGGCAACAACGTGATGCTCTACCTGGACGACATCCAGCACACCGACCCGGAGTTCCTGCAGAAGTTCATCGGCCTGGCCGACGGCACGCGCCGCATCGAAGGCGTGTGGAACGGCGAGCCGCGCACGCACGACCTGCGCGGCAAGCGCTTCGCCATCGCCATGGCCGGCAACCCCTACACCGAGTCGGGCGATGTCTTCAAGATCCCCGACATGCTGGCCAACCGCGCCGACATCCACAACCTGGGCGATGTGCTCTCGGGCCACGATGCGCTGTTCGCGCTGTCCTACCTGGAAAACTGTCTGACGTCGCACCCGCTGCTGCTGCCCCTGGCCTCGCGCGAGCCGGCCGATGTGCACCGGCTGGTGGCCCTGGCTCAGGGCGAAGAGGTGGCGGCCAGCGCGTTCTCGCACAGCTACAGCGCACTCGAACTCGAAGAGCTCTCAGCCATGTTCAAGCGGCTGTTCCAGGTGCGCGACCTGCTGCTCAAGGTGAACCTGGCCTACATCGCCTCGGCCGCGCAGAAGGACAGCTACCGCACCGAGCCGCCCTTCAAGCTGCAGGGCAGTTACCGCAACATGGGCAAGCTGGCCGCCAAGGTCACGCCGCTGATGCGCGAGGACGAGATCGATGCGCTGTTGCGCGACCACTACCGCGGCGAGGCCCAGACCCTGACCACCGGCGCCGAGGAGAACCTGCTCAAGCTGTCGCAGCTGCTGGGCCGTCCCACGCCCGATGAGGCGACGCGATGGCGTGAGATCTGCGACGAGTTCGTGCGCCAGCGCAAGCTGGGCGGTGACGATGCCGACGGCAGCACGCGCATCGCCTCGACCGTGCTCGATGTGGCCCGCGCCGTGGAGCACCTCAAGCCCTCACCCGAGCCGCCAGGCCCGTCGGACGGCCTGCGGCTGGCCGAGGCCGTGCTGGAGATGGCGGTGACCTACCGGCAGCTGATCATGCCGCTGGTGGCCGCCACCGAACGCCGGCTCGACCTGGACCAGTCCATCCGCAAGGAGGTCGAGCGCGTGGCCGAGCAGCTCGAGAACCGACGGCAGGCGCAGCGGCCCACGCCGCCTGACGCGGGCTGATCCGCCGGGGCCGGCCTGCACAGCCGGGGGCTTTCGGCAGGCCGATGCCGTGCGCTCGCCGGGTGCTGGCATCATGGGCGCACAAGCATCCAACACGCCTGGGGACCCGCATGTACACGCTCTACATCGCCAACAAGAACTACTCGTCCTGGTCGCTGCGGCCCTGGGCCCTGCTGACCGAACTGGGCATCCCGTTCAAGGAGCAACTGTTCCCCTTCGGCGCCGGCTCCAACTGGGACGAGTTCCGCCAGTTCTCGCCCAATGGCAAGGTGCCCTGCCTGCTGGACGATGGCCTGACGGTGTGGGAATCGCTGGCCATCGTGGAGTTCCTGGCCGAGCGCCATCCGGGCGTGTGGCCTGAGCAATCGGCCGCGCGGGCCTGGGCGCGGTCGGCCGCGGCCGAGATGCACGCGGGGTTCAGCACCTTGCGCACGCGGTGCCCCATGAGTTGCGGCATCCGCGTGCGCCTGCACGAGATCGGCCCTGCGCTCAAGACTGATCTGGCACGCCTGGACGAGCTCTGGCGCGATGGCCTGGACAAGTTCGGCGGCCCCTTCCTGGCCGGCGACACCTTCACGGCAGTCGATGCCTTCTTCGCGCCCGTGGCCTTCCGCGTGCAGACCTACGGCGTGCCCCTGAGCGACGAATCGCTGGCCTATGTGAAGCGCCTGCTGGACACGCGCGCGCTGCAGCAATGGCAGCAGCAGGCCCTGGCCGAGCCCTGGCGCGAGCCAGGCCACGAGGCTGATTGCTTGGCCTACGGCACGCTGGTGGCCGATTTGCGCTAAGCCTGCGCGACGGGGCGCAGCCCGCCGCCCTTTTGGTGGTGCGTGTTTATTTCGGATGGCGGTCGGATGGGGGGCCGCTGCGCCTGCGTGGCCGAATCCGTGTGGAAGTCCACAATCCCGCGCTGCGCGTGTTTTCGGCATCCTTGCGGCCATTGCGCGAGGTGTGCCATGACGACCCAGACCCATTCCAGCATCCCCACTGTCCCCACCACCAAGCCTGCCTGGTACAAGTCCTTGTACGTGCAGGTGCTCACCGCCATCGCCATCGGCGTGCTGCTCGGCCATTTCGCGCCGACCACGGGCGAGGCGATGAAACCGCTGGGCGAGGGCTTCATCCGGCTGATCAAGATGATCATCGCCCCGATCATCTTCTGCACCGTCGTGCTCGGCATCGCCGGCATGGACGACATGAAGAAGGTGGGCAAGACCGGCGGCCTGGCGCTGCTGTACTTCGAGGTGGTCAGCACGCTGGCGCTGATCATCGGCCTGGTGGTCGTGAATGTGCTCAAGCCCGGCGCGGGCATGCACATCGACCCGGCCTCGCTGGACACGAAGGGCATCGCCGCCTACGTGGGCCCGCACAAGATGGCGACCACGACCGAGTTCCTGATGAACATCATCCCCACCAGCGTGGTTGATGCGTTCGCCAAGGGCGACATCCTGCAGGTGCTGCTGTTCTCGATCCTGTTCGGCTTCGCGCTGCAACGCTTCGGTGGCCGCCAGAGCATCGTCTTCACCTTCATCGACAAGCTCTCGCACGTGCTGTTCGCCGTGGTGGGCATCGTGATGAAGGTCGCGCCCATCGGTGCCTTCGGCGCGATGGCCTTCACCATCGGCAAGTACGGTGTCGATTCGCTGCAGCAGCTGGCGCAGCTGATGTTTGCCTTCTACCTGACCTGCATCGTCTTCGTCGTCGGTGTGCTGGGCGTGGTGGCCCGCATCCATGGCTTCAGCGTGCTGCGCTTCATCCGCTTCATCAAGGACGAGCTGTTGATCGTGCTGGGCACCTCGTCGAGCGAAAGCGTGCTGCCCCGCATGATGGCCAAGCTGGAGCACGCCGGCGCGCACAAGTCGGTCGTGGGCCTGGTGATTCCCACGGGTTACTCGTTCAACCTGGATGGCACCTCGATCTACCTGACGATGGCCGCGGTGTTCATCGCCCAGGCCACGGACACGCCGATGACCCTGGTGCAGCAGCTGACCCTGCTGGCCGTGCTGCTGCTGACCAGCAAGGGCGCCGCCGGCGTCACGGGCTCGGGCTTCATCGTGCTGGCCGCCACGCTGAGCGCGGTGGGCGGCGTGCCGGTGGCTGGTTTGGCGCTGATCCTGGGCATCGACCGCTTCATGAGCGAGGCCCGCGCGCTGACCAACCTGGTGGGCAACGGCGTGGCCACGCTGGTGGTGGCCAAGTGGTGTAAGCAGCTGGACAGCGAGCGCCTGGATGCGGTACTGGGCGGCCGTGTGGAGACGCCGGCGCAGCTGGAACCATCGCCGGCCGAGGCCATCGAGCAGCTGATGCCGCCGCAGCCCGCGCACGTGGTCGCCAGCCATCAAGACGCTGTGCGTGCGCGCGCATGAGCACCGTGACGTGATGATTGGTGCGTGGCGGTGAACCACCGCTGGCGCATGAAAAGCAGGAGGGCGCCACGAGCGCCTTTTTGCGCTTGGGTTGCATCGCGGCTGGGTATGAGAATGATTTGCAGTGATGGCAAGTGTGCTGGTACGGCAGATCATTTATTCGCGCCTGTCGATCTATGATGCCCGCTTGCACGCCCATGCAATCTCGTGATCTGTTTCTGGATGATCACGGATGACAGCATCGATCGACACATCATGCAAACACGCACCACCCTGCGCGACGCGGCTCGTCTCCCGTTGTTCATCGCCGTACTCTGGACCGCCGTTTTCACCTTGTTGCGCCTCGGCCTGCTGCTGTACCTGGGGCCGACCTCGGTGCCATGGGCGTTGTGGCCCGGTGTCATGCTCAAGGGCGTCATGTTCGATCTGGCGGTCGTGTGTATCACCACCGCGCCCGTCTTCCTCTACGAAGCCCTGATTCCCAACGCCTGGCGCCGGCAGCGCTGGCACCGCGCGCTGCGCTGGACGTGGGTATGGGTCTCCGTCCTGGTCATGCTCTTCGGCGCGGGATCCGAAGTGACGTTCTGGCTCGAGTTCGCCACCCGCTTCAACTTCATCGCGGTCGACTACCTCATCTACACACAGGAAGTCATCGGCAACATCCGCCAGTCCTACCCGGTTCCGGCCATCGTGACGGGCCTGGGCTTGGCCGCAGCGGCAGTGACGATCGGCCTGCGGAAGCAGGTGCACCTCGCCAATGCCGTGGTGCTGAGCTGGCGGCACCGGGCCGCGCTGCTGCTGTCCGCCGTGGCGCTGCCCCTGCTGTCCGTGTCGCTCACCAACGTGGACCAGATGCAAGGCGCCGGCAACGCGTATGCAGAGGAGTTGTCGGGCAATGGCCTGTACTCGCTGGCCGCGGCCATGCGCCGCAATGAACTCGATTACGACAAGTTCTATCGCACCATGCCGCAGGCACAGGCCGATGCGATCCTCAAGGGCCTCGACGTCGAGCGGCAGCCGCTGAGCCAGGCCATCCAGGTCGATGAGGAGGATCCGGCCTCGGACCCCTTGCCCTTCAAGCGTCGGCCACGCAATGTGGTGCTGATCTCCGTGGAGAGCCTGTCCGCGTCGTTCATGGACACGTTCGGGGCGGGCAAGCACCTCACGCCCCGGCTGGACCGCCTGGCCAGGGAGGGCCTGCTGTTCGAGCACATGTACGCGACCGGCACCCGCACCGTGCGGGGGTTGGAGTCCTTGTCGCTGGGCACGCCCCCCGTGCCGGGGCAGGCCATCGTCAGGCGGCCGAACAACGAGCACCTGGCCACCTTGGGCGAGATCCTCAAGCCGCAGGGCGTGGACAGCTTCTTCTTCTACGGGGGGTACGGCTACTTCGATAACATGAGCGCCTACTTCGATGCGAACGGCTACCAGGTGTTCGACCGCACGGACATTCCAAAGGCCGACGTGGTGTTCGAAAACGTCTGGGGCGTCGCCGATGAAGTGATGTTCAACCACGTGATCAAGACCCTGGGCGCGGAGGCCGGCAAGCATCGCCCCTTCTTCGCGCACGTCATGACCACGTCGAACCATCGGCCCTACACCTATCCCGATGGCCGCATCGACATCAAGTCGCCCGGGGGGCGCGATGGGGCGGTGAAGTACACCGACTACGCGATCGGCAAGTTCATCGACGATGCCCGCCGGCAGCCCTGGTTCAAGGACACGCTGTTCATCATCATCGCGGACCACTGCGCCTCCGTGGCGGGCAAGACCAAGCTGCCTGTCGACGGCTACCACATTCCCCTGATTTTCTATGCGCCGGATTTCGTGCAGCCAGACGTCTTCAAGCCCGTGGTGAGCCAGCTGGATCTGGCGCCCACAATCGTCGAGATGATGGGCAAGAACGGCGACGACCACTTCTATGGCCGCCCCTTCTTCGAGGACGGTCCGCCCCTTAACCGGGCGTTCATCAGCAACTACCAGGAGCTGGGCTATCTGCGTGACGGGATTCTGACCGTGCTGCTGCCCAAGCGGCGTGTGCAGGCCTACAAGGTAGACGAGGCCACGTTGGAGACCACGCCCACGCAGGTCAACGAGGTCTTGATGAACGAAGCCATCGCCTACTACCAGACGGCATCCCGCGCCTTCAAGCAGGGAGCTTTGCGGATCGACCTGCGAGGCCGCTGGCTAGGCCACAAGCCCGGACCCAAGGGAGACGGCGGCTGAGCCGCGGACTCACAATTCGATCGAGGAGCGGATCCCGTCATGAAGAGGCCTGGTGAGCGGCTGGTCAGCGTGCGTAGCGCCGGGCACCGGCCACGCAACTCACGGCGCCGAGCGTCACCACCAGCATCACCCAGCTCACCTCCTCGTGCAGCAGGGCCGCGGCCAGGCCCAGGCCCATGAAGGGCTGCAGCAACTGCAGTTGCCCTACCGCGGCAATGCCCCCCTGCGCCAGCCCGCGGTACCAGAAGACGAAGCCCAGCAGCATGCTGAACAGGGAGACATAGGCCAGGCCGGTCCAGGCTGGCGTGCTCACGTGGGCCAGGTCGGCGGGCACGGTCAGCAGGGCAATGGGCAGCATGATGGGCAAGGACAAGGCCAGCGCCCAGCTGATGACCTGCCAGCCGCCCAGACGCCGCGACAGGTTGGCGCCCTCCGCATAGCCCAGGCCGCACACCAGGATGGCCGCCAGCATGAGCAGGTCGCCGTGCAGCGAGGCGGACAGCCCTTGCCTTGCCGCGTAGCCGGCCACGAACACGCCGCCCAGCACCGAGAACAGCCAGAAGGCAGGCCGGGGCGATTCACCGCCGCGCAGCACGGCGAACAAGGCGGTGCACAGCGGCAGCAGCCCCAGGAAAACCATGGCATGCGCGGAGGTCACGTGCTGAAGCGCCAGCGCGGTCAGCAGCGGAAAGCCCACCACCACGCCCAGCGCGGTGATGGCCAGCGCCGGCAGATCCGGCACCCGGGGCCGTGGTTGCCGAAAGAGCGCCAGCAACAGCAGGCCCAGGATGGCCGCGATGCAGGCGCGCGCGCTCGTCAGGAAGACCGGCGGCAGCTCGGCGACCGCCACGCGCGTGGCCGGCAGCGAGCCGGAGAAGATCACCACGCCCATGAAGCCGTTCAGCCAGCCGCTTGTTGCCTTGTCCATCGTCGGTTCCTTGTTCGATGTTGACAGTGGACCTGTTTGGCGCTGGCGCATCCATGAGCAGATCCATACAATCCAAAGAAACTGTTATGGGCAAAACACCAGAACACCCAGGCCGATCGCTGGCCAAGGCCCCGACCCGGATCGAAGTCGTCATGGCCGAGGTGCGCTCGCGCATCGCCTCGCGCGCCGATCCGCCGGGCACCCGCCTGCCGTCCGTGCGCGCCCAGGCGCAGGCGATGAAGCTCTCCGTCTCGACCGTGCTGGAGGCCTACGAGCGGCTGGCCGCCGACGGCGTGCTGACCTCGCGGCGCGGCTCCGGCTTCTACGTGGCCGGCACGGTCGCGCCGCTGGCGCTGGCGGCCATCGGCCCCAAGCTCGACCGCGAGGTGGATCCGCTGTGGGTCTCGCGCCAATCGCTCGAATCGGACGACGCGACGCTCAAGCCCGGCTGCGGCTGGCTGCCGACCTCGTGGATGTACGAGGAGGGCGTGCGGCGCGCCCTGCGCATGGCGGCGCGGGTGGGTGGCGCCGAGCTGACCGAGTACGCGCCACCCCTGGGTCTGCCGGCCTTGCGCCAGCACCTGTCGCGCCGGCTGGGCGCCAACGGCATCGACGCGCCGCCCGCGCAGGTCATGCTGACCGACTCCGGCACGCAGGCCATCGACCTGATCTGCCGATTCCTGCTGGAGCCCGGTGACACCGTGCTGGTGGACGACCCGTGCTACTTCAACTTCCACGCGCTGCTCAAGGCACACCGCGCCACGGCCATCGGCGTGCCCTACACGCCCACTGGGCCCGATGTGGAGGCCTTCCGCACGGCGCTGGAGACGCACAAGCCGCGCCTGTACATCACCAACTCGGGCATCCACAACCCGACGGGCGCGGTGTTGTCGCCAGTGGTCGCGCACCGCGTGCTCAAGCTGGCCGAAAGCCACGGCCTGACCATCGTCGAGGACGACATCTTCGCGGACTTCGAGACCACGCCCGCACCCCGGCTGGCCGCTTTCGATGGGCTGGAGCGTGTGCTCCACATCGGCAGCTTTTCCAAGTCGGTGTCGGCGTCGATCCGGTGTGGCTTCATCGCGGCGCGTGCCGACTGGATGGAGGCGCTGACCGACCTGAAGATCGCCACGGCCTTCGGCGGCGGGCGGCTGGCCTCGGGCGTGCTGCTGTCGGTGCTGACGGACAGCGGCTACCGGCGCCACATGGAGTCGGTGCGCCAGCGCCTGGCCGAGCAGATGGCGGCCACCATCAAGCGGCTCGCGCCCTTGGGCATCACGCCCTGGCTGGTGCCGCAGGCGGGCATGTTCCTGTGGTGCCGGCTGCCGCAGGGCGTGGAAGCAGCCCGCGTGGCGAGGTTGTGCCTGCAGGACGGCGTGGTGCTGGCGCCGGGCGATGCCTTCAGCCTGTCGCGCAGCGCGGGCAATTTTTTGCGCTTCAACGTGGCGCAGACCAGCGATGCGCGGCTGTTCGAGGTGCTGTCGCGTGCCTTGGCGGAGGCAGGCGTGATGGGCGTTACGGGCGTTTCGGGCGCCACGGGCAACGGCGCTTGAGGGATCGCCCTTGCGCCGAAGGCGCGCCTGCCGTGATCAGGCGCGGCGCTCGTAGCAGCCCAGGAACATCGCCACGGCGGACTCCGCCACCCGCTTGCGCTCGGCTGCGGTGAGGGGCGGCTGCCCGAGGGTGACCTGTGGCCAGAACGCGAAGCTCTTCACCAGCCCCTGCAACTGGTGGCTCGCGAAGTCCGCGTCCACCTTGGTCAGGCGCTTGTCCGCGATGGCGGCGCGGATCCAGGCGGTCTCGCCACTGTCCTTCTCGCCCATGCGGCAGACGATGTCCTGGGCGCGCTCGGGCGAATGGATGATCTCGGCCAGGGCCACGCGCGCCAGGTCGATGAAGCCCGGGTCCGCCAGCACTTCCAGCTTCTGCATCAGCAGGCGTTTCAACTGCTGATCGAGCGGCTGATCGGGCCGGTAGGCCACGTCGACGCTGGCCGTGCTGCTCTCCCACAGGTGCTCGAGCATCAGCGTGAACAGCGCTTCCTTGCTGGGGAAGTGGTTGTAGACCGTGCGCTTGGAGACGCCCGCCGCCGCGGCGATGCGGTCCATGCTCGTGGCCTCGTACCCGGCGGTGCGGAACTCCGCCACGGCCGCCTGCACGATGGCTTCGCGTTTGCGGTCGGTGAGGCGTTGCGGTGCTGAAGGCATGAAAGGCGGTCGGCGGGGTGTACGGAAATTTTACACCGCACGGTGTACTTTATTGTTTGACAACACTACACTGTGCAGTGTACTTTTGTGCCTGAACTGCTCCGCCATGAAGCACCGCCTCATCGCCCTCTTTGTAGTCCTTCTAGGAATCCTTGCCGTGACTGCCCTGACCTGCTGCGCTCAACAGACCGAACCGAGCCATGCCGAATCGCCCCAGTACCGCGACGGCCGCTTCCGCAATGTCCAGCCCAAGCCCGCGACCGGCTTCTGGCAAGGCCTGAAGCTGACATGGACCTTCCTGTTCGCCAAGCCGGAAGGCACGGTGCCCGACAAGCCGATCCCCGTGCAGGCGCTGACCCGTGCCCAGCTGGAGGCCGCGCCCGACCGCAGCCTGTACCGCCTGGGCCACTCCACCGTGCTGCTCAAGCTGCGCGGCCGCTACTGGCTCACCGACCCGGTGTTTTCCGAGCGGGCCTCGCCCGTGCATTGGGCCGGCCCCGCGCGCTTTCATGCGCCGCCGATCAGCATTGACGAGCTGCCACCGATCGCCGGCGTGATCCTGTCGCACAACCACTATGACCACCTCGACCACGCGGCGGTGCTCAAGCTGGCGGGCAAGACAGGGCGCTTCATCGCGCCCCTGGGCGTGGGCGACCAATTGATCGCCTGGGGCATCGATCCCAAGCAGGTGCAGCAGCTGGACTGGTGGCAATCCACCGAGGTCGATGGCCTGCGCCTGACGGCCACGCCAGCGCAGCACTTCTCCGGCCGAGGCCTGACGGACAGCGACAAGAGCCTGTGGGCCTCCTGGGTGATCCAGGATGGCGACCTGCGCGTGTTCTTCAGTGGCGACACCGGCTACTTCGATGGCTTCAAGGCCATCGGCCAGGCGCTGGGCCCCTTCGACATCACGCTGCTGGAAACCGGCGCCTACAACCAGCAATGGGCCTTCGTGCACATGCAGCCCGAAGAGACGCTGCAGGCCCACCTCGACTTGCGCGGCCGCTGGCTGCTGCCCATCCACAACGGTACTTTCGATCTGAGCCTGCATGCCTGGCAGGAACCGTTCGAGCGCATCGCCGCGCTGGCCACGCAGCGGGGCGTGGCTTTGAGCACGCCGGAGATGGGCGAGCGCGTGGACCTGCGCGCGCCGCATGCCGGCTCAGCCTGGTGGCGCAAGCTGGTCGATTGACGCACCCTCAGCGTTCATGGGGTCAGCGGCGATTGAGCCGCAGCCCCACCAGCCCGGCCGAGGCGATGCCCAGCACCAGCACCAGCGCCGCGCCGTAGAACACGCCGTTGGCCTGGCCGTGGTCCAGCATGAAGCCGAACACCGGCGCGGCCACCGCGAAGCCCACGTCCAGGCCCGAGTACACCGTGCCATAGACCCGGCCCGTGGCGCCCGGGGGCGCGGCACGCTTGATCAGCATGTCGCGCGAAGGGCCGGCCAGGCCCGTGCCGAAACCAGCCAGTGCCGCTGCGGCCGAGGCCACATAAGGCGGCAGCCAGCCCGTGGCCGTGAGCAGCAGCAGGCCGGCGGCCAGGGCCATCGCCACGGCGATGGTGCGCTCCAGCCGCGCCACGCGCGCCACCAGGAAGCCGCCGATCACCATGCCCGTGGCGCCGCACAGCATGTAGCCCGTCACCACGAAGGCCGTGACCGATTCGGGCAGGCCGTACATGCGCATCAGCGCGGGGCTGGCGAAGCTCTGGATGGCGCTGAGCGCGGCCGTGGTCCAGAAGAAGAACGAGAAGCACAGCCACACCGAGGGCAGCTTCAAAAAGGCCATCGGGTGTTCATCGACGGGCGCGGCGGCGGTGCCCGGCTTGGCCGCGTGCTCCCACGAACCCTGCCGGTCATCGATCGCATCGCGGTTCAGCACCAGCAGCACCAGCACCGCCAGCGCCACCAGCGCCGTGCCCAGGTAGGCCGTGCGCCACTGGCCCCCGGCCCAGCCCGTGAGGCCGATCAGGAAGATGGGTGCCAGCGCCCAGCCCAGGTTGCCCGTGATGCCGTGCACCGAGAAGGCATGGCCCAGGCGCGGCGCCGACACGCGCTTGTTGAGGATGGTGAAGTCCACCGGGTGGAAAGGCGCATTGCCCAGCCCCGCCAGCGCCGCCGCCAGCATCAGGCCTGGGTAGCCATGCGCGGTGGCCGCGGCCAGCGAGGCGCACACGAACATCGTCAAGGCGGCGAACAGCACCGGCCGCGCGCCCACGCGGTCCACCAGGAAGCCGGCCATGGCCTGCCCCACGCCCGAGATCACGAAGAACACCGACACCAGCAGGCCCAACTCCGAATAACTCAGCCCGAAATCCCGGATGAACAGCGGGAACAGCGGCGGCAGCAGCATGTGGTTGAAGTGCGAGGTGCCGTGGGCCAGCCCGATCAGGCCGATGGTGGTGGCGTCCTGCCGGGCGCTGGCGGGGGCGGGGGTCGCGAGGGTCGTCGTGTTCATGCCCGCACTGTAGGCGGGCACGGCCTGTCCGGGTTACGATAGATTGACAAGTTCTGTCGAAATCATGCCAAAACGCGCCGACGCCCCTTCCGCCGCCCATGCGCCGCCCCCGACTGGCACTGGCAAACGCACCATCCCGCCGCTGGACCCGCAGCGCTATGGCCCCAGCGTCGCGCGTCCGGTGCGGGCCAAGGCGCGCGTGCTCACGGCCGATCTGCAGGTGGAGCCGCACAGCCATGCCTGGGGCCAGCTGGCCTTCTCGGCCACGGGCGTGGCGCGGGTCACCGCCGGGCGCAGCACCTTCATCGTGCCGCCTTCGCGCGCCGTGTGGATCCCACCGGGCGTGGTGCACGCCGTGACGGTGGTGGAGGACGCGGACATGCGCACCGTCTACCTGCACCAGCCCGAGGGCGAGGTGGGGCCGGGCGTGCCGCCCGCGCAGCGGGCCGTGTGGCGGCAATGCCGGGTGCTGGAGGTGTCGCCTCTGATGCGCGAACTGGTGCTGGAGCTGGCCCGCGTGCCCGCCCCGGACCGCGATGCCAGCGGCCAGTTCCCGGTGAGCGAGCCCACCGAGCGCGAGCGCTGCCTGGCCGCGCTGATCACCGACGAGATGCGCCAAGCCAAGCCCGTGCCGCTGGGCGTGGCCCTGCCGGTGGACAAGCGCCTGCGCGCCCTGTGCGAGGCCGTGATCGACCAGCCCGCGCGCCACGACAAGCTGGCCGGCTGGGCCGCCGAGGTGGGCGCCAGCCCGCGCACCGTGGCCCGCCTGTTCCGCGACGAGCTGCAGACCAGCTTCGCGCAATGGCGCCAGCAGGTGCTGCTGGCCAAGGCCCTGCAGCTGGCCGCGCGCAAGCGGCCCATGAGCCACATCGCGGCCGAGCTGGGCTACGCGAGCGCCAGTGCCTTCACGGCCATGGTGACGCGCTCGGTGGGCATGCCGCCCAGCCGGTTCTTCGCGCTGGGGCATTAGCGGGCCCGGGGCGATCTCTTGGCCTCGTGGTGATCGAGGCCATCGGCATCAAGGTGGTGCGTGACAGGCCTGCACAGCCGCACGTGCTTGGCGCGGATCTTGCCGTTTGGATGGCATCGCCCGCTTCCGAGAGGACCGTGCCCATGAAGACGTTCATCCGCGCCGCCGAGGTCTGGCTGCCCACGGCCGATCAGGCCGAGCTCACCCACGGTGGTGGCCTTTCCGGGCCCGAGGCGCGGGCCTTCGGCGCCTTCAGCCAGTCGGTGCGCTTCCGGCATGGCGAGGGCCTGCCGGGCCTGGCCTGGGCCGAGGGCAGACCCCTGCTGCTGCGCCATTTCGAGGGCACGCCCTTCCTGCGCACCGAGGCCGCCCACGCGGCGGGCCTGCGCTGCGCCATTGCCTTGCCGGTGTTCGTGCGCGAGGCGCTGACGGCGGTATTGGTGTTTTTCTGCGGCGACGACGACGAACAGGCCGGCGCCATCGAGCTGTGGCGCAACGATCCCCGCGTCACCACCGACATGACCCTGGTCGACGGCTTCTACAGCCACAGTGCCAGCGCGCTGGAGGCCGTGTCGCAGGACACCTACCTGCCGCGTGGCACGGGTCTGCCGGGCCTGGCCTGGCAGCAGGGCCGGGCGGTGTTCATGGAAGACTTGGCCAGCGCGCCGCGTTTCCTGCGCGGTGAGACCGCCTCGGGCGCGGGCATCGAGCGTGGCCTGGCGCTGCCATGGCCGGCGCGCACGCAGGCCGAGTACGTGGTGACGCTGCTGTCGTCCTCGCGCACGCCGGTGGCGCGGCGGGTGGAGGGCTGGGCGCCGGGGGATGATCCCCGGGTGCTGCAGCGCGGTTTCGGGTTCGACGAGACCGAAGGCCACCTGGGCGATGCCGCGCTGGCGCTGGACGCGGACGCCGGCCCCATCGGCGCGGCCTACGCCAGTGGCGTGCCGCAGGTGGCTGTGCAATCGCCTGAGGGGCGCGGGCAACTGGTCGTTATCCCCGTGGTCAGCGAAGGCGTGGTGGCCGAGGTAGTGGCGCTGTACCTGTGAGCAGGGCTCGCAAGCGCGCCGTGGCGGGCCTTGATGGCGCGGTCAGGCCGCGTCGCGCAGCAGCAGCGGCACGGCCTCGGGCCCTTCGAAGGCCAGCAGCGCCTGCTTGCGGTGCAGCCCGCCCGCATAGCCGGTGAGCGCGCCGCCATGGCCCAGCAGCCGGTGGCAGGGCACGATGATGGACCAGGGGTTGCGCCCCGTGGCCGCGCCCACCGCGCGCGAGGCCTGCGGCCGCCCGATGGCCCGGGCCACCTGCCCGTAGGCCTGCGTGATGCCGAAGTCGATGCGGGCCAGGGCCTGCCATACCTGCTGCTGGAAAGGCGTTCCCACGGGCGCCAGAGGCAGATCGAAGCGATCGCGTTGCCGCGCGAACCAGGCATCGAGCTGCTGGCCGGCCTCGCGCAGCAGCGCGTGATCGGTCTCGCGCACCCAGTGGGTTTGCGGGCCGCTGAAATGGCGTTGTCCTTCGAACCAGGCACCGAGCAGGCCCGCGTCATTGGCGGCCAGGATCATTGGGCCCAAGGGGGTGTCGTGGGCGGTCCAGACGGGGTGGAAGTTGCGCATGGTCATGCTCCTGTCGGATGGGGTTCGTGGGCGGGCGTGGGCAACGTCGGCAGGCCTTCGCCCAGGCGGCGCCACAGGTGCAGCGTGGCGTAGCCGCGCCACGGGCTCCACGCTTCGGCGATGGCATCCGCGTGCGCGGCCTTGCGCACGCCCAGGGCCTTGTGCAGCGCGATGTCGCCGCTGGGCCAGGCATCGGGCCAGCCCAGCGCCCGCAGGGCGATGTAGCGCGCCGTCCAGCGGCCGATGCCGGGCAGGGCTTCCAGCTGCGCCATCGTGGCCTCGACATCGGCGGCCGGGCCGATGTCCAGCCGGCCTTCGGCCACCTCGCGCGCCAGCGCCTGGATGGCGCTCACGCGCTGGCGCACGATGCCCAGCGAGCCGATCTCGTCGGGCGAGGCATCGGCCACGCGCTGCGCGGTGGGAAAGAGGTGCGTGAGCGTCTCGAAGGGGGTGTCCAGCGGCTCGCCCAAGGCGCGGGCCAGGCGCCCCGCCAGCGTGTGCGCGGCCCTCACCGTGACCTGCTGGCCCAGCACCGCCCGCACCGACATCTCGAAACCATCGAAGGCGCCGGGCACGCGCAGGCCGGGCGCATCGGCGCCCAGATCGCCCAGCACCTGGCCCACGGCCTGTGGATCGCAATCCAGATCGCACAGGCGGCGCACGCCGGCCAGCACGGCAGGCAGCGCGCGCAACAGCCCGGCGGACACGGTGACGGCCAGCGCCTCGCGCCCCGCCGCCTGCGTGATCTCCAGCCAGCCCGTGGGCGCCTGCGGCCCCTGGCCCATACGCACGGTGCGGCGGTAGGCGGTGTCGTCCACTTGCTCTACACCGGCGATGCAGCGCCCCTGCAGGAAGGCCAGCAGGCGCGGCCAGTCCAGCGGCGGGCGGTAGCCCAGTTCGAAACGCAAGGTGGGATCCGGCACGGCCGCGTCCGCTGCCTTGGTGTGCCTGGCCGAGGCATCATCCGCCACCATGTTGCGCCGCAACTGGCTGGGCGCCAGCCCATAGCGCTCGCTGAACAGCGTGTTGAAGCGCCTCAGGCTGCCGAAGCCCGCCGCCAGCGCCACCTCGGTGATCGGCAGGCCCGTGTCGGCCAGCAGCCGCTTGGCCATCAGCAGGCGCTGCGTCTGTGCGTAATCGATGGGGCTCACGCCGAAGGCATCGGCGAACACACGCCGCAGGTGCCGGTCGGTGATGCCCAGCCGTGCGGCCAGGCCTTCCATGCCGTGTTCATCGAGTTCACCCGCCTGGATGCGCTGCGCGGCGGCCCACGCCAGCCGCGAACTGGCGTCGATGGGTGCCTGACCGGGGGCTCGTTCAGGCCGGCAACGCAGGCACGGCCGAAACCCCGCCTGCTCCGCCGCCGCGGCGTGCCCGAAGAACAGGCAGTTGGCCGCCTTGGGCGTGCGCACGCGGCACACCGGCCGGCAGTAGATCCCCGTGGACGTGACCCCGACGAAGAAGCGCCCGTCGAAACGCGCATCCCGCGCCACGAGCGCGGCGTAGTGCGCTGCATGCTCGGGCTGCTCGGTCGGATCGCCGTGTCGGGCGGGCTTGCGGATGGATGACATGCAGCCATTGTGAGCCTGTGCCGCCAACCCCGCTCGCCGTTTTCGGACACGATGTTTCGGCGCGAGGTGATGCCACCGAAACGCCCGTTGGAGCTTTCATGAAGCACACGTTGGGCAAGGCCTCCCCCCCCACACAGCGTAGCGCGCGGTGTATCGAAGGCTGGGCAGCGGGGATGGGCGGGCGCAGGGACCATTCGCGGTGTCATGGCTCGTGACCCGCATGGTCGGTGTTCAAGAGGAAAAAGCGTCGAACCTCGGTCGCCCCCCGCGTGGGGACCGGAGAACGCCCATCCTCGCTGCCTGGCCTGTGCTCGACCCACCCCAAGCGAAGCCTCACTCACCCCAGGACCACAGCCAGTCCAGCAACCACCCGCGCCCCTTGTCCAGGTCCAGCGGCTTGTCCAGCTTGATCCGCAGGAACTCCGTGTTGTCCGACGCCAGCGTCCGGCCACCACCGCCGGGGTAGTTGTTGTCGTTGATCACCAGCAGCGTGCGCTCATCGAGCACCAGCACATCCTCGATCGTCACGTAGGGGAACGTGAACGTCGTGCTCCCATCGCCATTCAGATCGTTCGGATCCGCGATGTTCATCAGGTCCACCACCTCCGTCTTTTGCACGAAGCCCTCGGCGTCCACCTTCTTCAGGTCGATCTTGAAGATCTTCTTGAACGGCGCCAGCGTGGTCGTGGCCGTGCCGCCGTTGCGCTCGATCACCAGGAACTCGTGGTCGTTCACGGCCGTCATGTCGCCGATGTTCGTGCCC
>DXIO01000103.1 GCA_019112875.1 Candidatus Aquabacterium excrementipullorum
AGGCCTCTAGACGAAGGGGACTTAATCCTTCATGCAACCTGATCGACGCTGTGCCTTGGCCAATTCCGCATCCGGACCACCTGGCAACCTGAAGGTTGTTTGGTGGAGGTAAGCGGGATCGAACCGCTGACCTCTTGCATGCCATGCAAGCGCTCTCCGAGCTGAGCTATACCCCCGTCGAATCTGGTCTTTCAACCGTCTTCTTCAGGCTGCCCGGCTGCTTCGTTGTTCAAACAAAGCGTCGTTCAAGCGAGACCGAGAGTATATACCGATTTTTGCGATCTCATCAAGTTTCGAGCAAACGTTGCACCACAACCTCACGATCGAACAGCGCCAGCACCGCATCGACTGACGGCGTCTGTGCACGACCGCACACCAGCAGGCGCACGGGAATGGCCAACTGGGGCATCTTCAGGCCGGCTTCGGTCAGCGTTTCCTTCAGGGCGGCGGCGATGGCGGCCTTGTCCCAGGTGGGCAGCGCCTTCAGGCGGGCGGCCAGCGCGACCACGGCGGGCTTGACGGCATCGGTGAGCTGCGCGGCCAGCTCTTCGGCAGGCGCCTGCACCTTGCCCAGGTACATGGCCAGCCAGTCGGCCAGCTCCACGGTGGTGGCGCAGCGGTCCTTGAACAGCGCGCAGATCGCGGCCAGCGTGTCGCCCTGCTGCAACGCGGCGGGCACGGCCACGCCGCGCGATTGCCATTGCTGCAGCACCAGCGAAGCCAGCAGCGCGTCGTCGGCCGTCTTCATGTGCTGCTGGGCCACCCAGCGGAGCTTGGCTTCGTCGAATTGGCCGGCGCTCTTGCCCAGGTGGTCCAGGTTGAACCACTCGACCAGTTGCTGGCGCGAGAAGATCTCGTCGTCGCCGTGGCTCCAGCCCAGGCGGGCCAGGTAGTTCACGATGGCATCGGCCAGGTAGCCTTCGTCGCGGTATTGCGTGACGGCCTTGGCGCCATGGCGCTTGGACATCTTCTCGCCCTGCTCGTTGAGCACGGTGGGCAGATGGGCGTAGACCGGCGGCTCCTTGCCCAGGGCCTTGAAGATGTTGATCTGGCGAGGCGTGTTGTTGACGTGGTCGTCGCCGCGGATCACATGGGTGATGGCCATGTCCAGGTCATCGACCACGACGCAGAAGTTGTAGGTGGGCGTGCCATCGGGGCGCGCGATCACCAGGTCGTCCAGTTCGTCGTTGCTGATCTCGATGCGGCCCTTGACCTTGTCTTCCCACACCACCGAACCACCGATGGGGTTCTTGAAGCGCAGCACGGGCTTGACGCCCTCGGGCACGGGCGGCAGCGTTTTGCCAGCCTCAGGGCGCCAGGTGCCGTCGTAGCGGGGCTTTTCCTTGTTGGCCATCTGGCGCTCGCGCAGCGCATCCAGTTCTTGCGTGGACATGTAGCAGGGGTAGACGTGCCCTTGCGCGACCAAGTCCTGCAGCACCGCCTTGTAGCGGTCCATGCGCTGCATCTGGTAGAACGGGCCTTCGTCGTGGTCCAGGCCCAGCCACTTCATGCCTTCGATGATGACGTCGACGGCTTCCTGCGATGAACGCTCGACATCGGTGTCCTCGATGCGCAGGATGAAGGCACCCTGGTTGGCACGCGCGAAGGCCCATGGATACAGGGCCGAGCGGATGTTGCCCAGGTGGATGAAGCCCGTGGGAGACGGGGCGAAACGTGTGCGGACGGTGGTGCTCACGGTGTCGTTCAATCGTTCAATGTATGCAGGCCTCGGGCCAGGTCGGCCGTGAGGTCGTCGATGTGTTCCAGGCCCACGGACAGGCGAATCATGCCCTGCGTGATGCCGGCGGCCAGGCGCTGGTCTTCCGACAGGCGGCCGTGCGAGGTAGAGCCCGGGTGGGTGATCAGCGTCTTGGTGTCGCCCAGGTTGGCGGTGATGGAGCACAGCCGGGTCTGGTCGATGACATGGAAGGCGGACTTGCGCAGGGCCTGGGCGTCTTCTTGAGAAGCCCCCTGCCCGGCCTTCACGGTGAAGGACACCACCGCGCCACCGCAGCCGTTCTGCTGCTTCATCGCCAGCGCATGCTGCGGGTGGCTGGGCAGGCCGGGGTAGTAGACCTGGTCCACGCCTGGCTGCTCAGACAGCCATTGCGCCAGCTTGAGCGCGTTGGCGCTCTGCGCGGCCATGCGGATGGACAGCGTCTCCAGGCCCTTGAGCACGACCCAGGCGTTGAAGGGCGACAGGCTCATGCCCGCACCACGCATCACCGGCATGAAGGTGCCGTTGATCAGCTTGTCGCTGCCGCAGATGGCGCCGGCCAGCACGCGGCCCTGCCCATCGAGGTATTTGGTGCCGGAGTGGATGACGAGGTCGGCGCCCAGCTTCACGGGCTGCTGCAGCGCGGGCGTGCAGAAACAGTTGTCCACGGCCAGCAAGGCGCCGGCGGCATGCGCGATCTCGGCCAGTTGGGCGATGTCGCACACCTCGGTCATCGGGTTGCTGGGCGTCTCGGCGAACAGCAACTTGGTGTTGGGACGCACGGCGGCGCGCCATTCGGCGATGTCGGTCTGCGAAACGAAAGTCGTCTCGACGCCGAACTTGCCGAACTCGCGCTCGAACAGCACGATGGTGGCGCCAAACACACTGCGTGAACAGATGACGTGGTCACCGGCCTTGAGCAGGCCCATGATCATAAGCAGGATGGCGCTCATGCCACTGGCCGTGGCGATGGCGGCCTCGGTGCCTTCGAGCGCGGCCAGGCGGCGCTCGAACATCATCGTGGTCGGGTTGGTGAAGCGCGAGTAGACGAAAGCTTCTTCTTCGTTGGCGAATCGCGCGGCGGCCGTGGCCGCATCGGGGTGGACGAAGCTGCTGGTCAGGAACAGCGCTTCGGAGTTCTCACCCCAGGGCGTGGCGGGCAGGCCCTCGCGCACAGCCAGCGTCTCGATGCGGGCATCGGGCGGCAAGGCCTTGCGGGGCAGTTTCTTCTTCGTGTCGGCCATGGTGCTCAGGTCAATCGGTGGCGCTCTGCAGGGCCAGGCGCGAGTTGATCGCCTCTTCTTCGTCCTTCTGCGTCAGGCGCTGCGATTCGATCGCGGCGAAGTCGTCGGCGCTCACATCACCCGTGATGTAGGTACCATCGAAGCACGAGGCCTCGAAGCCCTTGATGTTGGGGTTGAGCTTGCCGACCACGCGCTTCATCGCATCGACATCCTGGTAGATCAGCGCGTCGGCGCCGATGATCTGGCGGATGTCTTCGAGCGTGCGGCCATGGGCTACCAGTTCAGCCTTGGTGGGCATGTCGATGCCGTACACGTTGGGGAAGCGCACGGGCGGCGCGGCCGAGGCCAGGTAGACCTTGTTGGCGCCGGCCTCGCGGGCCATCTGCACGATCTCTTTCGAGGTGGTGCCGCGCACGATGGAGTCGTCCACCAGCAGCACGTTGCGGCCCTTGAACTCCAGGCCGATGGCGTTGAGCTTCTGGCGCACGGACTTCTTGCGCGCGCCCTGCCCCGGCATGATGAAGGTGCGGCCCACGTAGCGGTTCTTGACGAAGCCTTCGCGGTAGGGCTTGCCCAGCTTCTGCGCCAGTTGCATGGCCGACGGGCGGCTGGATTCGGGGATGGGGATGACGACGTCGATCTCAGAGGGCGGCATGGTCGAGATCACGCGCTGGGCAAGCGTTTCGCCCATTTCCAGGCGGGCCTGGTAGACCGACACGCCATCGATGGTGGAGTCCGGTCGCGCCAGGTAGACGAACTCGAACATGCAGGGGTTGAGCACGGGGTTCTCGGCGCACTGCTCGGCGTGCACGACGCCGTCCAGGTCGATGAACAGGGCCTCGCCGGGCTGCACGTCGCGCACGAAGCGGTGGCCCGTGCCTTCGAGCGCCACGGATTCGCTGGCCACGATCACCTCGCGTCCCTCAGGCAGGTCGGCCTCGCCGTAGCACAGGGGGCGGATGCCGAACGGATCGCGGAAAGCCACCAGGCCGTAGCCGGCGATCAGGCACACCACGGCGTAAGAGCCCTTGATGCGCTTGTGCACGGCACGCACGGCCTTGAACACGGCGGCGGGCGTCAGTGGCAGGTCGCGGCCGGCCAGCTCCAGCTCGTGCGCCATCACGTTGATCAGGACTTCGGTGTCGCTGTCGGTGTTGAGGTGGCGGCGGTCGATGTCGAACAGCTCGTCGCGCAGGGCATGCGCGTTGGTCAGGTTGCCGTTGTGCACCAGCACGATGCCGAACGGGGCGTTCACGTAGAAGGGCTGGGCCTCTTCTTCGTTGAAGGCGTTGCCGGCCGTGGGGTAGCGCACCTGGCCCAGGCCCACCGTGCCGGGCAGCGCACGCATGTTGCGGGTGCGGAAGACGTCCTTGACCATGCCGCGCGCCTTGTGCATGTAGAACTTGCGTCCATGCGCATCAGGGCCGGCGGTCACGATGCCGGCGGCGTCCTGACCACGGTGCTGCAACAGCAGCAGCGCGTCATAGATCAGCTGGTTGACGGGCGTCTTGGAAATCACACCAACGATGCCGCACATGGGATCACCTCTTGTTCACGAAAACATCAAAAAACGGGCTGGGTCGGCTCAGGCCGACGCCGGCAGATACTTGACCACCTCGCCGGGCAGCACGGGACGCAGAACGTCCATCAGCGCACTGAGCCAGGGAGCGGCATGGGACGCCTTCCAGGGCGCCCAATCGGTCATGGGGGTCATGCTGATCAGCGTGTACAGCACCAGGGCCACGAGCACACCGCGCGCCAGGCCGAACACGGCGCCCAGCAGGCGGTCGGTGCCGCCCAGGCCGGAGGCATTGACGATCTGGCGCAAGGCCCAGGACAGCAGCGCCCAGGCAAGCCACGTCAGCACGAACACCACCATCATCCCGGCCAGCACGTTCAGGCGCGAACCGGGCTCGTCGATCGGCAGCGTGCGGCCCATCGCGGGCCCCCACCACTGCGCGGCGAAGTAGGCGACCACCCAACCCATCAGAGACAACACCTCGGTCAGCAGGCCACGCCACAGGCCCACCACCATGGACAGCAGCAGGCCCAGGCCCAAGGCCATGTCCACGATGGACCAGCCGGCGGTGGCGTTGCTCAGTTCTTCCACGGCGAGGCTCTTTCAGGTGCTCACAGCGTGAGCAATGCGCCGGTCAGGCCGGCCTTGCGCAAAGAGGCCATGGCCTTGTCGGCTTCGGCCTTGTTGGCATACGGCCCCACGCGCACGCGGATCTTCTTGCCTGCGGGCGTGTCCACGGCCTGGGTGTAGGTCTTGATGCCCAGGCGCTCGACCTTCATGCGGGCGGCGTGTGCCGTGGCGACATCGCCGAATGCACCCACCTGCACGATGTAGCGGGTATCGGCGTCGTCCTTGCTGTCCTTGGCGGCCGTCTTGGTGTCGGGTTTGGATTCAGGTTTTGCGGCGGTGGCCGGCTTCTTGTCCGCAGGCTTGGCCGTGGCCACGGCTTGCGCAGCCGGCTTGGACGGCGTGGCGGGCTTGGCGGCCTCGGGCTTGCTGGGCTGGGCCACCGGCTTGGCAGCGGCCCGGGTGTCCGGCTTGGGCTCGGGCTTCTTCACCTCAGGCTTTTTGGCCTCGGGCTTCTTGGGCTCGGCCGGCTTGGGCTCGGGCTTGCGCGCTTCGGGCTTCGGTGCCGGCTTGGGTTCAGGTGCGGGTTCGTCCTCGACGAGCTCCTCGCGCGGCGTGGCAACGGCTTCGCTGCGTTCAGCCACCTTGGCGCTGCGCTCGGCATCCAGCGCCCGGCTGACCTGAGGGGGCACGACCGGTTCGGCGGGGACCTGCGCGATCTTGCCGCTGGCCAGGCGCGTGGGCGGTGTGGCGACAGCAACGCCCGGCGTGGCCGCATTGACCACCTGGATGTCACTGGCCAAAGGGCGCGGCTGGGTCTCGAACAGCCAGGGGAAGCCGATCACACCGGCCCCCACCAGCACCGCCATCCCGATCATCCGGCGGCGGGCCCTGACACGGGCCTGTTCGATGTCGGCTGGCGACAGAGGCTGGACCTGGGGTGCCGGCGTCTGGGCACCGGAACGGAATCGCTGGAGAAACGATGGCAGCGGCATGCGAATCGCGGGGGGCTACGGGAATCGGTCAGCGGGGCGGGTTGGGCGGGTGGCTACGCCTCAGCCCGGGGGGCGTTCGGAGGGACGTTTCCCGGCATGTGGGGCGCATTCAGACGGGGCAAGCCCTCGTGCAGCACCCCGCCCACCGTGAAGAAGGAGCCGAAGACCAGGATTCTATCCGCCGGGTCCGCCCCGGCGAGTGCCGCGTGCAATGCGGCCATCGGATCCGGGTGGGTGCTCACGGTGGCTTTCGGACGCGTGGCGGGCCCGGGCTGGGCCTGCAGGGCGCGCACCAGGTCGGCCAGCTGTTGCGACGAGGCCGCGCGGGGCGTGGGCAGGTCGCAGCAGTGCCAGGTGTCCACCAGGGGCAGCAGCTTGTCCAGCATGCCGGCCATGTCCTTGTCGGCCATGGCGCCCCACACCACGTGGGTGCGCGGGAAGAAGCCCATCTGATCCAGGTTCACGGCCAGCGTGGCGGCAGCGTGCGGGTTGTGGGCCACGTCCAGGATCAGCGTGGGTTGGCCCGGCACGATCTGGAACCGCCCCGGCAGCTCGACGGTGGCCAGTCCCGTTCGAACGGCCTGGGCCGGCACCGGCAGGCGGTTGCGCACAGCCTCCAGGGCGGCCAGCACGCCCGAGGCGTTCAGCAACTGGTTGGCGCCGCGCAGCGAGGGGTAGGCCATGCCATTGAAACGCTTGCTGCGGCCGCCCCAGGACCACTGCTGGCGGTCGCCCGCGTAGTTGTGGTCGCGGCCGAACAGCCACAGGTCGGCCCCCAGGGATTCGGCATGGGCCACGACGCTGTCGGGCACCTTGGGGTCGGACACCACGGCCGGGCGCCCTGCCCGCATGATCCCGGCCTTCTCGCGGCCGATGGCTTCGCGGTCAGGGCCCAGGAACTCCATGTGGTCCAGGTCGATGCTGGTGATCACCGCGCAATCCGCATCGATGATGTTGACGGTGTCCAGGCGGCCGCCCAGCCCCACCTCCAGGATCACGGCGTCCAGGCCGGCTTGGGCCAGCAGGCGCAGGATGGCCAGCGTGGTGAACTCGAAGTACGTGAGCGGTGTGTCGCCGCGCGCCTGCTCGACCGCCTCGAAGTGCGGCAGCAGATCGGCTTCCGTCACGAGCGCGCCATTGATGCGGCAACGCTCCTCGAAATGCACCAGGTGGGGCGAGCCGTACACGCCGGTCCGGTAGCCGGCAGACATCAGGATGCTTTCCAGCATCGCGCAGGTCGAACCCTTGCCGTTGGTGCCCGCCACCGTGAAAACCACGGGGGCACTATCTACGACTTCTTGCGCCGCAGCGCCGTCGACAAGCGGCGTGCCCAAGGTGATGCCCATGCGCTGCCACACGCTGGCCCCACGCTCCAGGCCCAGCTCGATCTGGGCGGTGTGCAGGCGTTCGCAGTGGGCCAGCCAGTCGGCCAGGGTCGCGTGGCGGGAGGTCATGGAGCGGGATCAGGCAAAAGGGGCAGAAAGACAGCGAATGGCAGATCGGGGCTCAAGCCCGTATCGCAAGAGCGAACAGGCGGGAAAGAAGGCCCGGCGAACACCAGACGCGTCACGGGCTGCCCGAAAGCAGCCCGCGATGGTTCAGCGATGGCTTATGGAATCTGTGCTGCGATGCGGCTCAAACCAGCGCATCGGCCGGCTGGCGCAGCAGCATGGCCAGTTGGCGCGCGATGGTCTGCCTCAGCTCACGTCGGTCGACAATCATGTCGATGGCGCCCTGTTGCAGCAGGAACTCGGCACGCTGGAAGCCTTCGGGCAGCTTCTCGCGCACGGTGTTCTCGATCACGCGCGGGCCGGCGAAGCCCACCAGGGCCTTGGGCTCGGCGATCACCACGTCGCCCATGAAGGCGAAGCTGGCGGACACACCGCCCATGGTCGGGTCGGTCAGCACGCTGATGTAGGGCAACTTGGCCTTGGCCAGTCGCGTGAGCGCGGCGTTGGTCTTGGCCATCTGCATCAGGCTCAGCAGGCCCTCCTGCATGCGGGCGCCGCCGGTGGCCGTGAAGGACACGAAGGGCGTCTTCTGGTCGACCGCGGTTTCGACACCGCGCGCGAAGCGCTCGCCCACCACGGAGCCCATCGAGCCGCCCATGAAATCGAATTCGAAGCAGGCCGCCACCAGGGCGATGCCGTGCACCGAGCCGCCCAGCACGACCAGCGCATCGGTCTCGCCGGTGGCTTCCATGGCCTGCTTCAGGCGATCGGGGTACTTCTTGTTGTCGCGGAACTTCAGCGCGTCGACCGGCAGGATCTCCTGGCCGATTTCGTAGCGGCCTTCGGCATCGAGGAAGGCATCCAGGCGCTCACGGGCGCCGATGCGGTTGTGGAAGCTGCACTTGGGGCAGACGTACTGATTGGCGCTCAGATCGCTCTTATAGAGCACCGTTTCACACGAAGGGCACTTGGTCCACAGGCCCTCGGGCATGGTGCGCCGCTCAGCCGGATCGGTCGGCTGGATCTTGGGCGGCAGCAGTTTTTCGAGCCAACTCATGACGAGGGTCCTTTCAGGGTATCGAGTGCCGCACGGATGTCAGCAATGAACGCGCCTGCAGTGGCGGCGATCGTCTCACGGCTTTGCGTTTCCAGCAATTGCACAATGCGGGATCCAATGACCACGGCATCGGACACGGCAGCGACGGCCTTGGCCGTTTCCGCGTCACGGATGCCGAAGCCCACGCCCACGGGGATGTGGACGTGCTTGCGGATGCGGGGGATGGTGGCGGCCACGGCGTCGGTGTCGAGGTGGCCAGCACCCGTCACGCCCTTGAGCGAGACGTAGTAGACATAACCGCTGGCGATGCGACCGACCGAGGCCATGCGCTCCTCCGTGGAGGTGGGTGCCAGCAAGAAGATGGGGGCCAGGCCCTCGCTCTTCAAGGTGGCAGCGAACGCTTCGCACTCTTCGGGCGGGTAATCCACCACGAGGATGCCGTCCACGCCAGCCGCGCGGGCTTCCTTGACGAAGGCCCCCGGGCCGTTGGTCAGGTCATAGCGCTCGATCGGGTTGGCGTAGCCCATCAGCACCACGGGCGTCGTGGTGTTGCGCGTGCGGAATCGCCGCACATCGGCCAACACATGCACCAGCGAGATGCCATGTTTCAAGGCACGCTCGGCGGCGGCCTGGATCACGGGCCCGTCGGCCATCGGATCGCTGAAGGGCACGCCCAGCTCGATCACGTCGGCACCGGCATCGGCCATGGCCCACATCAGCTCGGGCGACAGATCGGGATACGGATCACCGCAGTGGATGAAGGGGATCAGCGCCTTGCGGCCTTGTTCGCGCAGGTTGGCGAAGGTGACGTCGATGCGGTTCATGCCGGCGCGCCCTTCACGGTCACGCCGCGCTGCGACGGGCGGTCGTAGAACTCGGTGCCGGACAGATCGGCCACGGTACCAATATCTTTGTCGCCACGGCCAGACAGGTTGATCAGGATGTGCTGGTCGGGCCGCATGGTGGCGGCCAGCTTCATGCCGTAGGCCACCGCGTGGCTGGATTCCAGCGCCGGGATGATGCCTTCGGTGCGGCACAGGCGGTGGAACGCGGCCAGCGCTTCCTTGTCGGTGATGCCGACGTATTCGGCACGGCCGATGTCCTTCAGGTAGGCATGCTCGGGGCCGACGCCGGGGTAATCGAGGCCAGCCGAGATCGAGTGCGTCTCGGTGATCTGGCCATTGGCATCCTGCAGCAGGTAGGTGCGGTTGCCGTGCAGCACGCCGGGCGAACCAAGCTGCAGGGACATCGAATGCTTGTCGCTGTCGTAGCCCTCGCCCGCCGCCTCGACGCCGATCAGGCGCACGGTTTCATGCGGGATATAGGGGTAGAAGATGCCCATGGCGTTGCTGCCACCGCCAACGCAGGCGATGACGGCGTCGGGCTGGCGACCGATCTTGGTGGGCATCTGCGTGAGGCACTCCTCGCCGATCACGCTCTGGAAATCGCGCACCATGGCCGGGTACGGCGCGGGGCCGGCCACCGTGCCGATGATGTAGAAGGTGTTCTCGACGTTGGTGACCCAGTCGCGCATGGCTTCGTTCAGCGCGTCCTTCAGTGTCTTGCTGCCGGATTCGACGGGCACCACGCGGGCACCCAGCAGGTGCATGCGGTAGACATTGGGCGACTGGCGCTTCACGTCTTCGGAGCCCATGTAGACCACGCACTCCATGCCGAAACGGGCGCAGATGGTGGCCGTGGCCACGCCGTGCTGGCCGGCACCGGTCTCGGCGATCACGCGGGGCTTGCCCATGCGCTTGGCCAACAGGGCTTGCCCGATGGTGTTGTTGACCTTGTGCGCGCCGGTGTGGTTGAGATCCTCGCGCTTGAGGTAGATCTGCGCGCCACCGATTTCGCTGCTCAGGCGGGCCGCGTGGTAGATCGGGCTGGGGCGCCCGACGAAGTCGGCCAGCTCGCGGTGGAATTCAGCGATGAATTCCGGATCGTTGCGGTAGTGCTCGTAGGCTGCCTTGAGCTCGTCCAGCGCGTGGACCAGGGTCTCGGAGACGAAGGAGCCGCCGTACGGGCCGAAATGGCCTCGGGCGTCTGGCTGTTGGTAGTTCAGCATGAGGTGTTCATGGGTTCTGTCGCGCGGGGCTGGCTCAGGGAGCCTGCCAAGGTTTCGGCGATGTGCCGGTCGGCCGCCCGCACGGCCTGGCAGAACTGGCGCACCAGCGCCGGGTCCTTCAGGCCCTTGCCCGCTTCGACGCCGGAGCTCACGTCCACCCCCCAGGGGCGGACCTGACGCACGCCGTCGCCCACGTTGCCCGGGTGCAGCCCGCCCGACAGGATCATCGGACGCGGCAAGCCTCGGGGCAGCAAGGACCAGTCGAATACCTGGCCGCCACCGCCATAACCGTCGACATGGGCGTCGACCAGCAGGGCCTGGGCGTCCGGGTAGCCAAGCGCGAAGTTTAACAAATCGAAACCCGGCGCCATCCGGGCGGCGCGCAGGTAGGCGCGCCCTGCCCGGTTGCAGTCGGCCGGGGTTTCATCACCGTGAAATTGCAGCAAAGCGTGCGGAACAGCCTCAATGGCCTGCTTCAGCGTCGAATCATCGGCATTGACCAGTAACAGCACCGGCGTGATGAACGGCGGCAGCACGCGCGCCAGCTCGGCGGCACGCGCCGGACTCACGTGGCGAGGGCTTTTCGGGTAGAGCACGAAGCCCACGGCATCGGCACCGGCCTGGGCAGCAGCCTCCACGTCGGATTCGCGGGTGAGACCGCAGATCTTGATGCGGGTGCGGTGGTCCGCAGGCGGTGACGGCAGTGACATCCGGAAGAGCAAGGCCAGCGCGATCGCCTGGCCCGAAGCTGGGAAGGCCCGATTGTCTCAAAAACGACTGTCCCGGGCCAGCGGCGCGAGTCGCGGCGAGGGATATTGTCCGATTTTGTTTGAAACGGGCGTATGAGCGGCGCCGGGTGCTGCCTCGGATCAGGTGGGCAGCCAGGCCAGGGCTGGGGTCACATTGGGCAGTCCCCACGCGTCGTCATAGCGAGGCCCCAGGAAGTACAGCCCGTCCGGCGAGAACGTCGGCGCTGCCGCGTCGCGGTCACGGGCATCCAGCACCGATTGCATCCACTCGGGTGGCTGGTTGCCGCTGCCGATGGCGATCAGGCAGCCCATGATGTTGCGGATCATGTGGTGCAGGAAGGCCTGGCCTTCGAAATCGAAGCGCCAGTAGATGTTGCGTGCAGAGGCCCCCTGCCTTGGGGCGGCTGCGCCCACGGGGAGGCGGGCGAACTGCCCGGCATCCGGCGAACCAGGCCCCACCGGCCGGCCAGGCGCGAGGCAGCGCGTGATCCGGATCTCGCGCAGCAGCTTGACCGGCGTGGGCGACTGGCACTGCGCCGCACGGAAGCTGCTGAAATCGTGTTCGCCAATCAGGCAGGCGGCTGCGGCCTCCATCGCGGCCTGGTCCAGAGGGCGGAACACCCAGCTGACCTGGCCCGCCTCCAAGGCCGGACGCACGGGCGCCTCCAGCACGATGAAGGCATAGCGGCGCCCGCGTGCGCTGTTGCGCGCATGGAAGTCATTCGGCACCTCCATCGCCCATTGCACCGCGATGTCAGGCGGCAGGAAGGTGTTCGTGCCGCGCACCCAGGAGAAGGGCTCACGGTGCAGGTCGGTGTCCAGGTGCACCACCTGGTTGATGCCGTGCACACCCGCATCGGTGCGGCCGGCGCAGACCACCGAGATCGGCACCGTGGCAAACGCCGACAGCGCCGCCTCCAGAGTGCCCTGCACCGTCGGCACGCCGGGTCCCTGGCTTTGCCAGCCGTGGTAGGCCGAGCCCCGGTAAGAAACGCCAAGGGCGACCCGGCGGGTCGCCCTCGTGGCGGGAGGGGCCGAAGCCCCCTGCCCTTCGTCCATGGATCAGCGCCTCGTCATCCCAGGCTGTCGAGCATGGCCTGGGCCTTGGCGCGCAGGGCGCCGTCGGCCTGGGAGACCACTTCCTGCAGCAACTCGCGGGCGCCATCCACATCACCGATGTGGCGGAACTCTTCGGCCAGGTCGAGCTTGCGGGCCAGCGGGTTGTCGGCGAGGTCTTCGGCAGCCGAGGCGGCCGCAGCACCTTGGGCACCTTCGGGCTGGGCAGGATCACCCAGATCCAGGCTGATGCCCGACAGATCGAAATCCATCGGCGCGGTGGCCGGACTCGGTGCAGGCTGGGCCACCGGGGCCGGCGCCGGCGCGGCCGGGGTGCCGGCATCCAGCGGCAGGTCGAAGTCCAGCGACAGATCGTCAGCCGGGGCTGGCGATGCCACCGCAGGCTGGGCCTGGTAGGCGCCGGTCAGCGGGGGCACATCGTCCAGCGAAGGCAGGTCGTCTTCCAAAGGCACGGGCGCAGAGATGTCCAGATCGATGCCGAGGTCGTCATCGTCCTTGGTGTAGGTCTGCTGCTGCACGGGCGCCGCGGGCGGCGAGGCCTCATGCAACGGCGGCATTTCCGACAGCGGCACGGTGCTGGCGCCCAAGGGCTCCTGGTAAACCGGCTCTTGCGGCATCTGGGCCGAGGGCTGACCACCCGGCTGGTACAGCGGGTTCTCGGGGTCGATGCTCAGGCCCATTTCCTGAGCGCGCAGCCAGTCCTCGCCCACGCCACCGGTCAGGGTGAACAGCTGCGATGCCAGTTGCTCGAAACCCTTGGTGTCGCGGCGCTTGGCATAGACCTCGAGCAGCTTGGTGCGGATGGCCAGGCGATCGGGATTGCTGCGCAGGGCCTCCTTGAGGATCTCTTCGGCCTGCAGGTCGCGGCCGTAGGCCAGGTACACATCAGCCTCGGCGACCGGATCGACGTCACCGATGGCATCGAGCTGGCTGAGCGAGTAGCTCATCGACGACGGGCCGCCCGTGGCATCACGCGTGTCGACGCGCTGGCCACCGCTGGCGCCGAAGAAGGAATCAGGCTGCAGGCGACTTTCCAGGAAGGATGTCTCGGCACTGTCCGGCTTGCGGCGCGAGCGGAAGTACAGGCCCAGGCCGGCGATCAGTGCGATGCCGGCGCCTGCACCGGCCAGCAACAACGGGTCCACGGACTCGAAGAAGCTGGGCGAGCTGGGCTCTGGCTCCGGCACAGGGATCTGCACCGGCTTGGGCAGCGTGGGCAGCGCCACCGAAGCAGGTTCGGAGGCTGCCGATGCAGGCTCGGAGGCCACGTCCGCCACACCCGTGGCGGCTTGCGAAGCCACGGAGGCCGGCTCGGAGGCCGCAGGCGCGACTTCCGGCACCGAAGCCACCGGTGCGGGCACAGGTGCCGGCGGGGGAGGAGGCGGAGGCGGAGGCGGAGGCGGA
>DXIO01000104.1 GCA_019112875.1 Candidatus Aquabacterium excrementipullorum
TTTCGATACTGGGAATTGGGGTTGATTCGCTATTCCCTTGGTTTGGTTGCGCTGAAAATCATATAAACGATCGCTCCTCCTACGCTGACGATGATCCCTCTGTTTGCCTCCCCCATGATGTCGGCGAGTACTATAACGATTAAGAAGCCAACGATCAGCAAGACATAGCGCATCTGTGCACTCCCTCTTAAGCAGATTAACTGCATGGTTACATGTTTAGATTGAACTCGATCCCTATTAATTCAAGAAGCTTCCAAGATTGGCCGGGCTTAATGACTGGAATTTTTGGTTTGGCTAACTATGTAAGCGCCTTTCTCTTGTCGCTCCAGAACGGCTCCACTTATGGTGCGAACTGTAGATTGGCTTTTTGAGTGTGCCATCAGCAGAGCAATTAGTCTATCGATTTCGACGGGGCGCTTTATAACGATGCCTTGTGGTCGTAGCTGTCATGTTTGGTTGGCCCGCTGAAAGGCAGCAACCGCTGCGAAGCAGTCATTCGGCATAGAGTCCTGATGAATTGCCACGGGTTTCAATTGGCCTGCAGCCAGTGCAGACCCCTACGACACCGCACATAAACCTCACGCTCCCCCCTCTCGCAATGAAGCATCAGGTGTCGGAGCCTGACGATTCACCTTTCAGATCCCAAGGCACCAAGATCCAATACCTAAACCTCCACCCAGAAAACCTCACGCTTCATGATCTGGCACTTGAAGCACCACCGTTAGATCCTCGGGCCTCACCGAAATAGACTGATGCTTGAGCATCCAGCACCTGAAGCATCAGCATCCAACACCTCGCACTTCACCTGCCGATCCTGACGCTTCAGGCCCCAACACCTGACGCTCCATGCTTTCCAGCTCCGCAGCCCACCTGCCAAGCCCACAAAAAAGCCCCGCCAAGGCGGGGCTTCACATTCCAGCGCTCAACCGTCACGCAGCATTGGCATCCGGCGATGTCGTTTTCTGAGCCGCTTCACCCTTGATCCTCGGCCCGCGCGCAAAGCGCGCCGAGATGTCTTGCCGCAAGCCCGCCAGGCCAGAGCCCTTGCCCATCAGCTTGAGCAGGTGGTAGCCGTTCACCGCTGCGCTCATCACATCGCTCCCCAGCGCGATCTCGGAGTCGTCAATGCGGCCCAGCAGCTTGCGCATGCGCGCGCTGCGAATGCGCAACTGCTCCAGATGGTGAAGATCACCTTGAGCATCCGCCAGGTTCAGGCCGGGTGGCACCACGCTCGGGTTTTGCGCCAGCACCACCAGGGTCTGGCGGCAAAAGGCTTCTGACTTGTCGCCCATCTTCAGCAGCCCGCGCCGCTCGCCTTGCGTCAGGTCCGTCAAGCCGGCCAGGTGGTTTTCGATGGTGGTGAGGGCGGTGTCGATGTCAGCGTACTGCTGATCGGTCACGTCCAAGGTAATGCGGTTCTGTGCCATGTTGATCCCTATTTGATGATGACTTCTTGGCTGTTGAACGAAGCCAGCGGCTTGCGCCAGGCTTCGGGGCGCCACGATAGCCCTCTTCACCCAATCCATCGATCCCTCTGAATGGGGTACGGCACAAAAAAGGCCCCACCGAAGTGGGGCCTGAACACAGGAGGCTGTGGAGAGATAACTTGCTTGTGGTGCGCGTGGTCAGGCGCGTGCTCAGACTTCCTCAACCTGGCGCGGCGCCATGAAGTACAGCCACGTCAGCGCGATGAAGTACATGCACGGGATCAGCGTGAACAGCACGGCGTAGTTGTCGTTGGTCACGGTCAGCACATAGCCCACGATCTGGGTCATGAACATGCCACCGACGGCGCCGATCATGCCGCCGAAGCCGAACACCGAGCTCACCACATGGCGCGGGGTGTAGTCCATCACCATGCTCCAGATGTTGGCCGTCCAGGCCTGGTGCGCGCCGATGGCCAGCGAGATCGCCAGCACGGCCATCCACAGTTCATGGGCCTCGGCCGCCAGGATCACCGACAGGATGCAGCAGGCACAGATCAGCATCGAGGTCAGCCGCGCCTTCACGGGCTGCATGCCGCGCTTGATCATCCAAGACGACAGCACGCCGCCGCCGATGCTGCCGATGTCGGCCGTGAGGTAGATCACCACCAGCGGGATGCCCATCTTGGCCACGCTGATGCCCAGGTGGTATTCCTTGTTCAGGAAGGGCGGCAGCCAGTACAGGTAGAACCAGAACACCGGCGCGGTGATGGCGAAGGCCAGCGCGAAGGCCCAGGTGCCGCGCATGCGCAGGATCTGCGAATACGGCACCGGCGCGGCCTCGGGCTCGCGCGCCTGGGTGATGTGAGCGCGCTCGGTGTCGGTCACGCTGGGGTGCTCGTCGGGGTTGCGGTAGTGGCGCAGCCAGAAGGTCAGCCACACGGCGCCCATCAGGCCCATCGCGAAGAAGGCGGCCTGCCAGCCCCACACGGTCAGCATCAGCGGCAGCATCACCGGCGTCACCATGGCGCCGACGTTGGTGCCGGCGTTGAAGATGCCCGTGGCCATGGCCCGCTCGCTGGAGGGGAACCACAGCCGCGTGGTCTTCACGCAGGCGGGGTAGTTGGCGGCTTCGGCCAGGCCCAGGAAGAAGCGGCACACCATGAAGCCCACGGCCGAGGTGGCCAGGCCGTGCGCGCCCACGGCCACGCTCCACAAGGCCACGGCCAGCGCGAAGGCGAAGCGCACGCCCACCTTGTCGATGAAGCGGCCCTGCGCGGCGAAGCCGATGGCGTAGCCCACCTGGAACCAGAAGTTGATGTTGGCGTAGTCCTGCGCCGTCCAGCTCATCTTCTCGGCCAGCACGGGCTGCATCACGCCCAGCGCGGCGCGGTCGATGTAGTTCAGCGTGGTCGCGAAGAACACCAGCGCCAGCATCACCCAGCGGGTGCGGCCCACGGCGAAGGCCGCGCGCACCGCGCCGAAGAGGCCGCCGCCTGGGGGGATGGCCGGCGCCTCGGCGCGGGGGGACGGTGGTGGGCTGGACACGGCCTGTCCTTGGGTCAGTGACATGTGAGTCTCTCGTGTTTTGACGGGGAAAGGCCTGATGGATTGCACCAAAGCCTGCCGAGGACTCGAACGATAGGAGCCTGTCCCTCCCTCGGCAATGGGACAAGGCACTCAAGGTGGCGATCATCGCGCACACCGCACGATCAGTGAACGAATCGTGGGTTTCCCCTTGCTTCAATGCCCGAAAGCGCTCGGGCATCGTTTGACCCATCGCAGAGTCGACGCCCGACGTCGGCTGATGGACATCCACATGATCACCGGCCAAACACAACTGATCGCACACCTGGGCTACCCCACCGAGTCCTTCAAGGCGCCCATGATTTACAACCCCTGGTTCGAGAAGCACGGCATCAACGCCGTGGTCGTGCCCATGGGCGTCCGCACGGCGGAGTACCGCGATTTCTTCAAGAACCTGTTCTTGCTCTCGAACATCCGTGGTGCGCTGGTCACCATGCCGCACAAGATCGAGACCATGGCGCTGGTGGACGATGTCACGCCGACCGCCGCCATCGCCGGGGCGTGCAACGCGGTGCGCCGCGAGCCCGATGGCCGCCTGCTGGGCGACCAGTTCGACGGCGCGGGTTTCGTGCGGGGCGTTCAACGCAAGGGGCTGGAGCTGGCGGGCAAGCGCGTGCTGGTGTCGGGCAGCGGTGGCGTGGGCTCGGCCATCGCGGCCTCGCTGGCCGCCGCCGGTGTCGGCCACATGATGCTGTTCGATCAGCAGGCCGCCGTGTCTGACGCGCTGGCCGAGCGCCTGCGCAAGCACTACCTGCAATTGGTGGTGCAGACCGGTTCCAACGACCCGCAAGGCTACGACCTGATCGTCAACGCCACGCCGCTGGGCATGAAGGAGGGCGACCCCCCGCCCTTCGACATCGAGCGCATCTCGCCCGACACCTTCGTCGGTGAGGTGGTGATGAAGCAGGAGGTCACGCCCCTGCTGGCCGCCGCCCGCGCCAAGGGCTGCCGCACCCAGGTGGGCATGGACATGCTCTTCGAGATGATCCCGGCCTACCTGGAGTTCTTCGGCTTCGGCACCGCCACGGCGGACGAGCTGCGCGAGGTCGCACAGATCCGCTACTGAGCCGCTGCTGAGCTCCCACTGAATCCACACGCATCCCAGAGGATCCGCACATGATCAACAAGATCGTCGCCTCCACGGCCGAAGCGCTGGCCGACATCCGCGATGGCGCCGCCGTCATGATCGGCGGCTTCGGCACCGCCGGCCAGCCCAATGAACTTATCGATGCCTTGATCGCCACCGGCGCCAAGGACCTGGTCATCATCAACAACAACGCGGGCAACGGCGACACCGGCCTGGCCGCGCTGCTGGCGCGCAAGCAGGTGCGCAAGATCATCTGCTCCTTCCCGCGCCAGGCCGACAGCCACCATTTCGACGCGCTGTACCGCAGCGGCCAGATCGAGCTGGAGCTGGTGCCCCAGGGCAACCTGGCCGAGCGCATCCGCGCCGCGGGCGCCGGCATCGGCGGCTTCTTCACGCCCACGGGCTACGGCACCGAGCTGGCCAAGGGCAAGGAAACGCGCGAGATCAACGGCCGCATGTACGTGCTGGAAGCGCCGATCCATGCGGACTTCGCGCTGATCAAGGCCGAGCGCGGTGACCGCTGGGGCAACCTCAGCTACCGCATGACGGCGCGCAACTTCGGCCCGATCATGGCCATGGCCGCCAAGGTGAGCATCGCCACCGTGCACGAGGTGGTCGAGCTGGGCCAGATGGACCCGGAAACCGTCGTCACCCCCGGCCTGTTCGTGCAGCGCGTGGTGAAGATCGACCGCGTGGCCACCAGCGCCGGTGGCTTCAAGCAAGCAGCATGAAAGGCAGCAAGACCATGAGCAGCACCATGAGCACCACCCGACCCGCAGGCGTCACGCCCTGGAGCCGTGACCAGATGGCCGCGCGCGTGGCCGCCGACATCCCCGATGGCGCCGTCGTGAACCTGGGCATCGGCCTGCCGACCGCCGTGGCCAACCACCTGGGCAGTGACAAGGAAATCGTGCTGCACTCCGAGAACGGCGTGATCGGCATGGGCCAGGCCCCGCAGCCCGGCGAGGAAGACTACGACCTGATCAACGCGGGCAAGCAGCCCGTGACGCTGCTGCCCGGCGGTTGCTTCTTCCACCACGCCGACAGCTTCGCGATGATGCGCGGCGGCCATCTGGATGTGTGCGTGCTGGGTGCCTTCCAGGTCTCCAGCACGGGTGATCTGGCCAACTGGCACACCGGTGCGCCCGACGCCATCCCCGCCGTGGGCGGCGCGATGGACCTGGCCATCGGCGCCAAGAAGACCTTCGTGATGATGGAGTACCAGACCAAGACCGGTCAGGCCAAGCTGGTGCCAGCCTGCACCTACCCGCTCACGGGCATCGGCTGCGTGAGCCGCCTCTACACGGACCTGGCCGTGATCGACCTGGACACCAGTGGCGCCACCGTGGTCGACATGGCCCCGGGCCTGACCCTGGCCGCGCTGCAGGACATCACGCCCGGCGTGACCTTGCGCCTGGCGCAGCACTGAGCCTTCATCCCTTCATCAGATCGACCTGCCCCCATGACTCGCCAAGCCTTCATCTGTGATGCCGTCCGCACGCCTTTCGGGCGCTACAGCGGCAGCCTCTCGTCCGTGCGCGCCGACGACCTGGGCGCCGTGCCCCTGCGCGCGCTGATGCAGCGCCACGCCAGCCTGGACTGGGAGGCGGTGAGCGACGTGATCTTCGGCTGCGCCAACCAGGCCGGTGAAGACAACCGCAACGTGGCCCGCATGTCGCTGCTGCTGGCGGGGCTGCCGCTGGGCCTGCCGGGTGGCACCGTGAACCGCCTGTGCGGCTCAGGCATGGACGCCATCGGCACCGCCGCACGCGCCATCAAGAGCGGCGAGGCCGGCCTGATGCTGGCCGGCGGCGTGGAGAGCATGAGCCGCGCGCCCTTCGTGATGCCCAAGGCCACCAGCGCCTTCTCGCGCGACAACGCCATCTACGACACCACCATCGGCTGGCGCTTCGTGAACCCGAAGATGAAGGCCCAGTACGGCGTCGATTCGATGCCCGAGACGGCCGAGAACGTGGCCGTGCAGTTCAAGATCAGCCGCGAAGACCAGGACAGGATGGCCCTGGCCTCGCAGCTCAAGGCCGTGGCCGCGCAGCAATCGGGCTTCTTCGATCAAGAGATCGTGCCCGTGCACGTGCCGCAGAAGAAGGGCGACCCGATCGTGGTGAGCCGCGACGAGCACCCGCGCGAAACCTCACTGGAAGCGCTGGCCAAGCTGCGCGGCGTGGTCCGTCCCGATGGCAGCGTGACGGCCGGCAACGCCTCGGGCGTGAACGATGGCGCCTGCGCCCTGCTGCTCGCCAGCGAGGAAGACGCCGCGCGTCATGGCCTGACGCCCCGCGCCCGCGTGGTCGGCATGGCCACGGCCGGCGTCGAGCCGCGCATCATGGGCATCGGCCCGGCGCCGGCCACGCGCAAGGTGCTGGCGCAGACCGGCCTGAGCCTGGCGCAGATGGACGTGATCGAGCTGAACGAGGCCTTCGCCGCGCAAGGCCTGGCGGTGCTGCGCGATCTGGGTCTGCCGGATGACGATGCCCGTGTGAACCCCAATGGTGGCGCCATCGCTTTGGGCCATCCGCTGGGGGCCAGCGGCGCGCGGCTGGTGACCACGGCCATCAACCAGCTGCACCGCACGGGCGGGCGCTATGCGCTGTGCACCATGTGCATCGGCGTGGGCCAGGGCATCGCGGTGATCGTCGAGCGGGTCTGATCAGGTGCTCACAAGGACCGCCCCAGCCGCTTCTCGACCTCGCGCTTTTCCCAGTCGGCCCCGAAAAAGGGGATGAACTCGAACACGGAAGCGGCATGCGACAGCAAGCCGATGCCCCAAGCCAAGGCGGGCCAGACGAACCACAGCCGGGCAGGATGGGTCACCAGATTGATGAGCGCCAGCGCGCCAATGACCACGGCATACTGCAGCAGGTGAATATAGAAACGCTTGACCCTGCGCACATGGGAAAACGCCAACTGCTCTTCGACGGTAAAGGGATTGGAAACAGGCATGTCAGCCTCACTGGTCATGTCGGAAAAGTCGATTTCAAAAACCGACGCCAGTGATTTCAATGTTTCCGTGCTGGCGGGCTGCCCATTTTCAACACGCTGGATCGTTCTGGTGCTGAGGCCACTGAGTTCAGCCAGTTGCTGCTGGGACCATCCGCGCTTGAGCCTGAGTTTTTGTACCTGCATGAGGACTCCTTGAAATCACGTGTTCCATCGTGGCAGGTTGCGGCTTGGGCGGAAACGACAGCACCGCGACAGCAGGGCGACATCGCCACGACAGCGGCGTGACAGGCCTCACGCCAGGCCTGGTATTGCGCCGATTGCCGAAAACCGATCTCATGGTCTTCGACCGACGCCCGGCGGATCAGCAGCATGTAATGCCCGGCACGGCCCGAGCGTCATTCCCATGACTGCCCGGCGGCGACTCAAATCTGCCGGATCTGGATCCTGCGGAAGCGGATCGTGCCGCCGGCCGATTGCAGCGCGAACGGGCCCTGTGCGAACTTGCCGTCGCGCACGTCCACCGTCTTGCGGCCGTTGAGCACCACGACGAGGTGATCGCCCTGGGCGGTGATCTCGTAAGTGTTCCACTGGTTGGCGGCCTTGGGGCCGGGCTGCTCGACCTTGGCCACGTTGGGGATGCCGCCCGTGCCGTAGCTGGGATCAGGTCGCTTGTCGAAGATGTTGACTTCGTACGAACTGTCGGCGCCGATCTTCTTCGGATCGGCCGCACGGATGAAGACACCGCTGTTGGCGGCCTCGTCGGCCCAGAACTCGACGCGCAGTTCGAAATCCTTGTAGCTCTGCTTGGACACCAGGAAGCCGGCCTTGCCGTCCTTGCCCTGCAGGGTCTGGTCGAGCACGCTCCAGTTGCCTTCGCCCAGTTGCGCCCAGTCGTCGAGCCGGGTGGTGCGGCCGGGGTCCAGCAAAGTGGTCCATTCCTTGTCGGCCGCGCGCGCGCTCAGGCCCGTCAAGGCCAGGCCCAGCCAGGCGGCGGATTGGTTCAGGAAGTGTCGACGCTGGATCATGATGCGGCCCCCACCGGTGTTTTCAGATGCGGGGCAGTATGGCCAGCTTTGGGCGCGCGCGTTAGACGGGTTTCAGGTGTGCTTCTTCCGGAAACGCACTTGAGGCGCCCTGCGTGCCTGCGCGCATGAAGCGGCAGGCGTTTTTTTCTTCACGCAGCCTTGGGCGGTGCGTCGCCATCGCCGTTGCGGGCCTTCCATGCGCGCAGGGCCTGGCGGTATTCGTCCATCGCCAGGTCGTGCGTGTCGAAGATGCACGGGTCGCAGCCGCTGCCGCAGCAGGCGTTGATGTCCGGCTGCTCGGGCGGCTGGGGCATCGGATCGGGATCGGGCACGGCACTCATGGGCGTATTGTCCCGCATCGGCCGGATTCCCGGATGGGCACAATTGAACACCTTGCCGCCGCCCAGGGTCTGCCCCCATGGCACAGCGCCTGGAGCGCCGCCCGCCTTCCGGCACAATCCCACCCCATGATCGAGGCGACTCCCTCTTCCCCTGACCTGTCCGATTCGACCAGCTTCGAGAGCTATTTCCGCGAGCCCGGCCTGGCGCCGGAGCAGCCCCTGGCCTGGGCCCTGGGCCAGCGCCTGGACCTGATCGACGCCCTGCGCGGCCTGTTCAACGGGCCGCAGGCCCTGGTGCGGCTGCGCCTGTGGGTGTTCATGGCCCTGGCGGGCCAGCCGCAGGCCCGTTTCTCGCGCGACGACCTGAACCAGCTCTTCCACGCCCTGCTGCCCGAGGCGCTGGACAGCGCGCTCAAGCGTCTGCGCGACATCGACCTGCTGGCCTGGGACGCCACCGCCCAGGATTACCACCTGCCGCCCCTGGCGCAGCAGGTGCATGGCCTGCTGGCCTCGCTGACCTCGGTGCCCGCCGCAGAGCACGACGACATGGCCACCCTGCTGGCCCAGGTGGCCGGCGCGCAGCAGTTGGGCCTGGTGGACACCAACCAGCTCAAGCACCTGCACGCGCAGCTGGCCCGCCTGCACGACGAGTTCGCCGAGGCGATCGCCAGCGGCTCCGAATCGCGCCTGCGGCTGGCGCAGCCGCGTTTCGACCGTGCCCTGTCGCTGGTGGACCGCGCCGGCCAGGCTCTGACCGCGCTGATCCGCGCCGAGCACGAAGACCCGCGCCTGGAGCGCGAGGCCCGCGCGCTGGGACAGGACCAGGCGCGCCTGCTGTCCATGGCCAGCCAGTTCACGCGCGCACTGCAGCAGGCCGACCGTCAGCGCGTCACGCTGGGCAGCACCGGCCTGACCAGCTCCGACGTGCGCCGCTGGCTGCAGCACCACCCGGCCCTGTACGAACTGATGGGCGAGGCGCTGTCAGTGCCCGTGCGCCCGGTGATGGTCAGCCAGCACGACCTGGTCGATGTGGCCGAAGGCGAGTTCGAGCGCGACCGCCCCGTGGCCGATGGCAGCGCCGGCCTGCCGCCACGCGCCGAGGCCGGCGACGGCAAGCTGGACGTGCTGTCCCTGCCCGAAGAGCTGGGCCAGATGATCGGCCTGTTCGACCGCTGGTTCGAACGGAAGGCCTCTGGCGAAGCCCCCGCCGAACGCCCCCTGCACGAAGCCGTGCTGGGTGGCCGCTTCGCCCAGGCCGCCTACCGCCTGCAGCTGATGCCGCTGCTGGGCGATGCGCAGGCGCGCACGCTCAAGGGCCTGACGGGCGACCTGGCCCGATCGTCCTGGCAATGGCAGGCCAGCGCCGAACACCTGGCCGTGGACGACGAGGCCGTGGCCCTGATCAGCGCCGGCACCCTGACACCGCTGTCGCCCGAAGCCGCCGCCGAAGCCAAGGCCGAAGCCCCCACGGGCACGGCCGGATCCCTTTCACGCTGACCCGCACACCACGCTGCCCCAGACATGAGTTCTTCCATGGACGACGCCGCCCTGCTGGCCGCCGAGCTGCTGGCCCGCCGCTGGCTGCCCCGCCAGCACCCCAAGGTCAAGCGCGCCTTGATCGACGCCGACCTGTGGCAGGCCACGCAGGACCGCCTGGCCCAGGTGGGCCTGCGCCTGATCGACAACCTGTACGCCGACCACGTGAGCGTGGCGCTGCTGCGGCCGGCCGAAGCCACGGTGTTCGGCGAGGCGGGCCTGAACAGCCACAACAACATCGACCTGCCGCGCGATGCCGTGTCGCTGCTGGTGGTGCTGTGGTCGCTGATCGTTTTACCGAAGCGCGAGCGCCAGGCCGCGCGCGCCGCCAACCAGAACGGCGACGAGCAGAACGACATGTTCGGCAAGGACCGCCCCCTGCCCACCGCCGCCAGCGTGAGCCCGCTGGTGTCGTACAAGGCGCTGCTGGCCGACTTCGGCGTGCAGTTGGGCAAGAAGACGCGCCTGGACACCAACCTCAAGCGGCTGGAGAACCACGGCTTCATCGTGCGCAAGGGCGAGGACATCGCTGAAGGCCCGCTGCTCGATCTGCTGCTGGACTACGACGCGCTGGCGCCCCGCATCCTGCAAGGCGCTTTGGGCGACGTGCTGGCCCAAGCCAAGCAGCTCACGGGCAACCTGCCCCTGGCGCTGACGCAGCCGCCGCTGGAAGAGATCATCGACGAAGACGATTTGGAAGACGAGGCCTGACCGATGTTTCACCTGCAAAGCCTCGAACTGCTGCACTGGGACTACTGCCAGCGCCTGAGCCTGCCGCTGGACGGCGCCATCATCACCGTGGCCGGCCCCAACGGCTCGGGCAAGACCACCCTGCTCGATGCCATGCGCACCCTGCTGGGCCTGGACTGCTCGGGCGGGCGCAACTACAAGACCTACGCGCGCCACGCCAACGCGGACAGCGCCTGGCTGCGCGCCACGGTGGACAACCGCCCGCGCAACCGACAGTCATCGAACCGGCCCTTCGCGCGCTGCCTGCTGTACGCGGACACCGTGACGCTGGCCTGCCGCATCGACCGCAACGGCGGCGATTGGACGCGCCGCTACCTGATGACCGAGGGCGATGTCAGCATCGAAGAACTGGTCGAGCGTGGTGACCGCGAATGGCTGGGCATCGACAACTGGCGCCGCCGCCTGGAGGGCGCCGGCCTGTCGCGTGCCATCGCCAAGGTGCTGGCGCTCGAGCAGGGCCAGACCGACCGCCTGTGCGAGTACAGCCCGAAAGAGCTGCTCAAGCTGGTGTTCGACGTGTTCGGCGACCAGGAAGTGCTGGACCGCTACGACGAGGCCCGCAACCACCAGAAGCAGCTGCTGCAAGAGGTAGAGACGGCCGAGCGCGAGTTGGTGCATGGCAAGGCGCAGCGCGCCGAGCTGGAAGCGCGCGTCAACAACTTCCGCCAGTGGGAGCTGAAGTGCCAGGAGCGCGAAACCCTGGGCACCGAAGTCGTGCCCGTGCTGAGCAATGTGGAGACGCGCAAGAGCCTGTCCAACAAGCTGCGTGAGCTGCACCGCCAGCGCCTGCAATCGGTCGATGACCGCCGCCAGCTGGGCCAGGTCAAGGCGGATCTGCTGCAGCGCCTGCAGGACCAGACCGACAGCGCCGCGCTGGTGGAGCAGCTCGAAGCCCAGGTGCGCACCGCTCGCCGCACGCAAGAAGAAGCGCGCGACGCCGAGCGGCCGATGGAGCTGCTGGTCAAGCGCGCCGATGAGCTGCAAGGCCTGTCCGGCGTCGAGGGCGACGAGCAGCAGCTCACGCAGCGCATCCAGGAGCTCAGCGAACGCAAGCAGCAACTGGCCGCGCAGTGGCAGCGCCTGAAGGACCAGCGCGACGACGCCCAGCGCGCGATGGATTCACTCAAGGGCCAGCGCCTGGCCCCGCCCCCGCCCGAGGTGACGCGCTTCACGCGCACGCTGAGCGACGCCGGCATCGGCCACCACCTGATCGCCGACATCATCGAGATCACCGACGAGAAGTGGCGTGCCGCCGCCGAAGGCGTGCTGCGCGGCAGCCGCTGGGTGGTGGTGCTGGACAAGGCCGGGCAGGAGGCGCAAGCCATGGCCCTGGCCGAGAAGGAGCGCTACCGCCACTACGTGGTGGCCGACGCGGATGAAGCGCCCAGCAACCCCGATAAAAACAGCCTGCTGGCCGTGCTGAAGTTCTCGGCGCCCGCGCCGCACTGGCTGCTGCGCCAGCTGGGCAACATCCGCCGCGTGGCCGGCACCGACGAAGGCGTGAAGGTGGGCGGCGAATGGATCACGCCCGATGCCTACCACCGCGATCCGCGTGGTGGCCGCTCGGTGTGGGTAGACCCGAGCCAGCACCAGTTCGGCGCCTCGGCCATCGCCTCGCGCCGCACCTCGATCGAGAACCGCCTGGCCCAGCTCGACGACGAGATGACGCGCATCGTGCGCGACCAGACCTTCTTCGAGCGCCAGTTGCAGGATGCGCGCAAGGCCGCCCAGGGCTTCACCGCCGCCGCCGAGCTGGCCGACCGCGCCGCCGAGTTCGCCAATGCGCGCCAGCAACTGCCCGTGCTGCGCCAGGCCCGTGCCGATGCCGGCGAGCGCTGGCAGCAGTTGGAGACGCAGCTCAAGCGCGCCGTGGTCGAGCAGACCAACGCCCAGCACGCCTACCGCCAGGCGCAGGAAAAGCTGGCTCACATCGAGCAGCGCAGCGCGGCCCACGACCGCGAATGGCAGGCCCGCTTCGACGACGTGATCTCGCAGTCCGTGATGTCACGCGAGGTGAAGCTGCAGATGCCCCGCCATTGGCGCTCCACCGAGCGCATCGCCGAGATGCAGTCGCACTACGGCAACGCCACGCAGGCCCGCCTGCGCGCCGAATCCGTCGAGCGCGAGCTGGAAGAAGGCAAGTGGGAGACCGACGGCACGGTGATCGAGCAGCTCACGCTGATGAACGCCAACGTGCTGCGCCAGGAAGACGAGCTCAACCAGCGCAAGGCCAGCAACGCCGCCGCCGGCATCGCCGTGGACAACGCCCGCGAGCGCTACACCGACGTGCTGAAGGTCACCGTGCGCCGCTACCGCAAGAACATCATCGAGCTGGGCCAGTTGGCCGGCGTGGAGGTGAACGCGGAGCTGCCCCACCTGGACGCAGACGACACCGGCCTGCGCCAGGCCGAGCTGAAGGTGCACTTCAACTTCGACGGCAAGGGCACCATCGGCCTGAACGACGGCGAGGCCTCGGGCGGGCAGCAGGTGATCAAGTCGCTGATCCTGCTGGTGGGCCTGATGAAGGACGACGAGACGCCCGGCGGCTTCGTGTTCATCGACGAACCCTTCGCCCACCTGGACGTGCGTAACATCCAGCTGGTCGGCCACTTCCTGCGCTCCACGCGCGCGCAGTACGTGCTGACCACGCCGATCACGCACAACGTGGAGGTGTTCGAGCCGGCCGACATCACGCTGGTGACGTCGAAGAAGCTCAAGGGCTCGCGCTGGGCGCCGCCGATCGGCGTGCTGCAAAAGCGCGTGCCGGCCGAGGCTTATTGACGCTTGACGAACACCAGCGACACGCCCAGGCCCATCAGCACACCGCCGAACAGGCGATCGCGCACACGCTGCGCGCCGGGGCGACGCATCAGGCGTTGCAGCCCGGCCGCCAGCGTGGCGTAGCCGAAGCGCATCACGACGAAGTCGACCGCCACGCTGGTCAGCGCGATCAGCAGAAGCTGCGTGCCGAGCGGGCGGGCCGGGTCCAGGAACTGGGGCAGCACGGCCACCATGAAGACGATGCCCTTGGGGTTGGTGACGTTGGTCAGCAGGCCCTGCATGAAGCAGGCGCGGGCCGGCGTGTGGGCCGACACGGCGATGCCGCGCAGGATCGACCCCGACGAGGAGGCCTGGCCCGGTTCGGGTGATGGGGCGACCGCCTCGCCGCCGCGAGACGCCGAGCGCCACTGGCTCAGCCCCAGCCAAAACAGGTAGGCCGCGCCCGTCCATTTCAGCACCAGGAAGGCCTGCTCCGAGGCCAGCAGCAGCGCCCCCAGGCCGAAGCCCGAGACCAGCATGATCGCCACCAGCCCCACCTGCAGGCCCAGCACCCCCGGCAGCACGCCGCGCGGCCCGCGGGCCATGCTGTGGGTCATCGTGAGCAGGGCGCCCGAGCCTGGCGAGATCGAAATCAGGATGGTGGCCAGCAAATAGGCCGTCCAGACATGCAGTTCCATGGGCACACTGTAACGGCCAGGCAAGGTTTGCGCGGGTGCCGGACAATAGCGGCTGCACCGCCCTTGCCCGCCTCTGTGCTGATTTCCCGCAGTTCCCCAGCCTCCCCGCCGTGACCGCCCCCCGCTTCGTGCCCATCGCCGCTGGCGCCAGCCCCGCCCCCGACACGGGCGTGCTGCGCGCCGGCCAGCACCTGCGCGTGCTCTCGCTCATCCCCCCGATGACGCAGCTGAACACGCCCTACCCGTCCACGGCCTACCTGACGGGCTTCCTGCGCTCGCGGGGCGTGGCCGCCTTCCAGGAGGATCTGGCGCTGGCCTTGGTGCTGCGCCTGCTGTCCCGCGAGGGCCTTGGCCTGCTGCTCGATCAGGCCCGGGCCGTGCCCGGGTCCAAGCGCAGCGACACACTGCACACCTTCATCGAGGAGCACCCGCGCTACCTGGCCACCATCGACCGCGTGATCGCCTTTCTGCAGGGCCGCGATTCCACGCTGGCGCATCGCATCAACACGCGTGGCTACCTGCCCGAGGGCCCGCGCTTCGCCACGCTGGACGCCTACCCCGACGATGAAAGCGGCGACCCGCTGGCCTGGGCCTTCGGCAGCCTGGGCCTGCAGGACCGCGCCCGCCACCTGGCCACGCTGTACCTCAACGACCTGGCCGACGTGCTGCGCCAGGCCGTGGACGGCCGCTTCGAGTTCGTGCGCTACGCCGAATCCATCGCCGCCAGCCAGCACAGCTTCGACCCGCTGGCCGATGCTTTGGCCGCACCGCCCAACCTGATCGACCAGACCCTGGCCGACCTGACACGCGACGCCGTGCTGCGCCACCAGCCCGACGTGGTGCTGCTGTCCGTGCCCTTCCCGGGCAGCGTGTACGCGGCGCTGCGCATCGGCCAGACGATCAAGGCGCAGTATCCGCAGGTGCGCGTGGTGCTGGGCGGCGGCTTCGTCAACACCGAGCTGCGCGAGCTGGCCGAGCCGCGCGTGTTCGACTTCGTCGACTTCGTGACACTGGACGCCGGTGAGCGCCCGCTGCTGGCCCTGCTGGAGCATTTGGGCGGCCACCGTTCGCGCGATGAGCTGGTGCGCACCTTCGTGCGCGATGGCAACGGCACCGTGCGCCTCGTGCAGCACCCGGAGCCCGACGTGCCCTTCGAGCACGTGGGCACGCCCACCTGGGATGGCCTGCCCTTGCACGAGTACCTGTCGCTGCTGGACATGCTCAACCCGATGAACCGGCTGTGGTCCGACGGGCGCTGGAACAAGCTCACCGTGGCGCACGGCTGCTACTGGAAGAAGTGCAGCTTCTGCGATGTGAGCCTGGACTACATCTCGCGCTACGAGGCGGCCTCGGCCACCGTGCTGGCCGACCGCATCGAGGCCATCGTGAAGGAAACGGGGCAGACGGGCTTCCACTTCGTGGACGAGGCCGCCCCGCCCAAGGTGCTCAAGGCCCTGGCGCACGAACTGATCCAGCGGCAACTGGGCATCTCGTGGTGGGGCAATGTGCGCTTCGAAAAATCCTTCACGCCCGAGCTGTGCCAGTTGCTGGCCGACAGCGGCTGCATCGCGATCAGTGGTGGCCTGGAAGTGGCCAGCGACCGCCTGCTGCAGCTGATGAAGAAGGGCGTGTCGGTGGAGCAGGTGGCGCGCGTGACCCGCGCCTTCACGGACGCTGGCATCCTGGTGCACGCCTACCTGATGTATGGCTTTCCGACGCAGACCACGCAGGACACGGTCGATGCGCTGGAATATGTGCGCCAGCTGTTCGAGAACGGCTGCATCCAGTCGGGCTTCTTCCACCGCTTCGCGTGCACGGTGCATTCACCGGTGGGACAGGATCCGGATGCGTATGGCGTGACCTTGCAGCCGCTGCCCGATGGCGGCTTCGCGCGCAACGACGTGGCCTTCATCGACCCGACGGGCACGGACCACGACAAGCTGGGCCAGGCGCTCAAGAAGGCCATCTACAACTTCATGCACGGCATCGGCGTGGACAGCGACGTGCGCAGCTGGTTCGATGTGCGCGTGCCCAAGCCCACGGTCAAGCGCAACCGGATCGCACAGGCGCTGGGTCAGCCTTGAACGCCGCTCGCGTCAGATGGACACGGCCTCGCAGATGCGGCCGGGCGTGGTCCACCACACGTCCCGCTCGCCTTCCTTCACGATGTGCGCGAGCGCACGGCGCAGATGGCGCAGGCGGTGCGGCTGGCCGACAAGATACGGGTGCAGCGCGATGCCCATGACCAACGGCTGCTGGGCCGATTGGTCGAGCATCTCGTCGAACTGGTCCACGATCATGTCGGCGAAATCCGGCCCCGTCATCTGGCGCGCCACGATCATCGGGATGTCGTTGAGTTCCTGCGGGTAAGGCACGGCGCACAGGTCGCCATGCGCCGTGCGCATCACCGTGGGCTGGTCGTCGTGGCACCAGTTGAGCGTGTAGCGGTAGCCGGCACGGGCCAGCAGATCGGGCGTGGCGGCGCTTTCGGCGATCCAGGGCGAGAGCCAGCCCACAGGGCGCTGGCCTGATTCGCGCTCGATGCGGCGCGTGCAGGATTCGATCAGCGCGAACTCGTCGTCGGCTGACATGCCGCCCTGCGATTCGGCATTGGTGTGGCCGTGGCCGATCAGCTCGTCGCCCCGCTTGGCGAAGGCGGCGACCAGGTCGGGGCAATGGTCGTACAGCGCGGTATTGAGGATGACGCCGGCCGGCAGCTTGAGTTGCTCGAACAGATCCAGACAGCGCCAGGCACCGACGCGGTTGCCGTACTCGCGCCAAGCGTAGTTCAGCACATCCGGCCCGCCTTGCGCGGCGGGGGCCAGGCGTGCGCCCAGGCCTTCGCCGAATGCGAAGTGCTCCAGGTTGAAACCCAGGTACACGGCCAGGCGCTTGCCGCCCGGCCAGGCCTTCAGCGAGCGCTGGTGGATGGGTTCGTAGTCGAAGCGTTGGTGAGAAACGAGTGGGCGGTGCGCGGGCATCGCATCAATCCTTATCGAACATAGGCTTGTGTCAGGTAGGCCGGTGCCGTCTGCCGCCCCACCAAGCCACCCACGGCCAGCAAGGCCAGCAGGTAGGGCAACATGATCAAGAGCGCGCTGGGTACCTGGATGCCGAAGGCCGGCAGCTGGAACTGCAGCGCCGTGGCCGCGCCGAACAGCAGGCAGGCGCCCAGCATGCGGCCGATGCGCCAGTTGCCGAAGATCACCGCCGCGATGGCCAGGTAGCCTGCGCCATTGGTCATGCCTTCGGTGAAGGTGTGGATGTCGCCGATGGACAGGAAGCAACCGGCCAGCGCCGACATCACGCCCGTGAGCATCACCGCGCCATAACGGATGGCCGTGACGGACAGCCCGGACTTGTCCACCGCCTTGGGTGCCGCGCCAGCCGCGTGCAGGGCCAGGCCGGCGGCGGTGTAGCGCATCATCCAGGCGATCAGCGCCACGACCACCAGGCCTGCGTACAGCAGCCAGGTCTGGTGGAACAGGTGCTCGCCCAGCAAGGGGATGTCGGCCAGACCGGGCGGCGCCCACTTGGCCAGGCCCGGGATCTCGGTGCGCGAGCGGCCACCGAACAGCTCGCGGTAGGCCAGCGTGGTCGCGCCCAGCACCAGGATGTTGATGCCCACGCCGGTGACGATCTGGTTGGCGCGCAGGGTGATGCTGAGCACCGCCTGCAGCAGCGCCACCGGCAGCACGGCCAGCACGCCGATCAGCAGGCCCAGCGCGGGCGAGCCCGTGGCCCACGAACCCACGGCACCGGCGAAGGCGCCCGTGAGCATCATGCCCTCCACGCTCATGTTGAGCACGCCGGCGCGTTCGCTGACCAGCTCGCCCGTGGCCGACAGCAGCAGCGGCGCCGCCAGCCGGATGGTGGAGCCCGCGAACACCGCGGCCATCTCCCAAGCCATGCCGTCGATCATCGTTCGGTCTCCTTCTTGCGGTCCATCGCCAGGGCCGCACCGGCCAGCACCACGATGATCAGGCCCTGGATCACGACGACCAGGGCGGTGGGCACACCGGCCACCATCTCCATGTTGATGCCGCCCGAGCGCAGGAAGCCGAACAACAGCGAGCCCGCGATCACGCCGGTGACGGAGCCGCGTGCCAGCAGGCCTACCACCAGGCCATCGAAACCGTAGCCCGATGAGAAACCCGTCTTGAGCGAGTACTGCTCGCCCTGCAGCATGCAGGCGCCGGCCAGCCCGCCGAAGACACCGGCGGCGAACAGCGCGCCCACCACCGTGCCGCCCACGGCGATGCCGGCCCGTTTCGCGGCCACCGGGTTCAGGCCCACGGCGCGCAGGTGCAGGCCCAGCACCGTCTTGTTCAGCACCAGCGCCACCACCACGGCCAGCACCAGGCCGAGCGGCAGGCCCAGGTGCAGCGGCATGCTGTAGTCGCCCGTGAGCAGCGGCAGCTTGGTCGCCTCCGGGATCTCCAGCGATTCGGGCAGGGTGTTGGAGTGCGTCATCGGTTGGCGCAGCAGCGCCTCGGACTGCACGCTGCCGTAGACCATCCACACCGCGATGAAGGACAGCAGCAAGGTGGCGATCACCTCGTTGGTGCCGGCCTTGGCCTTGAGCACACCGGCCAGCGCGCCCCACAGGCCACCGGCCAGCGCGGCGGCAAGGAGTGGCAGCACGAAGCCCAGGCCCATCGGCAGATCCTGCACATGGCCGTACAGCGCCACGGCCGTGGCCGCGATGCCGCCCACCGCGATCTGGCCTTCGCCGCCCACGTTGGTCAGGTTGGCGCGCTGGGCCAGCACGAAGCCGATGCCCACCAGCGCGAACACCAGGCTGCGGTTGATGGAAGCCGCGAAGGCATAGGGCGAGCCCCAGGCGCCATCGGCGAAAGCCAGGGCCGCGTCCATCACCGGCACGCCCAGCAGGCGCACCAGCAACAGGCCGGCCAGCAGCGAGCCGATCACGGCCGCGAGCGACACCCACAAGGCGGGACGTGAACTGATCGTGTCCAGCCACCGCGGTTTGCTTGATTGAAGCGTCAGTGCGTTCATGCCTCGTGTCCCGCCATCCAGGCGCCGATGCGGTCGCGCTGCGCGGGGTCGGCCGGGCATTCGCCCATGACGCGGCCCCGGTACAGCACCACCACGCGGTCGGCCACGCGGATGAGTTCGTCCAGTTCTGAAGAGATCAGCAGCACGCCCACGCCCTGGGCGCAGGCCTGGCGGATGTGGCCGTAGACGGCCTCCACCGCGCCGACATCGAGCCCACGCGTGGGCTGCGCGGCGAGCAAAAACTTCAGGCCATCGAGCGTGAGTTCGCGCGCCAGAACGGCCTTCTGCTGGTTGCCGCCGGACAGGCCGCCGAAGCTCACCTCGGGGCTGGCGGCGCGCACGTCGAAGCGCCGCATCAGCTCCAGCGCCTGCGCGCGCATGGCTTGGCGGTCCAGCAGGCCCCAGCGCTTGAAGCGCTGCAGGCGATCGAGGAACAGGTTCTCGGCGACGGGCAGGCCGGTGATGCAGCCCACGGCGTGGCGGTCCTCCGGCACGATGCCGGCGCCGGCGCGCGTGATGTCGCGGGGGGCGCGGCCCGTCATTTCCAGACCGTTGATGAAGAAGCGGCCTTCGCTGGCCGGGCGCATGCCCGAAAGCACAGCCGCCAGTTCGCTCTGGCCATTGCCCTCGACGCCGGCCACGGCGACGATCTCGCCGGGGCGCACGATCAGCGTGAAGCGGTCCAGGCGCCTGACGCCGTCGGCATCGACCACGGCCAGGCCATCGGCCATCATCGCGGGTTCGGGCACGCGGCCGGTGCGGATGGCATCGACACCAGGCACGACGGCTTGCGGCTTGTGGACAGCATCCAGTACCGCGGTGCCAGCAGGCATCGCGTCCGCGGCCATCGCGGCATCGCCCGACTTCGTGGGCATCAGATCCCGCTGGATCATCGCGCGCACCAGTTCATCCAGCGCTTGCGCCGGTTGTTCGGAGTGCGCGGCCACGCGGCCACCGCGCAGCACCGTGGCGCGCTCGGCCACCTGGCGGATCTCGGCCAGCTTGTGCGTCACCAGCATCACGCCGCAGCCCTCGTCGGCCACGCGGCGGCACACGCCCAGCAGCGCGGCGATCTCGTCGGGCAGCAGCACGGCGGTGGGCTCGTCCAGCACCAGCAAGCGTGGCTCGCGCATCAGGCACTTGACGATCTCCACGCGCTGGCGCTCGCCCACGGACAGGTCCTGGATGCGGGCGCGCGGGTCCAACGCCAGGCCGAAGCGGCGCGACAGGTCGGCGATCCGATCCGCGCACTCGCCGCGCTTGAGCACCCCGCGTGATTGGCCCAGCAGCAGGTTATCGACCACACTGAGATCAGGCACCAGGCTGAAGTGCTGGTGCACCATGGCCACGCGGCGTGCGAGCGCATCGGCCGGGCCGGTGGGTCGGTAGCTTTCACCATCCAGCGTCATCGCGCCTTCGTCAGGCTGGTAGACGCCGAAGATCAGGTTGCACAGCGTGGACTTGCCCGCCCCGTTTTCACCCAGCAGGCAATGGATCTCACCGGGGGCGATGTCCAGCGAGACATCGCCCAGCGCCCGGAAGGCGCCGAAGCGCTTGCCCATGCCTTGCAGGCTGAGCAGGGCCTTGGCCGCTGCCAATGAAGGCACTGCGCGCTCGGCTTCAACGGTGGCAGGCAACACGCTCATCTCCGGTCAACCCTCGAGCACCTTGATCTTGCCGCTCAGGATGTCCTTCTTGATCTCTTCGAGCTTGGTCTTCTGGGCCGCCGTGCCGCCACAAATCACCATGTCCGAGGCCTTGGCGCCCATGGCCAGGCCGAAGGGCTTGTAGCCGGCCTTCCAGCTGCCGCTCACCAGTTCCTTGATGGCGTACTCGACCTGGTAGCCCACGCCGGTGATGCTGTAGGCCACGTACAGCGGGTCGCTGCCGCAACGGTCGGTGTAGCTGCCGATGATCTTGGTGCCCTTCTCCTTGGCCGCCTGCTCCATGCCGCGCAGGCCCAGGTTCAGGATGTGATAGTGCACATCGGCGCCCTGCGCGATGGCGGCCAGCGTGGCTTCCTTGGACTTGGCCACGTCGTCGAAATCACCCGTGTAGTTCTCGACGTACTTGATCTTGGGGTTGATGTAGGCCGCGCCCTTGCCGAACTCCTTACCAGCGTTGACGATGGAGGGGATCTCCATGCCGCCCACGTAGCTCACCGCGCCGTTCTTGCTCAGCATGGCCGCAGCAGCGCCCGCCACGAAGGCGATCTCGGCCTGCTTCACGTCATAGCCGGCCACGTTGGGCAGGCTGTCGCCCTTGTTGCCGCCCACGATGGAGAACTTGGTCTTGGGGAAGCGCTTGGCGATCTTCATCACCGCGGCCTGGGTCTGCCCGCCCACGCCGATCACCAGCTGGTTCTTGCTGGCCAGGTTGGTCAGCGCCTGCTCCATGTCGGCGTAGTTGATGTTCTCGATCATCTGCACCTTGATCTTGTCGCCGTGCGCCTTCTGCGCGGCGACCAGGCCGTCGTAGCCCGACTCCATCCAGCCCTTGTCGGACTTGGACCCCGGGATCAGGATGCCGATGCGCGCGGCATCGGCGGCCTGGGCGGGGGTGGCCAGCAGGGCGGCAGAAGAGGACAGCGCGGCGACCACGGCGTAGGCCGCAAACGTCCGCGCGAACGTCCGGCGAGTGAGGGAAGAAAACATTGGCATTCCTTTCGCTTAGATCTGTTCGCCGCGATGTAATTAATCAGTTACTACATTCGGCGACGTCACCGGTTGCAATAACGATGCCACACGCTGTTTCACTCACGGATCGCCCGCCAAGCCCCATGAAAAGCCGCTTCCCGGCCCATGGCGCCATCGCGTGCAATGCGATCCGCCGCACCGCCCGATCTGGTGCGGCGCGACCCACGATGAAGCGCCAGGCACCGTCAACGTGCACCCGGCCCCGAGTTCTGGTGATGACAGGAGAAGTGCGATGACCGCTGTTTCCAACCCCGCCCACGTCCCCGACAAGGTCGAGGCCGGCGCCCTGGGCGTGTCCCGGCAATACCACTGGCGCGCCACCCCGGGCACCGTGGACATGGCCATGGCCCCGCCGCCGCCGCGCCCCGTGCAACTGCTGGCCGCACCGCAGAACCTGGTGATCGACCTGGAGCGCACCGCCATCGTCGTGATCGACATGCAGAACGATTTCTGCACCAAGGACGGCTGGGTGGACCACATCGGCGGCGACTATGAAAGCGACCGCGCGCCCATCGAGCCTTTGCGCAAGCTGCTGCCCGCGCTGCGCGAGGCGCAGGTGCCCGTGGTGTGGGTGAACTGGGGCAATCGGCCCGACCTGGCCAACATGCCGCCCAACCAGATCCACCTGTACAAGCCGCATGGGCACGGCACCGGGCTGGGTGATCCGCTGCCGGGCGATCGCGGCAACGTCTTGGAAAAGGATTCCTGGGCCGCCGCCGTGGTGGACGAACTCGCGCCGCTGCCCGGCGACATCAGCGTCGACAAGTACCGCATCAGCGGTTTCTGGGACACGCCGCTGGACAGCATCCTGCGCAACCTGGGCGTGCGCACCATCCTGTTCGCCGGCGTCAACACCGACCAGTGCGTGCTGCATTCGCTGACGGACGCGAACTTTTTGGGCTACGGCTGCGTGCTGCTCGACGACTGCTGCGCCACCTCGTCGCCCGCCTTCTGCACCGAGGCCACGATCTGGAACGTCAAGAAGTGCTTCGGCTTCGTGACAGGGTCCGGGCAGGTGCTCGAGGCCTTGCAGGCCAGTGCCAAGTGATGACTCAAGCCCATCAGCCCGAGCCCCGGATCGCACCCGATGCGCTGGGCGCCTTCGTGCCCGGCCCGCGCCGCGAACACGCGCCCACCGGCCAAGGCCCGCTCGACGGCCTGAGCCTGGCCGTGAAGGACCTGATCGACGTGCAGGGCGAGATCACCGGCGGCGGCAATCCCGATTGGGCTGCCAGCCAGACGCCCGCGCTGCGCCACAGCCCCGCCGTGGCCGCCTGCCTGGCCGCGGGCGCCGCGCTGGTGGGCAAGACCATCACCGACGAGATGGCCTTCAGCCTGGAAGGCGAGAACGCTCACCACGGCACGCCGCTGAACCCGCGCGCGCCGGATCGGCTGCCCGGCGGCTCGTCCAGCGGCTCGGCCTCGGCCGTGGCGGGCGGTGCGGCCGACATCGCCCTGGGCACGGACACCGGCGGCTCGGTGCGCGTGCCCGCCTCTTTCTGCGGTCTGTTCGGCATGCGGCCTTCACATGGCCGCATCTCGCTGGCCGATGTCATGCCTTTCGCGCCCTCGCTCGACACGGTGGGCTGGTTCGCGCGCGATGCGGCCACGCTGCGCCGCACGGGCCAGGTGCTGCTGAAGGGCTCGACCGAATCCGACACACCCACCCTGCCACTGGTGATGCTCGACGAAGCCTGGGCACTGGCCGACGCCGACGTCGCTGATGCACTCGCACCCATCGTTCAGGCATGGGCGCCAGCTCACCGGAGCGATGTCTTCGATGCGCCAATGACCGACTGGCTGCTCGCCTACCAGGTGCTGCAGGGCGACGAGATCCGCGCGCACCTTGGCCCATGGATCCAGGCAACCCAGCCGCGTTTCGGCACGGCCATCGCGCCCCGCTTCGCCAGCGTGTTCTCGCTCGACGACGCCGAGATCGCCCGATGGCAAGCCTGGCGCACCCGCCACACCCACCGCCTTCACGCCCTGATGGCGCGCGAACCGCAGGTGTGGGTGATGCCCACCTCGCCGGTGGCCCCGCTGATGCGCAATGCCAGCGACGAGCAACGCGCCGATTTCTACCAGCGCACGCTGGCCCTGTGCGCGCTGGCCGGCATGGCGGGCCTGCCGCAGATCACCCTGCCCCTGGCCACGTTGGCCGACGGCACCCCGATCGGCCTGTCGCTGATCGGCGCCCACGGCACCGACCTGCCCCTGCTGGACCTCGCTGTCCGCCTGACCTATCGCTGAGCACCATGACCGCAGCCAAAAACATCAAATCCGCACCGAGGACACCCGCCCGCAAGGCGGCCGCCAAGACAACCGTCGTCAAGCGCGACCCTGAAAAAACCCAGGCCCGCATCCTCGCCGCCGCCACCGCAGAGTTCGCCGCCAAGGGCTACAGCGGCGCACGCACCGACCAGATCGCCAAGCGCGCCAAGTCCAACATCCGCATGCTCTACCACTACCACGGTGGCAAGGACGCGCTCTACACCCGCGTGCTCGAAGACGTGCTGGCCCGCCTGCGCGAGCAGGAACTGCAACTCGACTTCTCCACCGCCACGCCGCTGGACGGCATCCTGCGGCTCTTCGATTTCATCGACGGCCACTTCTCCAGCCATCCCGAGCTGCTGCAACTGCTGGCCTTCGAGAACCTCAACAAGGCCGCGCACCTGCGCAAGTCCACGCGCATCCCGCAGCAGGCCTCGCCCGTGCTCGACCTGATCAACACGCTGCTTCAACGTGGCCAGGCCGAGGGCGTGTTCCGCACCGGCATCGACGCGCTGCACCTGTACGTGAGCATGGTCAGCCTGGCCTATTACGGCAAGTCGCACGCGCACACGCTGTCGCGCATCTTCAAGCAGGACCTGCTGACCCGCGATTGGCAAACAGCTCACCGCGAACAGAACCACCAGATGCTGGCGGGCTTCCTGGGCCATGGCGCCACGTCAGCCAGCACCGAATCCGTCAGCGCTTTGGGTCACACCAAAGCCATGAAACCCAGCAAGCGCATCAAGCCATGACACGCGATTTCTCCCAACCGGGCCGCTCGGCCCTCTACACCTCGCAGGCCGCCGTCGCCACCTCGCACCCGCTGGCCACGCAGACCGCGCTCGATGTGCTGCGCCGTGGCGGCAACGCCGTGGACGCGGGCATCGCCGCCGTGGCGCTGCTGGGCATCGTCGAGCCGCAGATGACCGGCATCGGCGGTGACTGCTTCGCGCTCTACCTGCCGGCCGGCGCCAGCGAGCCCATCGCGCTCAACGGCTCGGGCCGCGCGCCCATGGCCGCCTCGCTCGATTGGTACCAGTCACGCGGCATGACGAAGATCGACCCGTACAGCGCGCATTCGGTGACCACGCCCGGCGCGGTCGCCGCCTGGTGCCGCCTGCTGGCCGACCACGGCACGCTGGGCCTCGATGAGCTGCTGCAGCCCGCCATCGACACCGCCGAGCGCGGCCACCCGGTCGCGCCCCGCGTCGCCTTCGACTGGGCACGTGACGAGCACCTGCTGCGCGATCCCGTCGCGGCCGAGCTCTTCCTGCACCACGGCCGCGCGCCGGCCGCTGGCGTCATGCACCGCCAGCCGCGCATGGCCGAAACGCTGCGCACCATCGCGCGCCACGGCTGGCACGGCTTCTACGAAGGCTGGGTGGCCGAAGACATGGTGCAGCGCTTGCGTAGCAGCGGCGGCCTGCACACGCTCGATGACCTGGCCGCCACGCAGCCCGAGTACGTCAAGCCCATCGCCACCGACTACCGTGACCACCGCGTCTACGAATGTCCGCCCAATGGCCAGGGCCTGGGCGTGCTGATGATGCTCAACGTGCTCAGCGGCTACGACCTCGATGAAGGCGCCATCAGCGAGGCCGACCGCATCCACCTGCTGGCCGAGGTCAGCAAGCTGGCCTACGCTCACCGCGACGCGCTCTTCGCCGACCCGGTGCATGCGCACGTGCCGATCGACGAGCTGCTCTCCAACGACTGGGCCGCCATGCAGCGACGCGCCTTGTGCATGGACACGGCCCACGCCCCCACCATCTGGCCCGAGGTGGCGCACAAGGACACCGTCTACCTGTGCGTGGTCGACCGCGACGGCAACGCGCTGTCGCTGATCAACTCCATCTTCCATTCCTTTGGCAGCACGCTGGTGGCGCCACGCAACGGCGTGCTGCTGCAGAACCGTGGCGCCGGCTTCAGCCTGCAGGGCGGCCACCCCAACGCCATCGCCCCGGGCAAGCGCCCACTGCACACCATCATCCCCGGCATGCTGATGAAGAACGGCCGCCTGGCCGCGCCCTTCGGCGTTATGGGCGGCCAGTACCAGGCCACCGGCCATGTGGCGCTGCTGAGCAATGTACTGGACCGGGGCCTGGATCCGCAGGCCGCGCTGGACGCGCCACGCAGCTTCGCTTTCGGCGACGAACTCGATCTGGAGCACAGCCAGCCTACGTCGCTCGATGCCGAACTGGCCAGGCGAGGCCACCGCATCACCCGCAGCGGCCAGCCCATCGGCGGCGGCCAGATGATCCTGATGGACCACGAGCGCGGCGTGCTGGTCAGCGGCTCCGATCCGCGCAAGGATGGCTGCGCGCTGGGCTATTGAGTGAGCACTGATCTCATCATCGGGCGATGTGGTTCAACTCCGACCACCCCGCCCACATGATCTCGATGCCGATGCACAGCAGGATGAAGGCCATGAAGCGCATCATCACCAAGGTGCCGACCTCGCCGAGCTTGTCGAGCAGCCGCGCCGAGTTGCGGAAGATCACGTAGAGCACAGCCGCCGTCAGCGCGGCCCCGGCCACGGACACCACGGCATCGACCATGTACAACAGCGGCGTGTGCGGGATCGACGCGCCCAGCGCGATGGCGGCCGAGATCGTGCCCGGCCCCGTCGTCAGCGGAAAGGTGATCGGAAAGAAGCTGCGCCGCACGATCTCGGCATCCGTCAGGTCCGAGGTCTTCTCGGCCACGGCGCTCATGGCCTCGTCGCTGTCCTGGCGGTTGAGCATGCGCCAGCCGGTGGCCGCCACGATCAGCCCGCCGCCGATGCGCACGATGGGCAGCGAGATGCCGAAGAACTCCAGCACGTAGCTGCCCACCAGCATGGACACCGTCATCACATACAGGCTGTTGAGCGCCACCTGGCGCGCCAGCCGTTTGGCCACGCCGCGGTTGCGCCCCACCGTGGCCACGAACACGGGCGCCGTGCTCAGCGGATTGATGATGGGCAGCAGCGTGAACGGGATCAGGAACAGCGTCTTGACGTACGGCGCGAGCACTTCCAGCAACACGGCCACCTCCTGTGCGGTTGGTCAGGCGGCCTTGCCCTGCGGCGCGGCCGTCTTGTCGCGCTCAGCATACCGCTTGGCCAGCACCGAGCACACGAACAGCTGAAGCTGGTGGTAGAACATGATGGGCAGCACCAGCACGCCCATCGACGGGTTGCCGCTGAACAGCAGCTTGGCCATGGGCACGCCCGAGGCCAGCGTCTTCTTGGAGCCGCAGAACACGGCCACGATCTCGTCTTCCACCGGGAACTTGAGCAGGTGCGCCACGCGCTTGGTCAGCCACAGCAGTGGGAACAGGAACAGGCACACGCCCACGGCCGTCATCGCCATCAGGCCCAGGCCATGCTTGCTCCACAGGCCGTCGGCGACCGAATCGCTGAACGAGCTCAGCACCAGCAGCAGGATCACGGCGCGGTCCACCTTGGTCGTCCAGGGCTTGATCTTCTGGAACCATTGGCCCACAAATGGTCGCAGCACCTGGCCCAGCACGAAGGGCAGCAGCAGCATCTTGGCCACCTTGAGCATGGTGGCACCCACGTCCATGGCCTGGCCGTCGGCCGCGCCGCTGAACACGAGGCTCGCCAGCAGCGGCGTAAGCACCACACCCAGCAAGGTCGACAAGGTGGCGTTGAGCACGGCCGCGGCCACGTTGCCGCGCGCCATCGCCGTCATCGCCACGGACGACGACACCGTGGACGGCAGCACCGCCAGGTAGAAGAAGCCCAGCAGCAGGTCGTGCGGGATGAAGCGGCCCACCAGCGCGTTGAGCAGCAGCCACCACAGCGGGAACAGCGCGAAGGTGCTGATCTGCACCACCAGGTGCAGCTTCCAGCGCGAGGCCCCGTGCTTGAGGCTGTCCGTGCTCAGGCCCATGCCGTGCAGGAAGAAGATCAGGAAGATGCCGATGTCGCCGACCACGTCCAGGTGCAGCAGGCCGCCCGTGCGGCCCAGGTTCGGGGCCAGGGAGGCCAGCAGCACCGCGCCCACCATGCCGATCAGGAACCAGTCGGCCGCGCCCGCCTGGCGCTGGCGGCTGCCCGCCCGCTGGGTTGCTGTCCGCGCCATCGTTGTCATCACCTTCGCCACGTCGTTCTCACCAAGTCACAATGCAAGGCCGCCAGCCTAACGCGCGCGCGGCCAGCCGCATCGCCCCGTTTGGACAGAGCATGCCGAGAAACGGACAAAACGAAGCACGAACCCCGCCTGGTACCTCAGCAGCCATGCCGCCCGCCACATCGCCCGCCGCCACGAGGACACGCCGCCAGCCCCGCCAGCGCGCCCTGCCCACGCTCAAGGATGGCCTGCCCCGCCCGGTGCTGGCGCGTGTGGAATCGCTGCCCGCCGGCTCTTGGACGGGCGAGCACAGCCACCCCTGGGCGCAGCTGTCCTACGCGGTCGAGGGCGTGCTGCAGGTGCACACGGCCACCGGCCAGTTCATGGCCCCGCCCGAGCGCGCCATCTGGGTGCCGGCCGACCTGCCGCACGAGGTGCTCACCGCCGGCCCGGCCGAGATGCGCAGCCTGTACATTGATGCCGCCGCACTGCAGGGGTCGCCGCTGACCCAGGCGCAGGGCTGCCGCGTGCTGGACATCCCCATCCTCGCGCGCGAGCTGATCCTGGCCGTGTGTGCCCTGCCCCCCGATTACGACGAGCACGGCGCGCCGGGCCGTCTGGTGGGCGTGCTGCTGGACCAACTGGCCCAGCTGCCCACCGCCGCGCTGGATCTGCCCCTGCCCACCGATGCCCGCCTGCTGCGCCTGTGCGAGGCCCTGCAGGCCGACCCCGCCGACCGCCGCACGCTGGCCGAATGGGGCCGGGAGATCGGCCTGACCGAGCGATCGATGGTGCGCCTGTTCCAGCAGCAGACCGGGCTCTCGGTCGGCGCCTGGCGACGTCGCCTGCGCCTGCTGGCCGCGCTGGGCCCGCTGGAGGGCGGAGAGAAGGTGTCCAGCGTGGCCCGGGGCTGCGGCTATGCCTCGGCCTCGGCCTTCATCTCGGCCTTCTGCGCGGAGTTCGGCGTCACGCCGGCACAGATGTTCGCCAAACGCTGAGCAGCCATGAAAAACGGCCCCGAAGGGCCGTTGTTACGGGCCGGCGAAGATCACCCCTCCACCGGCCAGGCGCATGCGTCGATCAGGCGGCCAGGCGCTGCTCGATCTTGGCCTTGGTGGCGGGCATTTCGGCCGGCAGGTGGTAGGCCAGTTGCTGGAACAGCTCGTCGTGCAGCTTGAGCTCTTGCTGCCAGGCGGCGGTGTCGATGCCGATCACCGACTGGAACTGGTCCTTGGTGAAGTTCAGGCCGTTCCAGTTGATGTCTTCGTAGGTGGGGCTCAGGCCGAAGGCGTTGTCCACGCCCTTGGCGGTGCCGGTGATGCGGCCCAGGATCCATTCCAGGACGCGCATGTTCTCACCGTAGCCAGGCCACACGAACTTGCCGTCGGCGCCCTTGCGGAACCAGTTCACGCAGAAGATCTTGGGCAGCTTGTTGCCTTCGGCGGCCAGCTTGTTGCCCAGGTTCAGCCAGTGCTGGAAGTAGTCGCTCATGTTGTAGCCCATGAAGGGCAGCATGGCGAACGGGTCGCGGCGGACCACGCCTTGCGCGCCGAAGGCGGCGGCGGTGGTCTCGGAGCCCATCGTGGCGGCCATGTAGACGCCTTCGGTCCAGTCCTTGGCCTCGGTCACCAGGGGCACCGTGGTCGAGCGGCGGCCGCCGAAGATGAAGGCGTCGATGGCCACGCCGGCGGGGTTGTCCCACTCGCTGTCCAGCGCGGGGTTGTTGGTGGCGGCCACGGTGAAGCGGGCGTTCGGGTGGGCGGCCTTGGCGCCGGTTTCCTTGGCGATCTGGGGCGTCCAGTCCTTGCCTTGCCAGTCGATCAGGTGGGCCGGGGCGGTGTCGGTCATGCCTTCCCACCACACGTCGCCGTCGTCGGTCAGGGCCACGTTCGTGAAGATCACGTCGCGGTCCAGGGACTTCATGCAGTTCGGGTTGGTCAGCGTGTTGGTGCCGGGGGCCACGCCGAAGTAGCCGGCTTCGGGGTTGATGGCGTACAGGCGGCCATCCTTGCCGGGCTTGACCCAGGCGATGTCGTCACCGATGGTGGTGACCGACCAGCCGTTGTAGCCGTTGGGCGGGATCAGCATGGCGAAGTTGGTCTTGCCGCAGGCGCTGGGGAAGGCAGCAGCCACGTGGAACTTCTGGCCCTGGGGGTTGGTCACGCCCAGCAGCAGCATGTGCTCGGCCAGCCAGCCCTTGCCATCGGCCTCGGCATCCTGGCGGCCCATGGTGGAGGCGATGCGCAGGGCGATGCAC
>DXIO01000105.1 GCA_019112875.1 Candidatus Aquabacterium excrementipullorum
CGTCGTTGGTGCCGTCGCCGGTCATGGCCACGAGGCGGCCTTCGGCCTGGTGGCTGCGGATCAGCTTGAGCTTGTCTTCCGGCGTGGCCTCGGCCAGGAAGTCGTCCACGCCGGCCTCGGCGGCGATGGCGGCGGCCGTCAGGCGGTTGTCGCCCGTCACCATCACCGTCTTGATGCCCATGCGGCGCAGCTCGGCGAAGCGCTCCTTGATGCCGCCCTTGACGATGTCTTTGAGCTCGATGGCGCCCAGCACGCGCGTGCCGTGGGCCACGACCAGCGGCGTGCCGCCCCGGCGCGAGATCTCGTCCACGGCCTGGGACACCTGGGCGGGGTAGTGGCCGCCCAGCGATTCCACATGCTTGCGGATCGCCTCGGCCGCGCCCTTGCGGATGGCCACCGGCTGGCCATCGGCGCCGGGCAGGTCCACGCCGCTCATGCGCGTCTGTGCCGAGAAATGCACGAAGCTCGCGCCCAGCGTCGTCACCTGGCGCTCGCGCAGCTGGAACTGCTGCTTGGCCAGCACGACGATGCTGCGGCCCTCGGGCGTCTCGTCGGCCAGCGAGGCGAGCTGCGCGCCGTCGGCCAGCTCCTGCGGCGACACGCCGGGCGCGGGCACGAAGGCGGCGGCCTGGCGGTTGCCCAGCGTGATGGTGCCGGTCTTGTCCAGCAGCAGCACGTCCACGTCGCCAGCGGCCTCCACGGCGCGGCCCGAGGTGGCGATCACGTTGGCCTGCATCATGCGGCTCATGCCGGCCACGCCCACGGCCGACAGCAACCCGGCGATGGTGGTGGGGATCAGGCACACCAGCAGTGCCACCAGCACGGTGATGGGCACAGGCGAGCCCGACCCGGAAGCCTGCACGCCGAACATCGAAAACGGCAGCAGCGTCACCGTGACCACCAGGAACACGATGGTCAGCGCCACCAGCAAAATGGTCAGCGCGATCTCGTTGGGCGTCTTGTGGCGCTTGGCGTTCTCCACCATGGCGATCATGCGGTCGACGAAGGTCTCGCCGGGGTTGACGGTGACCCGCACCACCACCCAATCGGACAGCACGCGCGTGCCGCCCGTCACGGCCGAGAAATCGCCGCCGGATTCGCGGATCACCGGCGCCGATTCGCCGGTGATGGCGCTCTCGTCCACCGAGGCCACGCCCTCGATCACCTCGCCATCGGCGGGCACGGTGTCGCCGGCCTGCACCAGCACGACATCGCCCTTGCGCAGTTGGTCGGCCTCGATGGGATGGAACTGTGAACCAAAGCGCGGCTCATGCAGCTTCTTGGCCCAGGTCTGCTTTTTCAGGCCGCGCAGCGAGGCCGCCTGGGCCTTGCTGCGGCCCTCGGCCAGGGCTTCCGCGAAGTTGGCGAACAGCAGCGTGAACCACAGCCACAGGGCGATGGCCAGGATGAAGCCGGCGGGCGCCTCGCCGTGGCCGCCCAAGGCATGCAGCCACAGGCCCGTGGTGAGGATCGCGCCCACGTAGACGACGAACATCACGGGGTTGCGCCACTGCACCTGGGGGGCCAGCTTGCGGAAGGCATCGAGCACGGCGGGGCGCAGCAGCGCGGGATCGAACAGGGTGAAGGTCTTGCGGGTCATGATGGATGGCTCATGAACGGTTTCAGGCATCGGGATGCGATGGAGGTGGTCGGGCGTGATCAAGGCTGGTCAGTGTGAAAACAGCATCAGGTGCTCGACCACCGGGCCCAAAGCCAGCGCCGGCACGTAGTTCAGCAGGCCCACCAGCAGCACGCTGCCGATCAGCAGCACCACGAACAGCGGGCCATGCGTGGGCAGGGTGCCGACGGTGACGGCCAAGCGCTTCTTGGCGGCCAGGCTGCCGGCGATCGCCAGCACCGGCACGATCACGCCGAAGCGGCCCAGCCACATGGCGATGCCCAGCAGCGCGTTGTAGAAGGGCGTGTTGCTTGAGAGGCCCGCGAAGGCGCTGCCGTTGTTGTTGGCCGCCGAGGTGAAGGCGTAGAGGATCTCGGTGAAACCGTGCGCGCCCGGGTTGGCGACACCGGCCTGGCCTGCGGGCGACAGCACCGCCACCGCCGTGCCGGCCAGCACCAGCACCGGTGTGACCAGGATGGCGATGGCCACCATCTTCATCTCGAAGGTCTCGATCTTCTTGCCCAGGTACTCGGGCGTGCGGCCGATCATCAGCCCGGCGATGAACACCGCCAGGATCGCGAAGACCAGCATGCCGTACAGGCCCGTGCCCACGCCGCCGAAGACCACCTCGCCGAGTTGCATCAGCACCAGCGGGATGGCGCCGCCCAGCGGCATGAAGGCATCGTGCATGGCGTTGACGGCGCCGCAGGAGGCGGCCGTGGTCACCGCGGCGAACAGGGCCGAGGCTTCCAGGCCGAAGCGCCATTCCTTGCCTTCCAGGTTGCCGCCAGCCACGTCCACGCCGAGCGCGGCCAGGCGCGGGTTGCCCTGCGCCTCGTAGTGCGTGCCCAGCACCACGGCCACCGCGAACAGCGCCGTCATCGCGGCCAGCACGGCCCAGCCCTGGCGCATGTCGCCCACCACGCGGCCGAACACGAAACACAGCGCCGCCGGGATCAGGAAGATGGCCAGCATCTGCGCAAAGTTGCTCAGCGCCGTGGGGTTCTCATAAGGGTGGGCCGAGTTGGCGTTGAAGAAGCCGCCACCGTTGGTGCCCAGCATCTTGATGGCCTCTTGTGAGGCGACCGGGCCCATGGCGAGCGTCTGCGTGGGGCTCTCCAGCGTGGCCACGTCTTGATACGGCGCGAAAGTCTGGATCGCGCCCTGGCCCACGAAGAAAACGGCCAGCAGCAGCGACAGCGGCAGCAGGATCCACAAGGTGACGCGGGTCAGATCCGCCCACGCATTGCCCACGCTGGCCGCGCCGTGCCGCGCGAAGCCCCGGATCAGCGCCATCACCACGGCGATGCCGGTGGCGGCCGACAGGAAGTTCTGCACCGTGAGCGCCAGCATCTGCGTGAGGTAGCTCATCGTGGCCTCGCCCGCGTAGCCCTGCCAGTTGGTGTTGGCCACGAAGCTGATGGCGGTGTTGAAGGCCGAATCGGGGCTGACAGCGCCAAAGCCCTGCGGGTTCAGCGGCAGCCAGCCCTGCAGGCGCTGCAGCGCATACACCGCGATCACGCCCAGCACGTTGAACAGCAGCAGGGCCAGGGCGTAGCACTGCCAGCCCATGTCCTGCTCGGGGCGCACACCGGCCAGCCGGTACAAGGGGGCCTCGATGCGCGCCGCCCAGCGCGCGCGGCCTTCCATCACGTGGGTGATGGCGGCGGCCAGTGGCCAGGCCAGGGCCAGCAGCACCGTCAGGAAGGCGGCCAGGAGGAGCCATGCGGTGGTGTTCACGTGAAATCCTCCGGGTTCAGGAGGGCGGCCACCAGGTAGACCAGCAGGGCCAGGGCCACCATGGCGCACAGGGCGTAGAGGGCGCTCATGAGCGGCCTCCGCGAGGGGCTTGCAGGCGGGCGCAGCCCGCGGCCAGCCCCCAGATCGCCGCAGCCAGGGTTACCGCCAGCAGGGTGTAGATGAAGTCCATGTCGGGATCCTTCTTGATCTTGTGATCGACGAAGGGATCGTAGAAATGGGCGCCTCAAAACGGCGGCAAGTTTTGAAGGGGCGGCATCAAGATTCCGTCAAGACGGCGGTGTCAGGCGTGCGTTCAGCGGGCGATGCCTGACAGTCGAATAGGCATTGCCTGACACGCTCGGGAGGATTGGCGCGTCACACTGCCCTGATCTGGAACACCGGGATCCCCCATGCCCTTCATGCACCTGCCCCGCCCTGTCCGTGTGGGCATCGTCGGCTCGCTGGCCCTGGCCGTCGTGGCCGTGGCCGCCCTGGAACCCAAGCTGGCCCAGGCGCAGAAAGCCGACGCGGCCTCTACCCCGTCGTCCGCCGCTGGCGGCAAAGATGCCGGCGCCATCGGCTACGGCCCCAACCCCAAGTTGCCCGCGCCCGAGAAATCGCTGATCCCCACGGTGAACATCGCCAAGGCCACGGGCTGGCCAGCCGGTGTCAAGCCCACCCCGGCCGCCGGCCTGCAAGTGCAGGCCTTCGCCACCGGTCTGGCCCATCCGCGCTGGCTGCTCGTGCTGCCCAATGGCGATGTGCTGGTGGCAGAGACCAACGCGCCGCCCAAGCCCGAAGACAGCAAGGGCATCAAGGGCAAGGTGATGAAGCTGGTGCAAAAGCGCGCTGGCGCCGGCGTGGAAAGCCCCAACCGCATCACCTTGCTGCGCGATGCCGATGGCGACGGCGTGGCCGAGACCAAGCACGAGTTCCTCAAGGGTTTGAACTCGCCTTTCGGTTTGGCCCTGGTGGGCAACAGCCTGTACGTGGCCAACACCGATGCCATCGTGCGCTTCCCGTACAAGGCGGGCCAGACCAGCATCACCGAACAGCCCGAGAAGATCGTGGACCTGCCCGGCGGCCCCATCAACCACCACTGGACGAAGAACATCATCGCCAGCAAGGATGGCAGCAAGCTCTACGCCACGGCCGGCTCCAACAGCAACGTGGCCGAAAACGGCATCGAGGCCGAGGAAGGCCGCGCCGCCATCTGGGAAGTGGACCTCAAGAAGAAGACCAAGCGCCTGTTCGCCACCGGTCTGCGCAACCCCAACGGCCTGGCCTGGGAGCCCACCAGCGGCGCGCTGTGGACGGTCGTCAACGAGCGCGACGAACTGGGCAACGACCTGGTGCCCGACTACATGACCTCGGTGAAGGACGGCGCCTTCTACGGCTGGCCCTACAGCTACTTCGGCGGCCACGTGGACGAGCGCGTCAAGCCTCAACGCCCCGACCTGGTCGCCAAGGCCGTGGTGCCCGACTATGCGTTGGGCTCGCACACCGCCTCGCTGGGCCTGGCCTTCGCGGAGGGCAACAACCTGCCCGCCAACTTCCGCAGCGGCGTCTTCATCGGCCAGCACGGCTCGTGGAACCGCAAGCCCCGCAGTGGCTACAAGGTGGTCTACGTGCCCTTCGCGGGCGGCAAGCCCAGCGGCCAGCCCGTCGACGTGCTGACCGGCTTCCTGCAGGACGACGACGCCCGCGGCCGCCCGGTGGGCGTGGTCTTCGACAAGAAGGGCGCGCTGCTCGTGGCCGACGACGTGGGCAACGCCATCTGGCGCGTCTCCGGCACCACGGCGCCCGCAGCTTCCTCGGCATCCACTTCACCCAAGGACCGGCCATGACCCTCACCGCCCATCCGGAGGCCGCCTCCGCCGCCGACACCCTGGCCCGCTGGTCGCAGGAGCCGTTGGAGTTCCGCCCCGAGATGGAGCGCATCGACGATGACGAGGCCGACGTGGCCATCGCCATCGGCCGCACCATGCGCGGCATCGCCGAGACCGTGCTGCACGACCAGGGCCAGGCCGAGCGGGGCGTGCACGCCAAGTCGCATGGCATCGTGATCGGCGAGCTGCGCGTGCACGAAGGCCTGCCGCCCGCGCTGGCCCAGGGCCTGTTCGCCAAGGCCGCCACCTACTCGGTGGTGATGCGCCTGTCCACCATCCCTGGCGATGTGCTGGACGACCGTGTGTCCGTGCCGCGTGGTCTGGCGATCAAGGTGGTGGGCGTGCCCGGCGAGCGCCTGCCCGGCAGCGAGGGCGATGTCACGCAGGATTTCCTGATGGTGGACGCGCCGACCTTCGGCCAGGCCACCCCGCGCGAGTTCCTGCAAGGGCTCAAGGGCCTGGCCGCCACCACCGACAAGGTGCCCGCGCTCAAGCGTGGGCTGTCGACCTTCCTGCGCGGGGCCGAGAAGACGCTGGAGGCCGTGGGCCTGGAAAGCGCGCTGCTCAAGACCCTGGGCGGCCATCCCAACACGCACATCCTGGGCGAGACCTTCTACACGCAGCTGCCACTGCTCTATGGCCGCCACATCGCCAAGCTGAGCCTGGCACCGGTGTCCGACCACCTGCTGGCGCTCAAGGGCGTGACGCTGGATGCCTTCGAGGCGAACGGTTCACCCAACCCGCTGCGCGACGCGGTGATCGACCACTTCCAGCACCATGGCGGCCAGTGGGAGCTGCGCGCGCAGCTGTGCACCAACCTGCAGGGCATGCCCATCGAGGATGGTTCGGTGACGTGGTCCGAGAGCGAGAGCCCCTATGTGACCGTGGCGACGCTGGACGCCGGCCTGCAGGACGTCTGGAGCAACGGCCGAGTCGCGCAAGTCGATTTAGGCATGTCCTTCTCGCCCTGGCACGGCCTGGCCGCGCACCGGCCATTGGGCGCGCTCAACCGCGTGCGCAAGCCGGCCTACGAGATGTCGGCCAAATACCGCGCGCAGGCCAACGGGCAGGTGATCCGCGAACCGCGCTCGCGCGACGATCTGCCGGCCTGATCAGTCCTGCGTCGGGCGCTGGCGAAAGCGCGCCGGCGTCATGCCCTGCCAGCGCTGGAAGGCGCGGATGAAGGCGGCGGCCTCGGCATAGCCCAGTTGCTGCGCGATGGCCTCCACGGCCAAGGTGGTGTGGGCCAGCAGATGCCGCGCCTTGGCATGGCGCGCATCGGCCAGCAGGTCGCGGAAGTTGTGCCCCTCGTCGGCCAGCTGGCGGCGCAGGCTGCGCTCCGACAGGCCCAGCGCCTTGGCCACGTCCTCCGAGGCCGGGAACTCGCCATTGAACAGGCCCAGGTGGGCCTTCACGCGTTCTGCCATGCCCGCTTGTGCTTCTTCGGCCTGCTGCGTCTGCAACTGCTGATCGCACATGGCGCGGTACATCGCATGCGCCGCCGGGTCGGCGCTGGGAAAGCGCAGCTGCAGGTGCTCGTTGCGCAGCCAGAAGCGCGCCTCGGGCTCGCCGAAGCGCACGGGCGCGTTGAAGTAGGCCTCGTACTCGGCCGCCTGCGGCGGGCGCGGGTAGGGCATGTCGATGCGCTCGGCGTGGATGTCCAGGCCCATCGTGGCCTGCATGTCGCGCACCATCTTGTAGGTGCCGGACACCTCGCCATCGACGCGGAAGCGGAAGGCGTTCGGCGCCATCGCCATGGGCGACAGCACGAGCGCGCTCAGTCGCTCGCCCGGCGCCAGCCGCAGCGTGCCGAACAGGTAGGTCAGGCGCTGGTACTTCACGCCCATCTGGAAGGCCTCCCACGCATTGGCGCAGGTCATGATCAGCATCACCAGCGGCCCGTAGCCGGCCAGGCCATAGAAGCCGCCCAGGCGCAGGCCCAGCATCGGGTCGTGCAGCTGGTCGGCCAGGTCGGCGTAGATGCGCAATTCGCGTGCGCGCTCGATGCGGGCGCTCGGGTCCAGCCGGTCCGCGTCCAGGCCGTGCCTGCGCAGCACGGGGCCCGGGTCCTCGCCCAGTTGCTTCAAGCCCTGCACCATGTAGATCAGGCCGAGGATGGATCGCGTGCTCATGTGATCGACGTCAAGGAAAGCTGGGGATGAACCCTCGAAACTGGCCAGAACATGCGGGTCTGGCCGGAAAGATCAATTTGGCGGTCGAATCTAGCATGGCCCCCCGAGGCCGGTTTGCGCACCATCAAGTCACTGATCCGAACACCCCACCCCACCACGAGACAAGGTGACGCCATGACCACGAACCCGCCCAAAGATGCACCCAAGGAGGCGCCCAGCGCCTCTTCCGTCCGCCACGTCGAGGTGGCCATCGCCGGTGCCGGTTTCGGCGGCCTGTGCATGGCCATCAAGCTGAAGGAAGCCGGCATCCAAGATTTCGTCGTGCTGGAGAAGGGCAGCGAGGTGGGCGGCACCTGGCGTGACAACCAGTACCCGGGTGCGGCCTGTGATGTGCAGTCACACATGTACTCGTACTCGTTCGCGCCCAAGAACGACTGGTCCAAGCGCTACGCCCCGTGGAGCGAGATCCAGCAGTACATGCTCGACGTGACCGAGCGCTACCAGCTGCGACCGCACATCCGTTTCGGCCAGGAGGTGACCAGCGCCGTGTTCGATGACCGCACCGGCCGCTGGACGATCAAGACCGCCGCGGGCGACACCATCAGCGCCCACCACTGGGTGCTGGCCTCGGGCCCGCTGCACGTGCCGGCCATCCCCAAGATCCCCGGCCTGGAGAATTTCAAGGGCAAGGTGATGCACTCGGCCCAGTGGGACCATGGCTACGACCTGCGCGGCAAGAACATCGTGTCCATCGGCACCGGCGGCAGCGCCATCCAGTACGTGCCCGAGATCGCGCCGTTTGCCAAGCAGCTCTACGTGTTCCAGCGCTCGGCCGCCTGGGTGATCCCGCGTGACGAACGCGAGTACGGCCTGCTGCGCAAGAAGCTGTTCGAGGCCCTGCCCATCACGCGCACCCTGCACCGCTGGCGCTGCTACTGGACCAACGAATCGCGCGTGTGGCCCATCTTCAACCCGTGGATGGCCAAGATCGGCGAGATGGGCCTGCGCAAGCTGGTGCGCCTGCAGGTGAAGGACCCGGCCCTGGCCGAGAAGCTCACGCCCGACTACACCCTGGGCTGCAAGCGCATCCTCATCTCCAACAAGTGGTTCCCGGCCTTCAACCGCCCGAACGTGTCGCTCGTGACCGAGGGCATCCAGGAACTGCGCGAGCACAGCATCGTCACGCGTGACGGCGTGGAGCGCCCGGCCGACTGCGTGATCCTGGGCACGGGCTTCGTGGTCGATCCGCGCATCTACATGAAGAACTTCGAGCTGCGCGGCCGCCATGGCCACACCCTGCAAGAAGACTGGAAGACCAGCCCGACCAGCTACCTGGGCATCACCACGGCCAACTACCCCAACATGTACCAACTGGTCGGCCCGCACACGGGGCTGGGCCACAACTCCATCATCTTCATGATCGAGGCACAGGCCGATTACATCGTCAAGTGCCTGAAGCTGGTGCAGGACCAGAAGGTGGACTACATCGACGTGCGGCCCCAGGCACAGGCGCGCTTCCTGGCCGAGGTGACGCAGGCGCTCAAGGGCACCGTGTGGCAGACCGGCTGCAAGAGCTGGTACCAGACGGCCGAGGGCATCAACTTCGCGATCTGGCCCAAATCCACCTGGAAATACTGGCTTCAGACCCGCCACGTGAACCTGGGCGATTACGACCTGGTGTGCTGCGGTGGCGTGCGGCCCGTGCAGGTGGCGCGCAGCGAGGTGGCAACGGCTTGAGTGAGGCGCACAAGGGCTTGCTGCAATGTGAATGTGGATGCCGTGAGCGCGGCCTACCGAGGGAAATAGGGATGGACAGACAAGCCCTGTCCCCCTAGCCTGCGCCCTTCTTCAAGGAGGTCGGAATGGCAGGCGGTGAGACGGGCCGGCAAGTCGCTGGTTCAGTGGGGATGTGGAGGCCGGCGAAGGCTGGGATGATGGCCTTGCTGGCCCCAGTGCTTGGCATGGCGTGCAGCGCATCCGCTGCCGTGCCGCCGACCTTGCTGTGCGATGTGCGCCAGGCCGATGTCACGCGGCGCTTCGAGGCGAAGCCGACGAACGACCCGCATGGCGTGGACTCCCACGACATCGACGGACGCTTTCGCTTCAAGGCTGTCGTGGGCGGCGGCACCACGGGGGAGGCGGCCTACGTCAAGCTCTATGTGTACGACATGGCCGTGAAGGGCGCACCCGTGCTGCTGCACATGGCCACGCACCAGCCGCCCTGGCCCGCCAACCACGAGGTGCCCGCGCTCACAGGCTGGAGCCATGTCTACTCCAGCGTGCTGGGCCGCGAGCTGGTCTACGGCTGCGCCTGGCAAGGAGACGCGCCATGAAGCCGTGCGCTCGTCGTGGTGCGCTGCGCAGGCTGGGTGCGGTCGCCTTGCCTGCCATGGGATGGGGCTGGCCGATCATCGGTGCGCATGCCGAGGCCCAAGCCCCGTCGTCAAACGGCCTCGTCTCGATCGCCATCGTCGGCGACGTGATGCTGGCCGACGGCCCGGGCCGCGTCATCGCCAGCGGCCGCGACCCCTTCGGGCCCTTCGCCGCGCGCCTGGCCGCCGCCGACCTGCGCATCGCCAACCTGGAATGCGTGGTGGCCCAGGGCGGCCAGCCCGAGGACAAGCCCTGGACCTTCCGCGCCCACCCACGCGTGCTGCCCGTGCTGGCAAAGCACATCGACGTGGTCTCGGTGGCGAACAACCATTCGGGCGATTTCGGCCGCGCGGCCTTTGGCCAGATGCTGCAGCGCCTCAAAGCCCAGGGCCTGCCCTACTTCGGCGGCGGCCAGAACCTGCGCGAGGCGCACGAGCCGCTCATCGTGGAGCGCCACGGCCTGCGCATCGCGCTGCTGGGCTACGACGGCTTCTTCCCGCGCAGCTACGAGGCGGGCGAAGACCATCCCGGCGTCGCCTGGATCGATCCCGAGCACATCATCGAGGACATCCGCCGCGCCCGCACCGTGCACCGCGCCGACCTGGTCATTCCCTTCATGCACTGGGGCCAGGAGCACGAGCCACTGGCCAGCGGCCTGCAGCGCCAACTGGCCCGCCAGATGATCGATGCCGGCGCCGACGCGGTGATCGGCGCCCACCCCCACGTGGTGCAGGACACCGAAACCTACCGCGGCAAGCCCATCGTCTACAGCCTGGGCAACTTCGTGTTCGATGGCTTCAGCGACATCGACAACAACACGGGCTGGCTGCTGTGGCTGCAGGCCAGCCGCGAGGGTGTGCACCGCTGGCGCGTGGAACTGGCCCGCATCGACAAGGAAGGCGTGCCGCACCCGGCCGGGCCGGGGCCGCACTGGGCGCGGCCGCCGGCCTGACAGCGCGGCTTTGAGGGACCCTGCTCAGAGCAGGTGGTCCAGCAGCTCCGGGCCGAACACCTCGCGGTGGATGCGGTCGGCGGGCACGCCGCGCTGGCGCAGGCCCTCCCACTGCGCGCGCATGAAAGGCAGCGGGCCGCACATCAGCACCTGGGCCTGGTCCAGATCGACCTCGGCCAGCACGGGCTCCAGCGTCATGCGACCCCGGTAGGCGGTGGGCTGGCCTGCATACGCCACCCCTTGCGCCGCCCCTTGCGCCACGCCGTGCTCGTGCCCCTGCTCATGGAACAGCACCGTGCGCAGGTGCGGCATCAAGCCTGCGGCTTCGCGCAGGTCGGCTTGCAGCGCCTGGTGGTCCGCATCGCGCGCGGCATGGGCGAACACCACGGGCCGCGTCGGGTTCTGCCGTGCCAGGGCCTTGAGCACCGACACCATCGGCGTGATGCCCACGCCGGCCGACAGCATCACCAGGGGCGCATCGCCTTCCAGCACGGGCGTGAAGTCGCCATAGGCCGCGCTCACCTGCAGCACGTCGCCCGCCTTGACCTCATCGTGCAGCCAGTTCGACACCTGGCCTGCGGGGGTGCCGGCCTCGCGCTTGACGGTCAGGCGCCACCAGGGCTGGCCCGGCGCGTCCGACAGGCTGTACTGGCGCAACTGGCGGCGCGGCGTGGCCTCGCCGGGCTCGGTCCATGTCATGGCCACACTCACGTACTGGCCGGGCTGGAAGGCGCCGGGGCTGGCGCCCTCCTCGGTCTGCAGGTAGATCGACACGGTGTCGCGGCCTTCGGCCTCGATGCGCTGCACCCGCAGCGGCTGCAGGCGGCCCGGCTGCGTGCCGGTGCGCTCGTACAGGCGTGCCTCGGCCGCGATCAGCTCGCCGGCCAGCAGCCAGTAGGCCTCGTCCCAGGCGGAGATCAGTTCGGGCGTGGCGGCCTCGCCCAGCACCTCGCCGATGGCGGCCAGCAGGTGCCGGCCCACGATGGGGTAATGCGAGGGCTGCAGGCCCACGGCCGCGTGCTTGTGCACGATGCGGTCGAGCACGGGCGCCAGCGCGGCGGCATTGTCGATGTTGGCCGCGTAGGCGAACACGGCGGCCGCCAGCGACTGCTGCTGCGCGCCGCTGGCCTGGTTGCCCATGTTGAACAGGTTCTTCAGCTCGGGGTGCGCCTCGAACATGCGCGCATAGAAGCGCGTGGTGATGGCGAGGCCATGTTCGCGCAGCACGGGCACGCTGGCGTCGATGTAGGGGCGGGCGGCGGTCGAGATCATCGTGGGGGCTCCTGGGGTCAAATAAAGAGGTATAAAAGATGCATCTTTTTGGGGAGAAGAGGCGGGCCAAGGCATTGGGTCGGTCACTCAGTGAGAGGGCTGCGCGGGCAGTGCGCTTCGCTGGGCCAGGAACTGGCGATGCAGCTGGATGATGGCCTCGCCTGTCTGCTGGGTGCAGACGTCCGCCAGGGTGTGGCGATTGAGCTCGGCGTAGAAGGCCCGCAAGGCCGCGTTCAAGGCGCCACGCAGCAGGCATCCGCCTGTGAGCACGCAGCCCAGGCCGGCGCAATCGATCAACTGCTCGTGGCCTTCCATCTGCTGCACCACGTCACCGACGCGGATCTCGGCAGCCGGACGGCCCAGCCGCAGACCGCCATGGCGCCCCCGAAGCGTGCTTACCCAGCCCAGGTGGCCCAGCTTGTTGACCACCTTGGTGAGGTGGTTGGTGGGCACCTGCAGCTGGGTGGCGATCTCGGCAATGGTGACGGGCTCGGCCCGGTCATGGTGGACCAGGTACATCAGCACCCGAAGGCCGAGGTCGCTGAAACGGGTCAGTTGCATGGTGCGGGGAAGGCAGGCGTCTTTGTAAGATGCATTCTAGATGCATCTTATGCGCTTGGCAACGGGTGGCGTGGCACCCGCATCGTGGCAGCGAGTCCTGGAATATGGAATATGTGTGGGGCCATATTTCCGCAAGTAAATCCCGTGCACGCCAAACAACGTGTTCATACAATCGCCCCAACCTGGCGGTATATGCAATGCCTGACAACCGGGTTGATATACAAACAGAAATATCCATACCCCTACTTCGCGAATATCTGACTCCCATGATCGACGGTGATGACCTCAGCCGTCCTGCCTCTACCGCCTGGCTGACTGGCCTGAGCGGTGCGGGCAAGACCACGCTTGCAAATGCCGCGGCCCATTTGTGTCGCCAGGCCGGATATTCCGTGTGCATTATTGACGGCGACCAGTTGCGTCAGGGTTTGTGCCGGGATTTGGGGTTCGATATTTCGGACCGATCCGAAAATGTCAGGCGTGCGGCGGAAATGGCCCGCCTGCTCAACGACCAGGGTATCTTCGTGCTGGTCGCGATGATTTCGCCACTCAAGGCGCAACGGGCGGCCGCGCGCCAGCTGATCGGCGCCGCCCGCTTCTGCGAGGTCCACGTCAAGGCGGATCTGGCCACCTGTGAGCGGCGCGATCCCAAGGGCCTGTACGCCCGGGTGCGCCAGGGCGAGGTCGGGCAGTTCACCGGCGTGTCGTCGGCCTACGAGGTGCCACCGGCGCCCGACCTCTCGCTGGACACCGCCCGCCTGACAGTGACCGAAGGCGCGTTTTGCCTGCTCGATGTGTTGCTGTCCGCCCAACTGCAGGAGGCCACGCCATGATCGAGCGGATTGCCCTCGGGCAGGAGGAAAGGCTGGCGCCAGCCGGCAGCGGGGCGCCGGTGTGGCCATGGCCGTCACGGCGGGCGGCGCCAGCCCGGCCCGTGTTCCTGCATACCGGTTGGCGGTCCGCGGGGACCTGGCTGTGGTCGCGCTTCAGGGTCCTGCCCGAGGTCACGGCCTACTATGAGCCGCTGCATGCCCTGCTGGCGGCCAAGCCCAAGGCCTTGATGCGTCCGCGATCGGACGGTTGGGCCTCGGGGCATCCGGACATGCAGGCGCCCTACTTCGAAGAATTCCTGCCCTTGATGCAGCGCCATTGGTGGCGCGCCCGGCGTTGGGGGCGGACCGAGGGGGTGCGGCATTACAAACCGGCCTTCGAGATCGATCGCTTCAATCCCGTGCCGGCCGATGCCGACGCCTTGGCACGCTACATGGACCACCTGCTGCAGCACGCACACCGGCAAGGCCGTGCCCCGGTGCTGAAGTTCTGCCGCTCGATGGGCCGCATGGCCTGGATGATGCGGCGCTATCCCCACGCCACGCATGTGGCTGTGCTGCGCCACCCCATCGACCAATACGCCTCGATGCGTACGCAGTTGCTGGCGCACGACGCTCCGGGCTTCTTCGAGATGGGCCTGCAGGTGCTGTGCGCCAATCGCGGGGTGCCGCGCGTGGCCCGGGTGCTGTCGGCGCTGGAGTGCCCTTTGCCTGCGCGGCTGGAGGGCCCAGACCAGGTGCGGGCGCGCAGCGCCTCCGCCCATTACCGGGCCTTCCTCGCGCTGTGGCTGCTGCAGGTGCTGGCGATTCCGCCCGAGGTGTCGATGGTGATCGACAGCGACCGACTGGGCCTGGATGCCGCCTACAACCAGCGGGTTCAGGCCAGGCTGGCGACGTTGACGAGCCTGCCGGTGGACCTGGGCGGTGCGCGCGCGCGTCCGCTGGTGCTGGGGCCCGGCAACTGCGAGGCCGAACTGGGCCTGCCCTGGGCCGAGGTGGCCGGCTTGCACCAGCGGGCCTGGGCCTTGGCGCGCCAGGAGACCGCCGGCAATGACGGGCACCTGCTAAGCTGGATCGACGGCAGGCTGTCGCTGACGGCGGAGGCGGCCTGAGCCTCGGCCAGGCGGGTCGCCACGCCGTGGCGTTCAATCGTCCAGGGCGTCGGCCGACACGGGGGCCAGCAGGGTGGCGCAGTCGTCGAGCAGCGCGTGCAGGGCGACCACGCGTGCCTCCCCCAGGCGGGCATTGATCGACAGCTGCGCCTGCTTCCAGGCGCGCTGCCCCTGCTGGCGCTTGGCGCGACCAGCCTCGGTGGACGTGACCAGGCGGCTGCGCCCGTCCTCGCCTGCGCCGATCTCGACCCAACCCTGGGCCACCAGCGGCTGCAGGTTGCGCGTGAGCGTGGACGCGTCCAGCGTCATGCGCGCGGCCAGGTCGGAAGGACGCACCGGCTCCATCAGGATCACGTGCGACAGCAGCGAGTACTGCGTGCCCTTGAGCCCGGTGGCGTCCATGGCTTCGTCGTACAGCCGGCTCACGCGGCGGCTGAGCTGGCGCAGCTTGAGGTTGGTGCAGCCCTGTGGCTTCACGGGCGAGGCGGGATCACTTGCCATGGTTGAAATATTGTATCTACAATCATTGCAACTGCAAATGATTTGGACAGTCCCATGACCCATCCCGCCGCCGCCCAGGCCCTGCTGACGCCCGACACCGCCGCCGACACCCTCAGAGCCTGGCACGCCCGAGACGAAGAGATCCGCCGCCGCAACCACCAGATCGGCATTGGCAAGCCCGAACAGTTCATCGGCCGCGCCGGCATCGAGGTGTTCCGCGCGATGCTGGCGGGCGAGATGCCGCGTGCCCCCATCTCCGACACGCTGGATTTCATGCTGGTGGAGGCCGACGTGGGCCGGGTCGAGTTTCAGGGCCGCCCGCAGTTCGCGCACTACAACCCGCTGGGCACGGTGCATGGGGGCTGGATCGCCACCTTGCTGGATTCGGCCGTGGCCTGCTCGGTGCACACCTCGCTGCCAGCCGGCAAGACCTACACCACGCTGGAACTCAAGCTCAACTACGTGCGCGCCTTGACCGACAAGGTGCCCCTGGTGCGGGCCATCGCCCAGGTCATTCACGTGGGTGGCCGCACCGCCACGGCCGAAGGCCGGCTGGTGGGCCCTGACGGCAAGCTCTACGCCCACGCCAGCACCACCTGCCTGGTCATGGACCTGGGAGGCTGACGCATACAGGGCAGGCGCGCCGCGAGGCGTGTCGGCCTCCGCTGACGCGAGTTTCCGAGCCCGCCGACAGGCCGGCTGTCGGGCGTTGGGGCACCCTTGGGTGATCCAGAACCCAGCCCCGACCCCAATGAAAAAATCCTCCAAATGGGCGCCGGCAGAGGCCGGCAGCCCGCACCGCCTGGGCGCCACCGCCGACGAGGACGGTGTCAACTTCGCGCTGTTCTCGGCGCACGCGACGCGCGTGGAGTTGTGCCTGTTCGATGACACCGGCACGAAAGAGCTCCACCGCATCGACCTGCCCGAGCACACCGACGAGGTCTGGCACGGCCGCTTGCCCGGCGCCAAGGCCGGCCTGGTCTACGGCTACCGCGTGCACGGCCCCTACAAGCCCGACAAGGGCCACCGCTTCAATCACCACAAACTGGTCCTCGATCCTTATGCGCGAGCGCTGGTCGGCCAACTGCAGTGGGGGCCGAGCCTGTTCGGCTACCAGCTCGGGCACCCGGATGCCGACCTGTCCTTCTGCGAACTGGACAGCGCTCCCGCCATGCCCAAGGCCCGCGTGCTGGCGGACAACCCGCGCACCAGCGCCGCGCGCGGGGCCTGGCGCCGCCCCTGGGACCGCACCATCGTCTACGAGACCCATGCCAAGGGCTTCACGCAGCGCCACCCCGCCGTGCCGCAGGACGCGCGTGGCAAGTTCCGGGGCCTGGCCCACCCGGAGGTGGTGGCCTACATCCGTTCGCTGGGCGTGAGTTCGGTCGAACTGTTGCCCATCCATGCCTTCGCCGACGAGCCGCACCTGCACGACCATGGCCTGTCCAACTTCTGGGGCTACAACACCATCGCCTTCTTCGCGCCGGACCCGCGCTACCTCGCCGACGGCCAACTGGCGGACTTCACCGAGATGGTGGACCGCCTGCACGACGCCGGTCTGGAGGTGCTGCTGGACGTGGTCTACAACCACACGGCCGAAGGCAACGGCCTGGGCCCGACGCTGAGCTTCAAGGGCATCGACAACGCCTCCTACTACCGCCTGGATCCGCAGCACCCGCGTCACTACATCAACGACACGGGCACCGGCAACACCGTCAACGCCAACCACCCGCGCGTGCTGCAGATGATCATGGACAGCCTGCGCTACTGGGCCAGCCTGGGGGTGGACGGCTTCCGCTTCGATCTGGCCACGGTGCTGGGCCGCGAGCCGCAAGGCTTCGACCAGACCTGCGGCTTCTTCCAGGCCTGGCGCCAGGACCCGGTGCTCAGCCCGCTCAAGTTCATCGCCGAACCCTGGGATTGCGGCCCCGGCGGCTACCAGGTGGGCGGCTTCCCACCAGGCTGGGCCGAATGGAACGACGCCTTCCGCGACCAGGTGCGCGCCTTCTGGCGGGGGGACGAAAAGCAGGTGCCCAGCCTGGCCTCGCGCCTGACCGCCTCGGCCGATCGCTTCCGTCACCGCGGTCGCCGGGCCTGGGCCAGCGTCAACTTCATCACCGCGCACGATGGCTTCACATTGGCCGACCTGGTGGCCTACAACGACCGCCACAACGAAGCCAACGGCGAGAACAACCGCGACGGCAACAGCAACAACATCTCGTGGAACTGCGGTGCGGAAGGCCCGACCGACGACGAGGAGGTGCTCAAGCTGCGCGCCCGCCAGCAGCGCAACCTGCTGCTGACCCTGCTGCTGGCGCAGGGCACGCCCATGCTGCTGGCCGGCGACGAAGCGGGGCGCACGCAGCAGGGCAACAACAACGCCTATTGCCAGGACAACGAGATCTCTTGGGTCGATTGGGAGCGCAACGAGGAGCAGGACAGCCTGACCGACTTCGTGCGCAAGCTGCTGTGGCTGCGCGAGACGCTGGCCGTGCTGAGGCCCAGCCGCCATGCGCGCGGGCGCCACCCCACCCGCGCAGGCATCCGCGACGTCGCATGGGTGGATGCCGCGGGCCGGGAACTGCAGCCCGGGCAATGGAACGATGCGGCCATGCGCAGCATCGGCATGCTCGCCGACGCGCGCGCCCTGCTCGAAGGGCGCCAGCCGACAGGCCAGCATGGCGTGACCACGCTGCTGGTGGTCAACGCCCACCACGATCTCGTGCTGTGGACCATGCCGGCCCACCACGGGGTGGCCAGGTGGACGCGCATCGTCGACACCAATGCTCCGCTGGAGCGCGAGATCCCGGAGTACGCCCCCGGCGATGTCTACGAGGTGACGGGGCGCTCGGCGCTGCTGTTCGTCTCGGGCACGGATGCGGCATCGACCACGCTGGTCAAGAACCTGGTCGATGCGCTGCGGCGTGGGGAAATCTCGGCCACGGGGCAGGCCGCACGGAACGAGCAGGGCGCCAAGGCATGAAAAAAGGCGGGAGAAGCGCCCGCCTTTTTCATGCTCCGGGCGAATGCCTCAAGCAGTCGCCCTGAAGGATCATCAGCCGCAGGATCACCAGTCGCCGTGTGCCGACTCCAGCGCACCGATCTCGTCGGCCTCCAGCCCCAGGGCACGGGCGGCCGAACTGCGCATGTGGTCGATGGCATTGAAGCTCATCGCGCGGCGGCGGCTGTCCATCGCTTCCACCGGGAAGCAGTCGCCGTGGCCATCCGAGGCCAGGTTCGGCATCCACGAGGCGGAGGCGTTGAGGGCGATGGCGGGAGCGTCGTGCATGGGCTTCATGGGGCCTCCTCGGGGCGTGTCTTGGGGTGGTCTTGACCGTCTGTCGGCCAGTGTTCCCGACAAGCCCCTTCGACACAGTCGGCCAAAGCCCAAGATCCTGTAGGCATCGCACTACACGGGTTCCCACTGACGCACCTCGTGCAACGCGGGATGGCGCGGCCGTAGGCGCTCTCTGACAATCCCCGTGCGCTTGCCTGACGATGCTTTGATCCTTGGACGACTGCTGCAAAGCACCATGCTTTTTAAAGTGCATGGGCGGTGTTTGTTTTGCACCGCCCACACATCAAAAGAGGCACGTCATGTTGATGGACGCATGGTCGGGATCGCAGGGCAGCACCGCCCATCACCACGCCGAGTCGCGCGGTGCGACCGCGCAAGGCCATCGTGCCATGGGTGCCCATCTGCGGCTGGATCGGGGTGTGGCCGGGGCCCGATTCAGGGTCTGGGCGCCGAACGCCCGTGCCGTCAGCGTGATCGGCGATTTCAATGGCTGGCAGGGCGGGGTGCACAAGCTGCATCCGCTCAGCGACGATTCCGGCGTCTGGGACGGCTTCGTGCCGGGCGCCCACCATGGTCAGCGCTACAAGTACCGCATCGAACCCCAGCAGGGCCCCGCCATCGACAAGGCCGACCCTTACGCCTTCCTCGCGGAAGAGCCGCCACGCACCGGCTCCGTGTTGTGGGACCTGTCCTACGAATGGCGCGATGGCGACTGGATGGCCCATCGCATGGCCCGCAACGCGCTGGGCTCGCCCATGGCCATCTACGAGCTGCATGCCGGCTCGTGGCGCCCCGGCCGTGATGGCCGCCGCTTTCTGGGCTACGAGGAACTGGCCGACGAACTGATCCCCTACCTGATCGAGATGGGCTTCACCCACGTGGAGCTGATGCCGCTGACGGAACATCCCTTCTACGGCTCATGGGGCTACCAGACCACCGGCTACTTCGCGGCCACCTCCCGCTACGGCACGCCGCAGCAACTCATGCGTTTCGTCGACCGCCTGCACCAGGCCGGCATCGGCGTGATCCTGGACTGGGTGCCCTCGCACTTTCCGAACGACGCGCACGGCCTGGCCGCCTTCGATGGCACGCACCTGTACGAGCACGCGGATCCGCGCCAGGGCTTCCACCCTGAATGGAACAGCCTGATCTTCAACTACGGCCGTCACGAGGTGGCTGATTTCCTGATCGACAGTGCCCTGTTCTGGCTCAGCCATTACCACTTCGACGGCCTGCGGGTGGATGGCGTGGCCTCGATGCTCTACCTGGACTACGCCCGCAAGGCCGGCGAGTGGATCCCCAACAAGCATGGCGGCCACGAGAACCTCGAGGCGGTGGCCTTCCTGCGCCGCCTGAACACCGAGGTCTACGCCCGCCATCCCGATGTGCAGATGATCGCGGAAGAGTCCACCGCCTGGCCGGGCGTGAGCCGTCCGGTGGGCCACCCCGATGGGCTGGCCGGCCTGGGCTTCGGCCTGAAATGGAACCTGGGCTGGATGCACGACACGCTGCGCCACTTCGCGCGTGATCCGCTGTACCGCGGCTTTCACCTGGATGACCTGAGCTTCGGCCTGGTCTACGCGTTCAGCGAGAACTTCGTGCTCTCGCTCTCGCATGACGAGGTGGTGCACGGCAAGGGCTCGCTGCTGGGCCGCCAGTTCGGTGACAAGTGGCAGCGCTTCGCCAACCTGCGCACCTTGTACGGCCTGATGTGGGGCCACCCCGGCAAGAAGCTGCTGTTCATGGGCGGCGAACTGGGCGTGGAGCGCGAATGGCACCACGAGGCCACGCTGGACTGGAACCTGCTGCAGGACCCGCTTAACGCCGGCCTGCGCCGCTGGGTGGCCGATCTCAACCGGGTGTACCGAGCCCACCCCGCGCTGTTCGAGATCGATTTCAGCGAGCAGGGCTTTCACTGGCTGGTGCGCGACGACGCCCACCATGGCGTGGTCGCCTTCCTGCGCCAGGGCCACGACGAAGCCCATCCGGTGCTGGTGGTGCTGAACCTGACACCGGAGGTGCGCCACGGCTATCGCCTGGGGGTGCCTTTGCAAGGTCACTGGCGCGAACTGCTCAACAGCGACGCGTCGACCTATGGCGGCAGTGGCGTGGGCAACCTGGGCGGCGTCGACGCATTGCAGGTGCCGCACCACCACCAGCCGTGTTCTCTCACCTTGACGCTGCCGCCACTGGCCGCGCTCTTTTTCGAGGCGCCGCGATGACCCGCGTCACCTCATCAACTGAATCGACAGGGCCACGAGCCCTCATTGGAGACTGACATGATCGCAGGCAAAACTGTATTGGCCATCGTGATGGCCGGCGGAGAAGGCACCCGGCTCAGCCCGCTCACTGCCGAGCGTTCCAAGCCGGCGGTGCCCTTCAACGGCCGTCACCGCATCGTCGATTTCGTTCTCTCCAACCTGATCAACAGCAAGATCTATTCGGTCTACCTGCTGGTGCAGTACAAATCGCAGAGCCTGATCGAGCACGTTCGGCGCACCTGGGTGATGAGCCCGCTGATGCCCAACCAGTTCATCACCGTGGTGCCGCCGCAGATGCAGCGTGGCCCCGAGTGGTTCCAGGGCACGGCCGATTCGGTCTACCAGAACATGCACCTGATCCAGTCGATGAAGCCGGACCTGGTGGTGGTGTTCGGTGCCGATCACGTCTACCGCATGGACGTGCGGCAGATGATCCAGTTCCACGTCGACAACAACGCCGATGCCACCGTGGCTGCACTGCCCGTGCCGCTCAGCCAGGTCTCGTCCTTCGGCATCGTCAAGACGGACGGCAGCGGCCGCATCCGCGATTTCCAGGAAAAGCCGGCGCATGCCGAACCCATGCCGGGCCGCGCAGACCGTGCGCTGGCCTCGATGGGCAATTACGTCTTCAACACCGACCTGCTGCTGGCTTCGCTGGAGAAGGCCCACGCCAACGGCCAGCATGACTTCGGCAAGCACGTGCTGCCCACCCTGACCGACAGCCACCGCGTGATGGCCTACGACTTCGCCACCAACAAGGTGCCCGGCGTGCATGACTTCGAAGAGGCCGGCTATTGGCGTGACGTGGGCACCATCGAGTCCTACTACGAAGCCAATTTCGACACCCTGGGCGAGCAGCCGCGCTTTTCCATGCACAACGCGTTGTGGCCCATCCAGGCCAGCCCCGACCACACCGAGGCCGCGCAACTGTACGACGCCACCATCAAGGGCGCGTCCATCGGCGCCGGGGTGCACGTGCGCCGCGCCCTGATCGAGCGCAGCCTGCTGCGCCGCAGCGTGCGCGTGGACAGCAATGCCGAAGTGATCGGCTCCATCGTGATGGACCGCACCACCATCGGCGAGGGCGCTCGCATCCGCCGCGCCATCATCGACTCGGACAACGTGATTCCGCCGGGCATGCGCATCGGCTACGACCTTGATGCGGATCGCCAGCGCTTTCATGTGAGCGACAGCGGCATCGTGGTCATCGGCAAGGGGCAGCTGCGCGCATGATGACCGACACCGTGAGCGCCCTCGAAGGCGAAGACCTGGGCCAGGACCGGTGCCCGGTGCCGGACACGCTGCCTTCCGACGTGGAGCCCATCGCGCCCGTGGTGCCCGGCCTGGGGCGGTGCCTGCACACCATGCCCTTCGGACCCGTGCGCATCGATCCCGACGACACGCGCTCCGGGTATGCGTTCCGGCTCTGGGCGCCATCGGCGCCGAAGGTGGACCTCGTCTTCCAGCCAGCATCAGGCGGCCGCCTGGAACTGCCCTGCGAGAAGGCCGAGGGCGGCTGGTGGCATGTGAAGGTGCCGCAGGCCCGCGCGGGTGACCGCTACGGTTTCGCCGTGGACACCGAGCACGGCATGCTGGACGTGCCCGATCCCGCCTCGCGCTACAACCCCGATGGCGTGCACCAGCCGAGCCAGGTGCTCGATCCGCGTTCCTTCGACTGGGGCGAGGACATGGCCTGGCAAGGGCGCCCCTGGGCCGAGGCGGTGGTCTACGAACTGCACGTGGGCACTTTCACGCCGGAGGGTACCTATGCCGCCGCCGAGCGCCGCCTGGACCACCTGGCCGCGCTCGGCGTGACCGCCATCGAACTGATGCCGCTGGGCGCCTCGCCCGGCCGGCGCGGCTGGGGCTACGACGTGGTGTTGCCTTACGCCCCCCAGCCTGCCTACGGCCATCCCAACGACCTGAAGGCCTTCATCCGGGCGGCGCATCAGCGTGGCCTGATGGTGCTGCTGGACGTGGTCTACAACCATTTCGGGCCCGATGGCAACTACCTGCATGCCTATGCGCGCGAGTTCTTCAACCCGGCGCACCAGACACCCTGGGGCGATGCGATCAACTTCGACGCGGCGCATGCGCCCACGGTGCGCGATTTCTACATCCACAATGCGCTGTACTGGTTGACCGAATACCGCTTCGACGGCCTGCGCATCGACGCCGCGCACGCGATGGTGGACCAGTCGGGCGACCATTTCCTGACCGAGCTGTCGCGTCGTGCCCGTGAAGCCACCCATGGTCGCCAGGTCCACCTGGTGCTGGAGAACAACCGCAACGAAGCCCATCACCTGGGGCGTCCCGGCGTGCCGGGCCTGTTCGAGGCGCAGTGGAACGACGATTTCCACCAGGCCGCCCACGTGCTGCTGACGGGCGAAACCCATGGCTACTACCGCGACTTCGCCGAACAGCCGCTGCGGCAGCTGGTGCGTTGCGTGGCCGAAGGCTTTGCCTTCCAGGGCGAGCCGTCCCTGCACGATGGCGGCCCCAGGGGCGAGCCGAGCCGGGCCTTGCCGCCCACCTGCTTTGTCAATTTCCTTCAGAACCACGATCAGACCGGCAACCGGGCCTTCGGAGAGCGGCTGACCGCCTTGAGCGCGCCTGCACCGCTCAAGGCCCTGGCCTGCATCCAGCTGCTGTCGCCGGGGGTGCCAATGCTTTTCATGGGCGAAGAGTTCGGCACCATCGCGCCCTTCCACTACTTCTGTGACTTCCAGGGCGACCTGGCCCGCGCGGTGCGCGAAGGCCGCCGCAAGGAACATGCACAGGGGCCGGAAGGCGAGGGTGGGCCACCGGTGCCCGATCCCAACGATCCCACGGTGTTCGGGGCGAGCACGCTGGATTGGGACGAACTGCGCGCCGCCCCCCACCGCGACTGGCTGGCCTTCTACACCCAGGCCCTGGCCGTGCGGGCCCACATGGTGGTGCCTCGGCTGGCTCTGATCCGTGCGGAAGATGTCAGCAGCCGATTCCTGGGCGAACGCACGGTCGAGGTCAGCTGGCCGACGCAAGGGGCCGGCACGCTGGTGCTTCGGGCCCACCTGCACGAGGCCCCCAGCGAGCCGCTGCCGCGCGTGGACGGCGCGCTGCTGTTCGGCGTGGGCGACGACCACGGCGCGCTGCCTGGCGCCCTGGGCCCGTGGTCGGTGCGTGTGCACCTGGTGGAGGATCCGCTGCCATGACCTCGCTGCTGACCCTGTTGTGCCACCAGTTGGGCATCGCGCTGGATTACCAGGACGCCTGGGGCCGTGTCACCACGGTGGACGTCGTTACCCTGCGCCGTGTCTGCAAGGCCATGGGCTACCCGGCCGCCGACGATGACGAGGCGGCGCAGTCGCTGGGCGCCCTGCGTGAGCGGGCCGAGCACGAAACGCTGCCACCTGCGCTCGTGGTGACGGCCTCGGCCGCGCCACTGGCCTGCCCCTTGCGGCTGCCTGCCGAGCAGATCGGCAGGCCGGTGACGTGGTTCATCTCGCTCGAAGGCGGGCAGAGCCTTCAGGGCACCTCGGTGGCCTCGGCCGCCGACCTCACCCCGCCCTTCCCGGCCGAACTGCTGAGGGGCGATGGCCCACGCCTGGTCCCCGCCGTGATCGAGCTGCCGCCTGGCCTGCCGGCCGGCTACCACCGTCTGGCCCTGGAGGCCGGCGAGCCACGCCAGGCCATCGGCGCCACGAGCCTGGTCGTGTGCCCGCCCCGTGCGCACGAACTGGCCGGTCCGCTCGATCCGCATCCTCGCGTGTGGGGCTTGTCCGTCCAGCTCTACGCCGTGCGCAACCGTGCCAACTGGGGCATGGGCGATTTCGGGGATCTGCGCGAACTGGTGCAGATGGCCGCGCGGGCGGGCGCCGATTTCGTCGGCATCAACCCGCTGCATGCGCTGTTCCCGCATGACCCCGAGCAGGCTTCGCCTTACAGCCCGTCGAGCCGGCAGTGGACGCACGTGCTGTACCTGGACGTGGAGGACATCCACGAATATGCCGAGTGCGATGACTGTCAGCGCCTGGTGGGTTCGCCTGCCTGGCGTGCCCGGCTGCAGGCCCTGCGCGATGCCCCCATGGTGGACTATGCCGGCGTGGCCGAACTCAAGTTCCAGGTCTTCGAACTGCTGTACGCGAGGTTCCGATCGCAGCACCTCGAGCGTGGCACGGCGCGCGCCCGGCGCTTCCGCCAGTTCCAGCGCACGCATGGGCGCAACCTGCGTCTGCAGGCCTTGTACGACGCGTTGCAGCGCTATTTCCATCGCAAGGATGCCGCGTTGTGGGGCTGGCCCGTGTGGCCGCAGGCCTACCGCGATGTGCGTGGGCAGGCCGTGCGCGACTTCGCCAGCAGCCATGAGGCCGATGTCGAGTTCTTCGAATACCTGCAATGGCAGGCCGAGCTGCAGCTGGAAGCCGTGCAGACGCTGGCGCGCGAACTGGGCATGCGCATCGGCCTGTACCGGGATCTGGCCATCGGCGTGAACCCCGGTGGTGCCGAGACGTGGGCGCAGCCGGCCCTGTACGCGCAAGGTGTCCAGGTGGGCGCCCCCCCGGATGAGCTCAACCCCAACGGGCAGGACTGGGGCTTCTCGCCGCCCACCCCGCAGCGCCTGCGTGAAGCGGGCTTCAAGCCGGTGCTGGATGTGCTGCGTGCCAACATGCGCCACGCCGGTGCCTTGCGCATCGACCATGTCATGGGCCTGATGCGCCTGTTCTGGGTGGTGCCGGGCGGCGAGACGCTGCAGGGCACCTACGTGGCCAATCCGTTCGACGAACTGCTGCGTCTGGTCTGCCTGGAAAGCCAGCGCCACCACTGCATTGTGATCGGTGAAGACCTCGGCATCGTGCCGCCCGAGGTCACCGCCGCGATGGAGCGCCACGGTCTGCTGTCCTACCGGCCCTTCTATTTCGAGCAGCACTGGCATGAAGGGCGGTTCAAGCCCCCGGCCGAATGGCCGCGCCGCGCGCTGGCCACCGTGGGCACGCACGATCTGCCCACCTTGCGCGCCTACTGGACGGGCCACGACCTGCACCTGCGCGACGAACTGGGGGTCTACCGGGACCCCGAGCTGCGCAAGGGCCACATCGCCCGCCGGGCGCGCGAACGCGTGGCCCTGTTGCAGGCCCTGGGCGAGCAGAACCTGCTGACCGAGGGGTTGAGCGAATCGGTGGACAGCGTGAGCGACCCGGATCCGCGCCTGGCCGTGACCGTGCACCGTTACGTGGCCCGCACCCCCGCCACCATGGTGGCCGTGCAGCTGGAGGATGTGCTGGGTGCGCTGGAGCAGGTCAACGTGCCGGGCACCAGCGAGGCCCAGTACCCCAACTGGCGCCGCAAGCTGACCCTGGACCTGGCCGCCCTGGCGCGCGATCCACGCTGGACCTCGCTGACCCAGGCCTTGCGCGAGGAGCGTCCGCCACATCACCCCGTGGCCGCCAAGGATGAAGGCGCCTGGAACCCGGACCTGGCCGCCATCCCGCGCGCCACCTACCGGCTCCAGCTGCACGCGGGCCTGCGCTTCAAGGACGCGCAGGCCCTGCTGCCCTACCTGAAGCGGCTGGGCATCAGCCACGTCTACACCTCGCCTTTCCTGAAGGCACGCGCTGGAAGCACGCATGGCTACGACGTGGTCGATCCGCGTGAGATCAACCCCGAGATCGGCACACAGGCCGAGTTCGAGGATTTCTGCGCGGCACTCAAGCAGCACGAGCTGCAGCTGCTGGTGGACATCGTGCCCAACCACATGGGCGTGCTGCAGGCGGACAATCCGCTGTGGCGCGAGGTGCTCGAGGACGGCCCGGCCTCTCGTTACGCCGATCATTTCGACATCGACTGGGCGCAGGCGGGTGACGAGGAGCACGGTGGTCGCGTGTTGCTGCCCGTGCTGGAGGGCCAGTACGGCCTGGTCCTGGAGCAGGGCAAGCTTCAGCTGGGCTGGTGGCCCGAAGGCCATACAGTGGTGCTGAACTACTACGACCACCGCTTCATCATCGACCCGCGCGATCTGCCCTTGCTGATGGACGGTGGCCCGCACGCCAGCCTGGATGCCGAAGCCGCGCGCGAATGGCAAGCCTTGCGCCAGGGCTTCGAAAGCCTGCCACCCCGTCAGGACAAGGACTTGGCCCGTCAGGCCGAACGCCTGCGCCTGAAAGACGAGCTCAAACAGCGCCTGGGCATCCTGCTGCGCGACCATCCGGCCGCCCGCACCATCCTGCAGGCGCGGCTGGCCGCCTACAACGGCCACGTGGGCGATCCGCGCAGCTTCGATGCGCTGGACGACCTGCTGCAGCGCCAGGCCTGGCGTCTGGCCTCCTACCGGGTGGCCGATGGCGTCAACTACCGCCGCTTCTTCAACATCAACGACCTGGCCGGCATTCGCACCGAGCGCGACGAGGTCTTCGAAATGTCGCACGCGCTGCTCTGGGACTGGTTCGAGCAGGGCCTTGTCAACGGTGTGCGGGTGGACCACCCCGATGGCCTGGCCGATCCGCGCGCCTACCTGGAGCGCCTGCAGGCCAGCTTCAAGCGCATCAACGCGCGCCGCCATGGTGATGGCCAGGCCGCGCTGTACCTGATCGTCGAGAAGATCCTGGGCGAGACCGAGCAGATGCCGCCTGAATGGCCCGTGCACGGCGGCAGTGGCTACCGCTTCTGCAACCTCAGCACGCGCCTGCTGGTCGATCCCTCGCAGGAGACCCGGCTGAGCCGCGTCTACCGCGCCTTCACCGGCGAGAACCACGAGTTCGACGAGGTGCTGCTGCAGAGCAAGCGCCATGTGATGGAGCATGAACTGGCCGCCGAGCTGCGCACCGTCACGCACCTGCTGCACGACATCACCCGCCGTGACCGTCGCACGCGCGACCACACGCCGCACACGCTGCGCCTGGGCCTGATCGAATTGACGCTGGGCTTCCCGGTCTACCGCACCTACATCAGCGAGCGTGGTTTGTCCGTGCAGGACCGTGGCTGGATCGACACCGCCGTGCACGAGGCCATGCGCCGCCGCGGCCTGGAGGATGTCGGCGTGCTGCACCTGATCCGGGACACGCTGCTGACTGCGCCCACCGAGCCCGATGCGCAGTTGCGCGAACTCAAGCTGGCCTTCGCGACACGCTTGCAGCAGTTCACCGCGCCGGTGATGGCCAAGTCGCTCGAAGATACGGCCTGCTACCGCTACAACCGATTGCTCGCGCTCAACGAGGTCGGGGGCGATCCGTCCGTGTTCGGCATGACGGTGGACGATTTCCACGAATCGCTCAAGCGCCTGGCCTTCACGCACCCGCACGGCATGCTGGCCACGTCCACGCACGACAGCAAGCGCAGCGAGGACGTGCGCGCCCGCCTGGCCGTGCTGTCGGAGATGCCAGCTGCCTGGCGCCTGGCCCTGGCCCGCTGGCGCCGCCTGGCCGAGCCTTTCAAGCGCCGGGTCGACGGCGAAATGGTGCCCACCGCCAACGACGAATACATGATCTACCAGAGCCTGCTGGGCATCTGGCCCATGACCCCCCCGGACGAGGCCGCGCGGCAGGATCTGGCCCAGCGCCTGGGCGACTACGCCCTCAAGGCCGTGCGGGAAGCCAAGGATCAGACCAGCTGGCGCCATCCCGATGGCCTGTATGAGGAGTCGGTGCTGGACTTCGCGCGCCGCCTCGTGCTCGATGACGGTGCCGCGGCCTTCCGCCAGGATTTCGCACGCCTGCAATCGCTGGTGGCGCGTTTCGGCGCCTGGAACAGCCTGTCGCTGCTGCTGCTCAAGATGGGCGGCCCCGGGGTGCCCGATACCTACCAGGGCTGCGAAGGGTGGAACTTCAGCCTGGTCGATCCGGACAACCGGCGCCCGGTGGACCACCTGGGCCTGTCGGCCCAACTCGATGCGGTGACACGGGCCTGGCCCGAGGGCGCCACGCCCGACGGTTTGCGCGAGATGCAGGCCAGCCTGCACGACGGGCGCCTCAAGCTCTACCTGACCTGGCGAGGCCTGACGCTGCGCCAACGCTGGGAAGGGGTCTTCACGCATGGCGAATACCTGCCGCTGGCGGTGGACGGCGCTGCGCGCCGGCATGTGGTGGCGTTCGCGCGCCGCCATGGCGGGCAGACGGTGATCGTCGTCGTCTCACGCTTGTTGTTCACCTTGTGCCACGGCGATGAATCCATGCTGGCCGACGGCAGGGTCTGGGGAGACACCACACTCGTGCTGCCGCCGGGGGCTCCCGAGGCCTGGCAGGACGTGCTGGGTGGCCGTGTGGCCGGCGCCTCGCCTTCGCCGGACGGCCCGCTGCGCCTGGGCATCGCCGACGTCTTCCACAGTCTGCCGATGGCCGTGCTGGTGCCGCACGAGGCCTCTCCCGCCTGAATTCCTGTCCATGAACACACTCAAGATCCTTTTCGCCACCCCCGAATGCGCGCCGTGGGTCAAGACAGGCGGGCTGGGCGAGGTCAGTGCCGACCTGCCCAAGGCCCTGCGCGCCCAGGGCCTGGATGTGCAGGTGCTCATGCCGGCCTATGACTCGGTGCTGGCGGTCGCTGGTGAGCTGGAAGCGCTGGCGGATCTGCCGGCGGTGCATGGCTTTCCGGCCGCACGCCTGTTGCGAGCCCACCTGCCCAGCGGCGTGCCCGCCCTGCTGATCGACGCCCCTGCGCTGTACCGACGTGACGGTGGCCCCTATGGCGACCCGTCCGGCCGCGACCATGAAGACAACGCCATCCGCTTCGGGCTGCTCTCGCACGTGGCGGCGCGCCTGGCCAGCGGTGTCAGCCCCATCCCGTGGCAGCCCGACGTGCTGCATTGCAACGACTGGCCCACGGCCCTGGCGCCGGCCTACCTGGCCCACGGGCCGCAGCGCCGCGCCGCCATGGTGATGAGCCTGCACAACATGGCCTTCCAGGGCCTGTTTCCGCTGCACCTGGCCGCCCCGCTCGGCTTGCCGGACCACCTGCTGCACATGGAGGGCGTGGAGTTCTGGGGGCAGCTCTCCTTCCTGAAGGCGGGCATCCAGTTCGCCGACCATGTCGCCACGGTCAGCCCCACCTACGCGCGCGAGATCCTGACCGAGCCGCTGGGTTGCGGCCTGAGCGGTGTGCTGAACAAGCGGCGCGAATCGCTCTCGGGCATCCTCAACGGCATCGACACCACCGTGTGGAACCCGGGCACCGATGCGCACCTGCACCAGACCTACGATGCGGTGACGCTGCAGCGCAAGCGGAGCAACAAGCTGGCCCTGCAGCGCCGCATGGGTCTGCCCGAGAACCCTGATCTGTTCGTGATGGGCATGGTCAGCCGCATGACCGACCAGAAGGGTGTTGACCTGGTGATTTCAGCCTTGCCCGAGTTGCTCAAGGATGGCGCCCAGGTGGTGGCCCTGGGTGCCGGCACGCCAGCGATGGAAACGGCCTGGCGCGAGGCCACGCACGTGTGGCCCGAACAGGCCGCCTCCCTCATCGGTTTCGATGAATCGCTGGCCCACCTGATCGAGGCAGGGTCGGATGTCTTTCTGATGCCCTCGCGCTTCGAGCCCTGCGGCCTGAACCAGATGTACAGCCAACGCTATGGCACGCCGCCCATCGTGCATGCCACAGGCGGCCTGGCCGATGCGGTGCTGGATGCGGTGAGTGAGCCTGGTCAGCCCAGTGTGTCCACCGGCTTCAAGATGAAGGAGCCGACGGTGGAGGCGCTGATCCATGCCGTGAAGCGCGCCCGTGAACTGTATGCCGATGCCGGTACTTGGGACACCTTGTGCCGCAATGGCATGGCGCAGGATTTCAGCTGGGAAGGCAGTGCGGCCGCTTATGCTGATTTGTACGCTGACTTGGTGGCGCGGCGTGCCGTTGCCTGTTGAGTTCTCATTCTCGATTGACTGCGACGCTCAACCCCTCGCATGCAAAGAACCCTGCCCCTGCCCGAAGCCCATCAATTACATCACCGCCGCATGCACCTGCTCAGGATGCGCCAAAGTGTCCGCCACAACGCGCAGACTCTGCTCGCACTGCGACAGGCTCAAAGGCCCGCCCAGGCACAGGCGCACCGCCTTGGGGGGGGCGGCCTGCGTGCTGAAGGCCGCGCCGGCCACGGCCGCCACGCCGCGTGATCGCCAGAAGGCAGCGGCCTCGTTGGCGCTGAGCGTGTCGGGCAGGGGCAACCAGGCGTGGAAGCACTCGGGTTGGGTCTGTACATCCCAGCCGTGCAAGTGCTTTTCCAACAAGGCCTGGCGCGCGATGGATTCGCGGCGGATGCCCTGCACCATGGCGCCAGCGGTGCCGTCGTCGATCCAGCGCGTCGCCAGCGACACGGTCAGGGGCGAGGCCATCACCGTCATCGCACGCAGCGCGCCGGCCAGGCGCTGCGTGGCGCGCACCGTCGGTGCGTGTGCATAGGCCACGCGCAGGCCCGCGCCCAGGCACTTGGCGAAGCCTGTCACGTAGTAGGTGAGCTCGGGTGCCAGTTGCGCAAGCGCCGTGGGGGTGCGCTGAGGCAGGGCGGCGTAGGCATCGTCCTCGATGATGGGCACGCTGTAGCGCAACGCCACGTCCGCGAGGGCCTCGCGGCGCCCTTCGCTCACGGTCACCGTGGTGGGGTTGAGCATCGTGGGGTTGCAGTAGAAGGCCCTGGGCTTGACCGTCTTGCAGGCCTCTTCGAAAGCCTCGGCACTGGGGCCTTCGTCGTCCAGCGGCAGGGCATGCAGCTGGATGCCCAGTTGATTGGCCAGTGCCTTGATGCCCGGGTAGGTCAACGCTTCCACGCAGATCGTCTCGCCCGGGCGGGCCAGCATGGACATCAGCGCGCCCAGCACGCTGTGGATGCCCGGGCCGACCAGCACGCGCTCGGGTGACACGTGCAGCCCCATCAACGGGCTGAGCCAGCGCGCGGCGGCGTCGCGGTCGGCGTGCAGGCCGCCAAAGTCCTGGTAGCGCAGCTGTTCATACAACCGAGTGGGCTGCATCACGTCGCGCCAGCCTTCGGCCATGCGCTCCAGCAGGGTCGGGTCACCGGGCTCGGGCGGCAGGTTCATCGTCATCTCGGCCGCGCTGCCACCGCGCAAGGGCAGCGTGGGGGCGGGCCCGCGCACGAAGCTGCCCCGGCCCGGCGTGGCGTCGATCTGGCCGCGTCGGCGCGCTTCAGACAAGGCTCGGGCCACGGTGGTGTAGTTCAGATCGAGCTGCGCGGCCATCTCGCGCAGTGGCGGCAGGCGGTCGCCAGGGCTCAGGCGGCCGCTGCGCAGATCCTCGGCCAGCAGGTCGGGAATCAACAGGTAAGCGGGCTTGTCGCTCTCGCGCAGGCGCTGGGCCCAGTGGCGGGTGATGGTGTTCATGCGGGCATTGATTGCATGAAGCGTGCCGATTGATCGCATGCCGGATGCACTCAATGGTGGCGTTCAGGCGGCACGTGCCCCAGCTTGGATCACATCAGCGCAGCAGCGTTGATCGCATTTGGTGCGTGTGGTCATCGGCATCTGCTCAGCGCAAGGTGATCGATCCATGCAGTCCCGAGCACATCGCGATCAATGGGGCGCCGCGCCCCATGAAACGGCGCATTGATCGCATCTTGATCGCACAGATGAGGGCTTTGATGGCATGGCGTGTGCACCAGCTTCATCAGCGCGCGCATCCCTTCCCAACCCATCCTCATCCGCTGGAGCACACCATGCCTGCTGTCACCAAAGCCCCCAACCAGATCGGCGAACACCTGGTCGACTATGAAGAGAAGGTCTTCGAAGACGTGAAGGCCGAGAAGGGCGAGAAGGCCCTGGTCACCTTCCACACCGTGGCCTTCGAGGGCTCGATCGGCTTCGTCAACCTGCTGCAGGCCACGCGCCTGCAACGCAAGGGCTTCGAGACCTCCATCCTGCTGTACGGCCCCGGCGTCACGCTGGGCGTCAAGCGCGGCTTTCCCACGCTGGGCGACGAGGCCTTCCCGGGCCACCAGAACTTCAACAAGCAGATCGCCAAGTTCATCGAGGAAGGCGGCAAGGTCTACGCCTGCCGCTTCGCGCTGCAGGCTCTGTATGGCCATGGCGAAGGCTCGCTGATCGAAGGCATCAAGCCGATCAACCCGCTGGACGTGCTGGACATCATCCTGCTGCACCGCAAATCCAACGCCTTCATCCTGGACACCTGGACGCTCTGAGCGCGCCCAGCGTTCAAGCGCCACCGTGAGGTCATCTTCATGAACACACGCATCATCAAGGCGGCGGCCGTGCAGATCTCGCCCGTGCTGGGCGAGGCCGAAGGCACGCTGCACAAGGTCTGCGAGGCCATCGAGCAGGCGGCCCGCCAGGGCGCGCAGATCGTGGTCTTCCCCGAGACCTTCGTGCCCTACTACCCCTATTTCTCGTTCATCCGACCGCCCGTGGCCAGTGGCCCCGAGCACATGAAGCTGTACGAGCACGCGGTGGTGGTGCCCGGCCCCGTGACCGACGCGGTGGCGCAGCAGGCCCGGGCCCACGGCATCGTCGTGGTGCTGGGCGTCAACGAGCGCGACCACGGCACGATCTACAACACGCAACTGGTCTTCGATGCCGACGGCGCCCTGGTGCTCAAGCGCCGCAAGATCACGCCCACCTTCCACGAGCGCATGGTGTGGGGGCAGGGCGATGGCAGCGGGCTCAAGGTGGTGGACACGGCCGTCGGCCGCCTGGGCGCGCTGGCCTGCTGGGAGCACTACAACCCGCTGGCACGCTACGCGCTGATGGCCGGGCATGAAGAGATCCACTGCGCGCAGTTCCCCGGCTCGCTGGTGGGCCCGATCTTCGCCGACCAGATGGAGGTGACGATCCGCCACCATGCGCTGGAATCGGGCTGCTTCGTCATCAACAGCACGGGCTGGCTCACGGACGTGCAGATCCAGTCGCTCACGCCGGACGCGGGCCTGCAGAAGGCGCTGCGCGGCGGCTGCTGCACGGCCATCGTCTCACCCGAGGGTGTTCACCTGGCGCCGCCCTTGAAAGAAGGCGAAGGCATGGTGATCGCCGACCTGGACATGAGCCTGATCACCAAGCGCAAACGCATGATGGATTCGGTGGGCCACTACGCGCGGCCGGAGTTGCTGAGCCTGGTGATGGACGGCCGCGAAACCTCGCCAGTGCGCGGTGCTTCGAGTGCCACGTCCACGAGTACATCGACTGAGCTGGTGCCCACGGCACCGCAGCCCCAACCCTTCGGGAGTTCCAGCCATGAGCCTGAGCGAAGCCCTCTTGCCCGCGTCGCTTGACGACGATGCCGTGACGGTGGCCGAGGCCCCGGGCCGGCAGCCCTCGGCCGATGCCCGCCGGCTGATGACCGAGCTGCAATCGCGCGGTCTGCGCCTGGTCGATCCCAGCGCGGGCCTGGCCAGCCGGCGTGGCGGCGCGGGCCCGTCGGACCACAAGGCTGTCACCATCGACGGCGTGACGGTGATGGTGCCCGTGCACACCGCGCCCGCCTGGGATTCGCCCTTCGTGGCCGAAGCCCCGGGCGCGGATGGCACCAGCGTGCTGCGCCACGCCAGCATCCCCATCGCGCGCATCGAGTTCCCGAAGACGCCGCGCTTCTATGCGCGCAGCACGGCCGATGGCATCCCGTACTCGCACATCGCCACGCTGCATGGCCGCGACGTGCTGGCCACCACGGTGCTGCAGACCTGCATCCGCTACGACAGCCGCCGCAAGACCTGCCAGTTCTGCTCGATCGGCCAGTCGCTCGCGGCCGGCCGCACCATCGCGCGCAAGACGCCGGAACAGCTGGCCGAGGTGGCGCGCGCGGCGGTCGAACTCGATGGCGTCAAGCACATGGTGCTGACCACCGGCACGCCCCCCACGCCCGACCGTGGGGCCGCGATCCTGACCGACAGCGCCCGTGCCATCAAGGCGGCGGTCAATCTGCCCATCCAGGCCCAGTGCGAGCCGCCGAACGACGACGCCTGGTTCGCGCGGATGAAGGCCGCCGGTGTCGACACCCTGGGCATGCACCTGGAGGCCGTCACGCCCGACGTGCGCCAGCGCATCATGCCGGGCAAGGCCAGCGTGCCCCTGTCTCGCTACTTCAGTGCTTTCGAAGCATCGGTGAAGGTCTTCGGGCGTGGCCAGGTCAGCACCTACATCCTGGCCGGCCTGGGCGACACGCGCGAGGCCATCCTGGCCATGGGCCAACGCCTGCTGGACCTGGGCGTGTACCCCTTCGTCGTGCCCTTCGTGCCCATCAGCGGCACGCCGCTCGAAGGCCACCCCGCGCCCGATCCGGCCTTCATGCGTTCGGTGCTGGAGCCGTTGGGCGCCATGGTGGCCGCCGCCGGTTTGCGCTCGTCCGACATCAAGGCGGGCTGCGGCAAGTGCGGCGCCTGCTCCTCGCTGTCGATGTTCGAGGCCTGAACCGCCTCCGGGAGCCCCCATGACCATCGCCCTGCTCGACACCCCTTCGATGCGCACCTGGTACGCGGATGCCTTCTGCGACCTGCCCGCGGCCTTCGTACCCACGGCGTTTCGCGTCAAGCAGGCCACGCAGCCCTGGGAGCGGCGCGAGGCCCATGCGCTGCGCCGCGCCGTGTTCTGCGTGGAGCAGGGCGTGTTCGTGGGCGATGACCGCGATGCCATCGACGAGCACGCCACCCTGCTCGTGGCCTGCGCCTGCGTGGCCGGCGAGACCGATCAGGTCGTGGGCACGGTGCGCATCCACGAGGCCGAACCGGGCGTGTGGTGGGGCTCGCGCCTGGCGGTTCACCCATCGTTTCGCCACCACGGGCGGCTGGGTGCCACGCTGATCCGCCTGGCCGTGGGCATGGCCCATGCGCAGGGCGCGCGGCAGTTCTGGGCGCACGTGCAGACGCAGAACGTGCCGCTGTTCCAGCGCCTGCACTGGCAATTGCAGCGTGAGGTGCTTCTGCATGGCCGCGCGCACGGCCTGATGCAGGCCAGCCTGCCGCACTACCCGCCCTGCGCCGAGCCCGAGTGGGGCTACCTGACCTTGTCGTCCACCCAGGGAGGCCACTCATGAGCGCCTTCGACCTCAACGAACTGGTCGTGGCCTTGCGCGCCAGCCGGGGCTTCGAGCACAAGCGCGACATCGCCGATGCGGTGGGCGTGCTGGCCCGCTCGCTGCCGGGCGGCCTGGCCGACACCACGCTGGCCGCCAGCGACGGCGTGCTGCTGGGCGACGACTGCGCCGCCATCCCCGACGCGAACGGCGATGGTCACCTGCTGCTGGCCATCGAAGGCCTGGTGGACGATTTCGTCGCGCGCATGCCCTGGTTCGCGGGCTACAGCGCCATCATGGTCAACCTGAGCGACATCGCCGCGATGGGTGGCCGCCCCATCGCCGTGGTCGATGCGCTGTGGAGCGATGGCGCCGGCCAGGCCGAGCCCATGCTGCAGGGCATGGCCGCCGCCTCGGCCGCGTATGGCGTGCCCATCGTCGGCGGGCACAGCAACCACCGCGCGCCGCGCGGGCAGTTGGCGGTGGCGGTGCTGGGCCGTGCCAAGCGCCTGCTGTCCAGCTTCGCGGCCCGGCCTGGCGAGCAACTGCTGATGGCCGTCGATTTGCGCGGCCGCTGGGAAGAGCCCTACCCCTTCTGGAACGCCTCGACCACCACGCCGGCCGAGCGCCTGCGTGCCGACCTGGCCCTGTTGCCCGAACTGGCCGAGGCCGGCCTGTGCCGCGCCGCCAAGGACATCAGCATGGCCGGCTGCCTGGGCACCGCGCTGATGCTGCTGGAGTGTTCGCGCGTGGGTGCGGTCATCGACGTGGACCGCATCCCCTGCCCGCCAGGTTTCGCGCCCCACGACGCCTGCCATGCGCATGCGTTGCGCTGGCTCACGGCCTTTCCAAGCTACGGCTATCTGCTGTCCGTGGCGCCGGATGACGTGGCCGAGGTGCGCGGGCGCTTTCAGGCTCGCGGCATCGAGTGCGAGGCCATCGGCGAGATCGCAGCGCAGCCGCAATGCTGGTTGCGCGATGCCCAGGGTGGCCGGGCGCTGCTGTGGGATCTGGCTGCGCATGACTTCATCGGCGCGCGTGCGCGCCGCATCACCAGCCGGGAGGCCGCATGAGCCTGCGCATCGCCCTGCTGATGCATTCGCTGAACCCGCGTGGTGGCGTGGTGCACACCTTGTCGCTGGCCGATGCGCTGTGCGAGCACGGCCACCAGGTCACCTTGATCGCACCGGCGTCCCAGGGGCAGCGCCTGTTCCGCGACACCCGCGCGATCTTGAGTCTGGCCATGCTGTCCTCATCGCGCGTTCAGTCGATGTCACGTTCTGTCGGAGAGGGCGCCGCTGCGCAAGGCCGGCCGCTGTCGCCCCTCGCGGCCATGGTCGCCACCCACATCGATGCCGTCGCACGCCATCTGCGCAGCCTGCCCGATCTGGACCGCTTCGACGTGCTGCATTCACAGGACAGCATCACCGCCAATGCCCTGGCCCTGCTGCGCGCCGAAGGCCGCATCGCCGGCTTCAACCGCACCGTGCACCACCTGGACACCTTCGATGATCCGGTGTTGACTGCCTGGCAGGCTCGTGGGGTGCGCGATGCCAGCCGCCTGCTCTGCGTGAGCCCCTTGTGGCAGGGCGTGTTGCGCGATCAATGGCAGCGTGAGGCGGGCCTCGTGCCCAACGGGGTCGATACCGTTCGCTTCACACCCGCCAGCAGGGAGCCTCTGCAGCGCGTCCAGGACGATGCCCATCTGCGTGCTCTGGGCCTGGATCCCGAGGACACCGGCCCGCTGTGGCTGTCCGTCGGCGGCATCGAGGAGCGCAAGAACCCCGAACGCCTGTTGCGTGCCTTCGCGGCCGTGCAGGGCGGCATCGCCTTGGGCGACGATCCCGCCGTTGGCCGGCACGACGCCGATGACGGCGAGTCGGCTGTGCATCCCGACGCCCGCCTCGTGATCGCCGGCGGTGCCAGCCTGCTCGACCACGATGCCTACGCCGCCCGCTTCCACGCCACGTTGCAGTCGCTGCCCGAGGCCACCCGTGCCCGCGTGCACCTGAGCGGTCCGCTGCCCGACGCCGCCATGCCAGCCCTGTACCGGCGCGCCACCGCGCTGGCCATGCCCTCCTTGCGTGAAGGCTTCGGCCTGGTCGTGCTCGAAGCCCTGGCCTGCGGCACGCCGGCCATCGTCTCGCGCCTCCGCCCTTTCACCGACCACCTGGCACCGCACGAAGCGCTGTGGGCCGACCCGCTCAGCGTGGCCGACCTGGCCCGCGCGCTGCGCCTGAGCCTGCGGGCCGATGCGCGCGCGCCGGTTCTGGAGGCTGGCCCGGCGGTCTGCGCCCGCTTCGCCTGGTCCCGCAGTGCCGAGCTGCACGAGCAGCACTACCGAAAAGCGCTCGCAGGGGTCACTCTTCCACGCCTCCCGCAGGAGCCTCTCCATGCCTGAAATGATCTTCAAGGTGCGCTGGCCCGATGGCAGCGACAGCACCTGCTATTCACCGTCGCTCATCGTGCAGGACTACCTCGCACCTGGCACGGACTACCCGCTTGCCGACTTCCTGGCCCGCACCCGCGAGGCCCTGGAGATCGCCTCCGAGCGCGTGCGCGCCAAGTACGGCTTCGCCTGCTCGCGGGCCATGGACCAGTGGGCCGAGATCGACGAGATCGCCGCCCGTTTCAGGCACCAGCCCGATGCCCGCGTGCACGTGATCGCCTTCCACGGCTGATCCAACCTACGCAAGCTCCTTCACCGCCACACACCACCGCGCCAAGCGCCCCAGCGAGGACACCACCATGAACGCTTCCAGCACCCCCGAACACCACGAAGTCATCATCATCGGCGGCGGCCAGGCCGGCCTGTCGATGAGCCATTACCTGCAGAAGATCGGCGCCCGCCACGTCGTCTTCGAGAAGCACACCGCCCTGCACAGCTGGCGCACGCAGCGCTGGGACAGCTTCTGCCTGGTCACGCCCAACTGGCAGTGCAATCTGCCCGGTCATCCCTACGCGGGCGACGACCCGCATGGCTTCATGAAGAAGGACCAGATCAACGACTACCTGGCGGGCTTCAGGCGCAGCGTGAACGCGCCGCTGCGCGAGGGCGTGGCCGTGCGCAAGGTGATGCCGCGCCCGCAGGGCGGCTTCGAAGTGCACGCCACGCACGGTGGCCAGACCATGGTGTGCACGGCCGACCAGGTGGTGGTGGCCTCGGGCGGCTACCACGTGCCCATCGTGCCGCGCCTGGCGGAGCGCCTGCCCGCCGGCATCGTGCAGGTGCACTCCGAGCAGTACCGCAATCCGCAGTCGCTGCCCGAAGGCGCGGTGCTGGTCGTGGGCTCGGGCCAGTCCGGCTCGCAGATCGCCGAGGATCTCCACCTGGCTGGCCGCAAGGTGCATCTGGCCGTGGGCGATGCACCGCGCTGCGCGCGCTTCTACCGGGGCCGCGACGTGGTCGACTGGCTGGCCGACATGAACTACTACGACATGCCTGTGCACCAGCACCCGCTGCGCGAGGGCGTGCGCGACAACACCAATCACTACGTCACCGGCCGCGACGGCGGGCGCGACATCGATCTGCGCAAGTTCGCGCTGGAGGGCATGCAGCTGCACGGACTTTTGGCCGGCCTGGAGGATGGTGTGATGCAGTTCGCGCCGGGCTTGCAAGATGCGCTGGACCGCGCCGACCAGGTCTACAACGGCATCAACGCCAGCATCGACAGGCACATCGCCACGCAGGGCATCGACGCGCCGCCGCCTTCGGTCTACGAGCCTGTGTGGCAACCCGATGGCGAGCAGCTCAGCCTGGATCTGCAGGCCGCCGGCATCACGGCCGTGGTGTGGTGCATCGGCTTCAAGCCCGATTTCGAGTGGCTGGACGCGCCGGTGTTCAACGGCCGGGGCCAGCCCGTCCACACGCGCGGCGTCACGCAGCAGAAAGGCCTGTACTTCCTGGGCCTGCCCTGGCAGTACACCTGGGGCTCGGGCCGCTTCTCGGGCGTGTCGCGCGATGCGGCCTTCCTGGCCGAGCGCATCGACGCGGTGCGCGAGTTGTGCCCGCCGCTGTCCGCCGCGACCACCGTGAAACCCACGCACGCCCAGATGGCCATGGCCGCCTGAGGATTCACGTGACCTTGCTCAGCCACGCCCGGTAGAACTCGACGAAGGCGCGCACCCGCGCCGGCGGGGCCTGCCGCCCTGGCGGGTAAACCGCGTGGATGCCGCCGAAAGGTGCGTGCCAGTCCGCCAGCACGCGAACCAGCCGACGCTCGCGCAGGGCCTTGGCGGCGGCGAACTGCTCCGTCACCGAGAGGCCCATGCCGTGTTCCAGAAGGGCCATCAGCGCCGCGCCGGAGTCCACGCGCAGGCGGCTGTTCATGCGCACCGTCTGTGCTTCGCGGCGGGCGTGGGCGAAGGTCCAGGTCAGTGGCGATGGCAGGAGGCTCAACGCCACCCAGTCGTGCTCGGCCAGGTCCTTGGGCTGCCTGGGCGTGCCGCGCCGGTGCAGGTAATCGGGGCTGGCCAGCACCCATTGCTCGAAGCCGCCCAGCTTGAGCGCGCGTTGGGTGGAGTCGCGCAGCCAGCCCACGCGGATGGACAGGTCCAGCCCCTCGCGCACCAGGTCCACGCGCTGGTCGGTGGCGCGCAGGTCGATGTGCAACGCCGGGTGCAGCGCAGCGAAGCGGGCGACGGCTGGCGCCAGCGACTGCGCCACATGGTCCACCGGCGCGGTGATGCGTAAGGTGCCGCTCAAGGGCCCGTCGTCGCGGCCCAGGTGAGCCACCGTGTCCTGCACCGAACGCAGCGGCGGGATGCAGTCGCCATACACGCGCTGGCCCAGTTCGGTCAGGGCCAGGCGGCGCGTCGTGCGTGTCAGCAAGCTGCCGCCCAGTTGCCCTTCCAATTCACGCAGCACCAAGCTCACCCGCGCCTTGGTCTGGCCAAGGCGGTCGGCCGCGGCGGTGAAGCTGCCGGACTCCACCACGGCCGCGAAGACCAGCAAGTGGTTCAGATTGAGGGCATCGGTGGCGGCCATGCTGAATTGTCAATGCATTGAAAACAATGAATTGTCCATCGGGCGCTTTATCGAATCAATCCAGAGGCGCAAGATCCGTCCATCAGAACCCTGAAGGACACCCATCATGAAGATCGCGATCATCGGCGCCACCGGCTTCATCGGCTCGCAACTGCTGGCCGAAGCGGCTTCCCGCGGCCACACCATCACCGCCTTTGTCTCGCGCCCCGAGCGCGTGGCCACCACCGACAAGGTCAGCGCCCAGGGCGTGGACGTGACCGACACCGCCGCCCTCACCGCCGCGCTGACGGGCCAGGGCTTCGAGGCCGTGCTCTCCGCCTTCAGCGGCCATGCCCAGGCCGACACGCTGGACTACTACCTCAAGGGCTTCAAGAGCATCCTGGCGGCCGTGAAGGCTGCCGGCGTGCCCCGCCTGCTGGTGGTGGGCGGCGCGGCCAGCCTGGAGGTGGCGCCCGGCAAGATCCTGCTGGACAGCCCGGACTTTCCCGCCCAGTGGAAAGGCACGGCCGAAGGTGCTCGCCAGGCCTTGGCGCTGCTGCGTGCCGAACCCACGCTGGATTGGACCTTCCTGAGCCCCTCGGCCATGATCGAACCCGGCCAGCGCACCGGCCAGTTCCGCCTGGGCGGCGACCAGCTGCTGGTCGATGCGAAGGGCAAGAGCCACATCTCGCTGCAGGACTACGCCGTGGCCCTGATCGACGAGCTGGACCAGCCCGCGCACTCGCGCCGCCGTTTCACCGTCGGCTACTGAGCGTCGCGCCTGCGGGTTCACCGCAGTAAAAAAGTGCTGCACCGGCGCTGTGCATGGCCGACAATGGCCCGATGCATGGACCGCGACCCCGGATCGTCCCTGCCGCATTCCTCAGGAGGCCGGTGTTCGCCGCGAAGAAGGTGGCCCTGTGTCGACAGGCCCGCAGCCTGGCCATGGCGACGTGGCTGGCCTGGGGCCTGGCGTGGTGCGGTGCGCAGGCCGCGCCCGGTGCCGCCAGCGCGCCCGACCCAAGGCCATTGACAGCCGCAGCGCCCCTCGCCAGACCCGCATCGGCGCCGATCCCCGTGTCGCCCCTGCAGGACAGCATCGCCCAGCGCGTCGATGCCTGCACCACCTGCCACGGTGCCGATGGCCGCGCCGGTCCCGATGGCTACTACCCGCGCCTGGCCGGCAAGCCCGCTGGCTATCTGGCCAACCAGTTGCTCAATTTCCGCGATGGCCGGCGAAGCTATGCGCCCATGGTCTACCTGCTGGATCACCTGAACGACGCCTACCTGCGCGAGATCGCCGCTTACTTCGCCTCGCTGGACATTCCCTACCCCCCGCCTGTGCGCCCCACCGAAACAAGCACCGTGCTGGCGCGTGGTCAGATCCTGGTGCTGCAAGGCGATGCGGCGCGCGGCATCCCGGCCTGCGTGCAGTGCCACGGCCAGATGCTGACCGGCGTGGCCCCCGCCATCCCCGGCCTGCTCGGCCTGCCACGCCACTACCTGGCGGGGCAGATCGGTGCCTGGCACAACGGCCGCCGGCGCGCACAGGCGCCCGATTGCATGGCCGATGTGGCCCGGCGCCTGTCGCCCGATGACGTGAGTGCCGTGGCCTCGTGGCTCTCCAGCCAGCCTTGGCCGACCGGCGCCAAGCCGGCGGCGGGCCTGCCGCACGCCTTGCCCATGCCGTGTGGGGGTGTGCCCGATCCGGCCAAGCCCGCGCCAGCGCCCGCCCCCCGGAGTGCGCCATGAGCAGCAAGGCGCGGCATCGCCGCCTGTTCATGGCCCTGCTGCTGATCGCCTTGGTCGGCATCGCCACGGCCACGGTCTGGTCGCTCAACCGCCTGGACGAATCACCGCTGCCCGCGCAGGACGGCCCTTCGCCCACCACCGAGGCCCAGATCGCGCGTGGCGCCTACCTGGCCCGCGCCGGCAACTGCGCCACCTGCCACACCGAGCGTGGCGGTGCGCCTTACGCCGGCGGGCGCGCGCTGGCCACGCCCTTCGGCACGGTCTACAGCAGCAACCTCACGCCCGACGAGGCCACCGGCTTGGGCCGCTGGTCGGCCGAGGCCTTTTGGCGCGCGCTGCACAACGGCCGCTCGCGCGACGGGCGCCTGCTCTACCCGGTCTTCCCCTACCCCAACTACACGCAGGTCACCCGAGCCGACAGCGATGCGCTCTACGCCTACCTGCGCAGCCTGCCGCCAGCCAAGGCACCCAACCGCGCGCACGAGCTGTCCTTTCCCATCAGCACCCAGCCGGCGCTGGCCGTGTGGCGCGCGTTGTACTTCCGCCCCGGGGTGCACCGCGACGAGCCCGGCCGCACGGCCGAATGGAACCGTGGTGCCTACCTGGTGCGGGGCCTGGGCCATTGCGCCGCCTGCCACGAGGCCCGCAACCTGTTGGGCGCCTCGCAAGGGCTGGAGCTGGCCGGCGGCCTGATGCCGCTGCAGAACTGGTACGCCCCGTCGCTGCGAGATCCGCGTGAAGCCGGCGTGGCCGATTGGCCCGGCCAGGACATCGTGACGCTGCTGCGCACGGGCCTGGCGCCCCGGGGCGGCGTGCTGGGCCCGATGGCCGACGTGGTCTACCGCAGCACCCAGCACCTGAGCGAGCCGGATCTGCACGCCATGGCCGTTTTCCTCAAGAGCCTGCCTCCGCCCCCGGTGATGCCATCCGAGCCCACACACCCCACGGACGTGCGCCTGGCCCAGGGCGCCGCGCTGTATGACCGCCATTGCGCCACCTGCCATGGTGAGCAGGGCGAGGGCGTGCCGGGCATCTACCCGGCGCTGGCGGGCAACCGTGCCGTGCGCATGGCCGAGCCCGCCAACGTGATCCGCGTGATCGCCAAGGGCGGCTTCCTGCCGGCCACCCAGGGCAACCCGCGCCCCTTCGGCATGCCGCCTTTCGCGCACCAGCTGTCGGACGATGACATCGCGGCCGTGGCCACCTACGTGCGCCACAGCTGGGGCAACCGGGCTGGCCTGGTCGAGCCGCAGACGGTCGGCCGCCTGCGCGCCGGGGGCGACGACTGAGGCGCCGCCGATCCTCAGGACGGCTGAGCGCCCTGGCCTGGACGAATGCGCAGGAAAGCGAATGTCAGCCCGGTGCACCAGGCCATGGGCTGGTAGATGCGGGTTTCGGTGAGCACCGCGAACGGGATCAAGGCCAGCAGGTAGGCCACCATGGTCAGCGCGAAGGAGAAGGCGCCGAGTTCCCGCAGCCGCCACAAGCGCACGGCGGCCCAGCTGTAAAAGGACAGCAAGGCGGCCATCAGCACCAGGGGCACCGCGCCCTTGCCTTTGGTGACGAAGCGGATCAGCAGTTCGCCATTGGCCGCCAGCTGCCAGTGGTTTCCGAACGAGGCATGGGCGAGGTCATCCCCCACGCCGGGCGACATGGAGTGCACGAACAGCAGGCTGCGAGTGAGTTGCACGAACGCCGTCCCGAGCACCACGAGCACGATGGCGCACAGAACCGGCCTGCCCAGCAGCGGACGCCGGGACACCACGGTGTACAGCACCATGAAGACGGGGATGAACAACGCCGATTCACGGGACAGGATGGCCACGGCGAACAGCAGGACGAATGCGCCGATACGTTCGGGCTTGGTGAAGGCCAGGTAGGCCATGGCCAGCAGCAGCAGGCTCTCCAGGAAGTCCCACGGGTAGCTCCAGCGGTGCTTGCCCAGCACCCAGACCACCGCCGAGATGGCCATCACCTTCCAGGTGAGGCGCGAGGCTGGGGGCTCGCCGGGCGACAGGCGCCGCAGCGCGAGGAGGAGCGCGGTGTTCGCCACGCCCAGCATCAGCAGCACGTACAGATGCAGGGGGTACGCCGTGAGCACCCGCAAGGCATCGACCAGTGCAGGCCCCAGGAGCCTGTTCTGGTAGGCGCGCCAATGCGGCGTGCCCTGCAGCACGCCCTGTGACGCATCGATCAGGTCCTGCATGCGTTGCGCCTCGTGGTGGGTGGCCAGCCAGAACCCGAACTCGAGCAGGCTGAGCAGCACGAGGGCGAGCGCCAGTTTCACAACGGGAACCCTGTGGGCGGAATGCGCGGAGATCATGAGCAGGTGGGAAGTGCGGCGGCGTCAGGCGTGCGGCGCGGCGCCCAGGCGCCACAAGGACGTGACTTCGGCGGCGCGCGCGGCGTGCAGCGGGTCTGCCGCGTCGCTGGCCTTGGGGTGGCGAGGACGGATGTCGAGGCGGTCGATCACGCGCAAGCCACCGGCCTGGATCCAGCCCAGCAATTCATCGCGCGTGCGCAGGCCCAGGTGTTCGGCCAGGTCGGAGATCACCAGCCAGCCTTCCCCGCCGGGTGCCAGGCGCGCCTTCAGGCCCGCGAGGAAGCCGCGCAGCATGCGGCTGTCCGGGTCGTAGACAGCCTGTTCGATGGTGGACACCGGCTTGGCCGGCAGCCAGGGCGGGTTGCAGACCACCAGCGGCGCCTGGCCCGGCGGGAACAGGTCGGCCTGCAGCAGTTCCACTTGCGGCAGCAGGCCGAGGTGCTGCAGGTTCTCCTGCGCGCAGGCCAGGGCCCGTGGCGAGAGGTCCGTGGCCACGATGCGGCGCACGCCACGGCGCGCCAGCACGGCGGCCAGCACTGCGCTGCCCGTGCCGATGTCGAAGGCCAGCTCGGTGGATGGCAGCGGCGCGCGTGCCACCAGGTCCACGTACTCGCCACGCACTGGTGAGAACACGCCGTGGTGCGCGTGGATGCGGCCTTTGAGCGCCGGGATCTCGACGCCCTTCTTGCGCCATTCGTGCGCGCCGATCAGGCCGAGCAACTCGCGCAGCGAGGCCACGTAGGGCCCCTCGGCCGGGCCGTAGGCTTCCAGGCAGGCCTGGCGCACGTCGGGCGCGCGGCGCAGCGGCAGTGTGTGGTCGGCAGCAAAAGGCAGCACGAGCATGCCCAGGATGCGGGCACGGTGTCCCTGCTGTTGCCGGTGCTGGTGGAAGGCGTCGCGCGCGGCCTGTGGGGTGGGCCGTTGGGCAGGCTGGCCGCCAGCCTGCCGGCGCCCGCCTCGCCGGGCCTGCTGGTCCAGCCGGCGCCCCAGCGCCTGCAGCAGGTGGCGCGCATTCTGGAAATCGCCTTGCCATAACAGCGCCGTGCCTTCGCAGGCCAGCTTGTAGGCGGTGTCCGCCGGCAGGCGGTCGTCGGCCAGCATCACCTTGCGGGGCACGGGCTGGCCGCCCTCGGCCTGCCACCGCGCCTGGCGCGGCGCGCCATCGGCATCGGTCCAGTGGATCAGGGCAGGGGCGTTCATGAGCCGGGCAGTGTAGCGGGACGGGCCTTCCCCTGTTTTTCGGCGCATTGCTTGGGATTCAAGGACGACATGGGCCGAATGGCCTCCCTCAGGCAGGGGGGCCGCGCGTCCATGAAGGCCCACGCTCTCGTTCATCTGCATTAATGTATGTGTCCGAGAGTTACAAAGTATGGCCGCATGGCGTACGAGGAGTCTGAAACATGAAGAACATCATCGCTGCGGCCCTGGGAGCCGTGGGTGCGCTGGCCGCCCCGCTGGCTTCCGCCGAGAACCTGTTTTTCACCAACAGCAATGTGGTGTCGCTGCCGGTGGCCCGCGCCGATGGCACGGCGTCCTCGGCCAATGCCTGTGTCAAGGATGGCGTGTGCAGCAGCGCGCTGAGCTTCGACACCGCCACGGCCGGTGTGCTGACCGTGACCGCGGACGATCATGATGGCGCCCGCCACGACTCGGCCCTGGTCTACCAGAGCAAGGATGTCAACGCCGGCCTGGGCGTGGCGTCGGGCTACACCAAGAACGGCGCCTTCGTGATCAACGACGGCAACGACGCACTCGATTCGGCGACCGAGACACTGACGCTGCACTTCGCCAGCGCGGTTTCGGTCTATGCGCTGTACTTCTTCCCGGATGACCGCTCCACCTACGCCGCCACGCACGAGCTCGACCGCTTCGATGGCTTCACGCTGTCGATCGACGGTGGCAAGGCCGTCGAATACTCGTTCGGATCGCTGGGCGGACAGGGCGTGAGCTTCTCCACGCCCCTGACCGGCACCACCTTCACGCTGGGCTATGCCAAGTCATTGTCCAAGGAGGACTACTACCTGGCCGGCGTGGCCTTCACCCCTGCGGCCGCGGTGCCCGAGGCGGGCACCTTCGGCCTGATGGGCCTGGGTCTGGGCGCGATGGCCCTGGCGGCGCGCCGCCGTCGTGCCTGAACCGGCCCCAGCCTGTCGCCTGAACTGGAAGCGGCCTGCGGGCCGCTTTTTGCGTTCAGGGGGTTGTTCCTTGGATCACCGATGGTCAGGGCGCGTCACAATCATGCGTCGCGCGTGATGGTGGGGATCCGAAGATGGTTCGTCGTGAAGTGCTGCTGGGCTGGATGCTGGTGTGGGGCCATGGCATGGCCTGCGCGAACGGCAATCCTGCCTTCCTGGAAGGTGCGTCGCGTGCCGGGGCCGATCTGCCGCCTTACCCCGCGGCCACCCAGGACGAGCCGCCCAGTGCGCTGGCTGTCGCGGCCTATCTCACCGATGTGCTGACCCCCGGCAGCCGCGCCCGCCGCACGCCCACCGGCTATACCCTGCTCGACGGCAGCAGCCGTGTCACCCACGCTGTCGATGTCGCCTTGACCAGCCACCAGTGCTGGAAGATCAAGGATGGCTACCAGTGCCGCAGCACGGTTCGCACCACCACGACGCCCGCCAGCGGCCGCGCGCACACGATCCTGGTCGAGATCAGCAACGACTACCAATGGCGCCTGGGCCGGCTGTTCAGCGCGCGTCTGGAAGCCATGCGTCAGCAGACCCTGGCCCAGGCGGCCCGTGACGATCTCCCGCAGGACGGCGAGGCGGCGCAAGGCGCCGTCCAGTCGCCGGGCCAGCAGAACCAGGCTCGTGTGCCGGGTGCTGCCGACCAGACCGTGCGCCGCTGAACGCGGCGACGCAGGCCCCGGCGCCCGTATCATCGGCCCGCAAGCCGCACGATCGCGTGCGGCACCATCGCTGCGAGGCCTGTTCATGGACACCCTTTATTTCGCCGCGGGCAGCTGCTCGCTGGCGGTGCACATCGCCCTGGAAGAAACCGGCGAGCCTTTCCAGGCCGTGAGGCTGGACCTGGCCAAAGGCCAGCAGCGCAACGCCGATTACCTGGCGCTCAACCCCAAGGGCCGCGTGCCCGTGCTGGTCACCGAACAAGGCGCGCTCACCGAGACACCGGCCTTGCTGCTGTACGTGGCGCAGCGCTTTCCGCAGGCGGGGCTGGCCCCGCTGCAGGATCCTTTCGCCCTGGCGCGCGTGCAGGCCTTCAACAGCTATCTGTGCGCCACCGTGCACGTGGCCCATGCCCATGGCAAGCGCGGCACGCGCTGGGTGGCCCCGGAAGAGACCGCCGCCATCGAAGCCATGCGCCGCCGGGTGCCGCACACCTATGCCGAGTGCTTCGAACTGATCGAGCGTGAGTTGCTGCAAGGTCCCTGGGTGATGGGCGAGCAATACACCATCGCCGATGCCTACCTGTTCACGCTGGCCGGCTGGCTGGAGGCCGATGGCGTGGACCCGGCGCGCTTTCCCAAGGTGCTGGCCCACCGCCAGCGCATGGCCGAACGCCCCGCGGTGCAGCGGGCCCTGGCACGCGTACAGCAGGATTGAAGCCACCCGCCACGGCGGGCATCAGGCGGACTGGAAAAGCGCGGTCGGTGCGGTGCCGAAGTGCCGCTTGAACATGGCGGCGAAGGCGCTCTGGCTGCGTGGCATGGCCTTGGCCTGTGTGGCCATGCCGGGGTCATGACGCGTCCATGAAAAAGCCCGCGCGGCGCATCCGTCGATGCGGCGGCGGGCTTGGTGCGATCCAGCGGCGCGCGGCTCAGTGGGCCAGCGCGCCGATGACGATCACTTCTTCTTGGCAGCGGCCTTCTTGGCAGGCTTGGCCGCGGGCTTGGCAGCAGCCTTCACGGGCTTGGCGGCGGCCTTCGTCGGCTTGGCGGCCTTGGCGGGCTTGGCAGCAGGCGCCTTGGCAGCCTTGCGGGCAGCAGCCTTGGCATCCACGGCGGCCTTGAAGGTGGCGCCCGGAGTGAACTTGGGCAGCTTGGCTGCGGCGATCTTGATCTTGGCGCCGGTGCTGGGGTTCACGCCGTTGCGGGCAGCGCGGGCGTGCAGCTTGAAGGAACCGAAACCGGGGATGGTCACGGCGTCGCCCTTCTTGACGGAGGCAACGATGGTGTCCAGCAGCGTTTCCAGGACGCGGCCGGCTTCAGCCTTGGACAGGGAGTGCTTCTCGGCCAGGCGTTCGACGAGATCGGTCTTGTTGGTCATGAAGAAAGATGATGGTTGGATGAACAAGTGACCCTGAGGTCACGGTTGCCCGTTGACGGGTGGCCCTATTGTGAGGGCAGATTGGCCTGATTTGGCGGGGCTTGTGGCGCGATGGCCCCCGCAAGGCCCGATTTCATGGGCCCTGGCGGCCGATGCGTTGCGGGAAGGCCCTGATCAACGGCCGAAGAGGCCCTTGATCACGCTGCCCACGCCCTCCGCGATGCCGGACAGGCTCACGCCCAAGGCATCGGCCAGACCGGCCGCGGTGCGCAGCGCCAGCTGCTCGTTGAGCGAGAAGGCCGGGTCGTCAAGGCGCCCATCGAGCGTGAACTTCAGGTCGATGCGGCCGTCCTTGCTCATGGCCGCGAGCACGGCCTTGCGCGGCACGCCGGCCACCGTGGCGAGCACGCCGCGGCCATTGCCGAGCTCAAGGTCCGTCAGCGTCATGCGGCCGGGCGCATGCAGGCGATTGGCCTGCACGGTGGCGTCGATGCGCATGTCCAGCGTGCCGTGCTTGACGCCACCGTCATTGAGCTTGAGCAGGTAGGGTTGCAGAGCGATCAGGTCCACATCCTTGAGTTCGGTGCTGACCTTGGCATCGCGCGTGGCTGGCGTGACATCGCCCTGGACGGTGATGGTGCCGTTGCGGCGTGGGCCCATCAGCAAGGCGCGCAGATCGATATGCGCCGGTTGCATGAGCGCGGGCAGGGCCAGCGGGCCGATGTCGGCCTGCACTTGGTCCAGCAGCAACAGGTGCGGCGGGCGGCGGATGCTGGCGTCGAAGAAGCCCACCTGCACGCCTTCAAGCCGCACTGCCTGGATGTGGATGTCGGGCATGGATGAACTGACTGGGGTGAGCGCCGGCACGGCCGACGACGCCGTGCTGGCCGGTGCGGCCACGGCGCTGGCCCAGAAGCCTCGGGCCTTTGGTGCCGGCGCTTGCGCGGTGCCGGCTGGCGAGTTGCGCTGCTCCAGCCAGGCCGGCAGCACGCGCAACTGGCCTTGCCGCGTGCGCAGCACCGAGATATAGGCCCCGTCGATGCTGAGCTGCTGGATGCGCCAGTCGCCCCGCAGCACGCTGCGCAGGTCCGGCACGATCCGGATGCGCGCGGCGCGCAGCTCGTCGTCATGCGGCCAGTCGGGGCTGGAGGCGCGCAGCCGCAAGTCCCGCAGTTCCACAGCCCGCCAGCCCAGGTCCATCGCGCCCACGCTGGCATGAGGCCCGAGGGCTTGCAGGATGCCCGCCTGCAGCCGGTGCACCGCGATCTGATAGGCCAGCAGCGCGGCCAGGGCCAATACCACCGGCAGCCCGGCGGCCCACCAGAGCCAGCGGCGCCGGCCCGTCATTCAGCGGCCCGTTCGTTGCCGGGCGGCCAGCTGATCAGCAGGCGCAGAGGGCGGTCCTTCTCGATCTGCACGGACTTTTGCTGTGCCTGCCCATCGAGCGAGGCCTGCACGGTGTAAGCGCCTGGCTCCAGGCGGGCCAGCAGGAAGGGGCCATCGGATTTGGCGTGCAGCACTTCCTGGCCGGCGGCGTTGCGCACGAGCACGTCGACACCGGCGGCGAACTGCGCACGGCCTTGGGTGCGCACGGCGAACTCCAGCGTGAGAGGCCAGTGGCGGGACTCGGCCTTGATCATGTCGGATTCGTCCTTGCCGACGCCGCCGGTGAGGTACTTGACCTTGCCGCTGGTGCGCGCGGCAGGCAATTGAGCCATGGAGGCCGGCGTGGAGGCGGGGTTGGCGTTTTCTGCGGCGGATGCGGGCGTCGGGGCCTGCGCCCAGGCCGGGCCATGGGCGAGCGCTGCGGCGAGCGCGGTGGCCAGCAAAGCCTGATGCAGAGGCAGCCAGCGTGGCTGGGTGAAGCCTTGTGGGCCGTGGGCCGAAGCAGTGGTCTTGTTCATGTCATGGTCTCCTTCAGGGGGGCACAGGACATGATGGATGATGGCATGCGCCCGCGTTGGATCTGCAGGCGCAAGCCCCTTGGGCGGGACAGGGATCGGCGTGCGTGGCGGCCATCGCCCGACCGATGCCCCTGGCCTCGAACCCGTGGCTTCAGCCCAGACGCACCGGCACGAAGATCTTCTGGCCGTCACGCTGGATCAGCAGCGCCACCGACTTGCTGGACTTGCCGATCAGTTCCCGCACCTGGCCCACCGATGACACTGGCGTGCCGTTGACGGCGACCAGCACGTCGCCAGGCTGCAGGCCCGCCAGTTCGGCCGGGCCGCCCGCGTCCTCGATCAGCAGGCCGTTGTCGACACCGGCTTCGCGCTTTTCCTGCGGCTGCAGCGGGCGCAGCGCCAGGCCCAGCTTGCCCTGGTCGCCACTGTCGTCCTTGGCGGCCACCTTGGCGGCCTTGTCGTTGGCATCGCCCAGGCGCGCGTTCAGCTCCTGCTGCTTGCCGTCGCGCCACACCTCCAGCTTGATCTGGCTGCCCGGCGCGGCCTGGCCGATCAGCGCGGGCAGGTCGCCAGACGCCACGATGGGCTGGCCATCGACCTTGCGGATCACGTCGCCCACCTTCAGGCCGGCCTTGTCGGCCGGGCCGCCCTGCTCGATGCTGGAGACCAGCGCACCCTCGGGCTTGTCCAGCTTGAAGGAATCGGCGAAGGCCTGGTTGACCTCCTGGATGACCACGCCCAGGCGCGCATGGCTGGCCTTGCCGGTCTTGAGGATCTGGTCGCGCACCTTGGTGGCCACCTCGATCGGGATCGCGAAGGACACGCCCTGGTAGCCGCCGGTGCGGCTGTAGATCTGCGAGTTGATGCCCACCACCTCGCCGCGGGCGTTGAACAGCGGGCCGCCCGAGTTGCCGGGGTTCACGGCCACGTCGGTCTGGATGAAGGGCACGTAGCTGTCGTCGGGCAGCGAGCGGCCCTTGGCGCTGACCACGCCGGCCGTCACGGTGTTCTCGAAGCCGAAGGGCGAGCCGATGGCCAGCACCCATTCGCCCACCTTCAGATCGCGCGTGTTGCCCAGCGGCAGGTAGGGCAGGTCCTTGGCGTCGATCTTGATCACGGCCACGTCGGTCTTCGGGTCGGTGCCCACCACCTTGGCCTTGAACTCGCGGCGGTCGGTAAGTTTCACGGTCACGTCCTTGGCGTCCTGCACCACGTGGGCATTGGTCAGGATCACGCCATCGGGGCTGACGATGAAGCCCGAGCCCTGGCCGCGCACGGTCTGCTCGCGCGGCGACTGCTGTTGCGGGATGCCGCCGAAGCGCTTGAAGAACTGGAAGAACGGATCGTCCGGGTCCATGCCGGGGAAGGGCGAACCGTTGCCCGAGGTCTTGGTGGTGCCGGTGACGGCGATGTTGACGACGCCCGGGCCGCGCTGCTCGGTGATGCGCGAAAAGTCAGGCAGCGTGACGGTGGCCGGCGTGGCCGAGGCGCTGGACGATGGCGTGGTGTTCAGCGGTGCGGCCGTGCCGTTGGGGCCGGTGGCCGAGGCATTGGCAACCTTCTGCGCGTGCTCCTGCATCAGGGCATGCGAGGTGATGGCGCCTGCGCCAGCGGCGCCCAGCACGGCCGCGACGGCCACAGCCACGAGGGATTTCTTGCGGGAGATGAAGGTGTCGGTGGGCATGGAGGCTCCTGTGACCTGTGCATGCGGGATGCATGCCGATGGAGGCCACTGTGGATGGCCTGCCTTAGCCCTTCCTTAAGCCCTGCTCAGGGGCTGGGTGGGGTGCAAGGGCGAGCGCGGGCAGGCGCAGGCTCACGCGCAGGCCGCCCAGGCGCTCGGCGCGCGAGAGCATCAACTGCCCACCGTGCATGTCGGCCACGGCCTTGACGATGGCCAGCCCGAGGCCGCTGCCGGTGCTGGCGGTGCCGGGCACGCGGTAGAACCGGTCCAGCACGCGCTCGCGGTCTTCCTCGTGGATGCCGGGGCCGCTGTCTTCCACGCTCAGCACCACGCCGTCGCCGGTGCCATCGATGTCGCGCCGCACGGCCAGGTCCACCACGCCGCCTTCGGGCGTGTACTTCAAGGCGTTGTCCAGCAGGTTGCGCACCAGGATGCGCAAGGCCTCGCGCTGGCCGTTCACGGCCACCTCGTCGGCCTGTTCCAGGCCCAGGTCGATGCGCCGGGCCTGGGCGTGGGGCAGGGCCTCGCCCAGCTCCAGCCGGGCGATGTCGGCCAGCGAGAGGGGTTCGGCCTTGGCGCCATGCGCATCGCTGGCCTGGTGGCGGGCGAGCACCAGCAGCTGATCGACCAGGCGGGTGGCGCGGTCGATGCCGGCGCTCAGGCGGTTCACGGCCACGGTGCGGGCCTCATCATCGGGGGCGCGCTGCAGGCCCTGCACCTGCAGCTTGAGCGCGGCCAGGGGCGAGCGCAGCTCGTGCGCGGCATCGGCCACGAAGCTCTTCTGCGCATCGAAGGCGTGGCGCACGCGGCCGAACAGCAGGTTCATCTCGCGCACCAGGGGCTGCACCTCGTCAGGCACGCCGTGCTCGTCGACATCGCTGAGTTCATCGGGCTGGCGCAGCGCCACCTGGCGGCGCACACGCGCCACCGGGGCCAGCGAGGCGCCCACGGCCCACCACACGATCAGCAGCAGCACCGGGCCCATCACGGCGGTGGGCAGCACCGCGCGCAAGGCCAGGTTGCCGGCCATGCGGCGCCGCACGGCCAGATCCTGCGCGACCTGGATCACGTGCGTGGCCGAGGCCAGCGAATACACGCGGTAGGTGGCGCCCTCGGCACGCATGTCGGCGAAGCCCAGCACCACGCGCGTGGGCAGGGGCACGCGCAGGTTGGAGCGGAACACCAGCAGGCCGCCGGTGGTCCACACCTGCACGGCGAACTCATCGCCTGGGCGGGCATCGCCCGGACCATCCATGGGCACGGTCACCGTCACGGGCAGGCCCGAACGCAGCGACAGCGCCATCTGCTGCATGTGGTAATCAAAGATTTGATCGGCCTCGGCCAGGGCCGAGCGGTAGGCCAGGCCGCCTTGCACGATCGCGGCCAGCGTGATGGCCGCGATCAGCAGCCACAGCAGGCGCGCGCGCAGCGAATGGGCGCGGGGCAGGCGGATCATGCGCCGGAGCCCCCCTTGGGCACGCAATAGCCCAGGCCGCGCACGGTCTGGATCAGCTCGGCGCCCAGCTTCTTGCGAAGGCCGTGGATGTACACCTCGACCGCGTTGCTGCTGATCTCGTCCTTCCAGCCGTAGAGCTTTTCTTCGAGCTGCGTGCGCGAGAGCACCACGCCGGGCCGTGCGATCAGGGGCTCGAGCACGGACCATTCCCGCGCGGACAGCTGCACCGGCTCGCCGTTCACCGTGGCCTCGTGCGTGCTCGGGTTGAGGCTCACGCCCGCGTGTTCGTAGATCGGCTCGGCGCGACCGGCGGCACGGCGCAGCAGGGCGCGGATGCGGGCCAGCAGCTCGTCGAGGTCGTAGGGCTTGAGCACGTAGTCGTCGGCGCCGGCGTCCAGGCCGGCGATGCGGTCGGGCACGGCGTCGCGCGCGGTGGCCACGAGCACGGGGGTGCGGTCCTTGCGGGCACGCAGGTCGCGCAGCACGGCCAGGCCGTCGCGGCGCGGCAGGCCCAGGTCCAGCAGGACGAGGTCGTAGCGTTGCGTGCGCAGGGCGGTGTCGGCCATGTCGCCATCGCGCACCCAGTCGACGGCATGGTGCTCGGCGCGCAGCAGGTCGAGCACGGCCTCGCCGATCATGGAGTCGTCTTCGACGAGCAGCAGGCGCATGGGGATGTTGTTGTTGAAGTGGGCCGCGAGCGGGCTAGCTTAGCGCAGCGTTGCCCTGATGACCAGCAAGCCTGGTCCCGTGGGCTTAGGCATGTCTTAAGCGGGGCGGCGTTCGCGCAGCACCTCGGCCATGCGCCGGTGCAGCAGGGCCGGCGCGACGGGCTTGTGCAGCAGGGCCACGCCCGTGTCGATGGCCTCGCGCAGGCGCTCGGGCGCGGTGTCGCCGGTGACGATCAGCGCAGGTACGGCCGTGCCCAGCTCGGCCCGCAGCAGGGCGATGGCCTCGGCGCCGGTGCGTTGGTCGCGCAAGCGGTAGTCGCTGATGAGCAGGTCGGGCGCATGCGCGCGGGCCAGCGCCAGGGCGTCTTCGATGGATTCGGCCACGTCGCACACGCAGCCCCAGCCGGCCAACGTCTGGCGCATGCCGTCGCGCACGGTCTCGTCGTCGTCGATGACCAGCACGCGCGTGAGTGCCAGTGCCGTGTCATGGATGGCGATGGGCGCGGCCGCCTCGTCCCACAGCGGGATGGCCGCATGGGCATCGCCGTGGGGCAGGGCCAGACGGAACACGCTGCCACGCCCCGGCTGCGAGGCCAGTGTCAGCTCATGGCCGAGCGCGCGTGCCAGTCCTTGCGCGATGGCCAGCCCGAGGCCCAACCCTTTGCGGCGATCACGCTCGGCATTGCCCAGCTGGTGGAACTCCTGGAAGATGGCCTGGTGCTGCGAGGCCGGGATGCCGATGCCGGTGTCCCACACCTCCACCAGCCAGTGGCCGTCACGGCGTCGGCAACCCATCAGCACGCCGCCATGCTCGGTGTAGCGCACGGCGTTGGACACCAGGTTGCGCAGGATCAGGGCCACCAGCGCGGGGTCGGAATCGACCACGGCGGTGGTTTCGCGCGCACGGTAGAGCAGGCCCTTGGCATCGGCCTGTGGGGCCAGCTCCGTCTCCAGCTTGTGCAGCAGCGGTTGCAGCGGGAACAGGCGCCGCTGGGGCTGGACCACGCCGGCCTCGATGCGCGAGAAGTCCAGCAAGGTGTCCAGCATCTCGGCCGAGGCCTGCCAGGTGGCGCGGGCGTTGTCCAGGGCTTCGGCCTGCGCGCCTTTCAGGGCACCGCTGCCCAGCACCTCCAGGAACAGGCCCTGGGCGTGGATCGGCTGGCGCAGGTCGTGGCTGGCGGCCGCCAGGAAGCGCGACTTGGCCACGTTGGCCTGCTCGGCCGCCTGGCGCTGGGCCTGGGCGTAGGCCATCTCCTGCCGCAGGCGCTCGATCAGCTCGACGTTCTCGAAGCGCAGCGTGATGGCCTGCCGGGCGGCCTTGCCGCTGTTGTGCGACTGGCCCAGCAGCGAGGCCGTGTACAGCACGCCGGCCACGCCCAGGGCGTCATAGGCCGGGTCGCCCAGCGTCCACAGCCTGGAGGCCAGGCCCGCCAGCAGGCAGACAACGAAGGCCACGAAGGCGGGGAACACCGGCGACAGCGATGACATCGAGCTGCCCGCGATGCCACCGATCACGGCCACGACCAGGATGCTGCCGGCCAGCGTGGTGCTGCCCAGCGCCACCCAGGCCAGCGCGCCCCAGATGGCGCCGTCGATGGCATTGAGCACGATCAGCCACAGCACATTGCTGCGGGCATGTTCCAGCGGCACGCCGCGCCGCAGTTGCTGCTGGCCCACCCAGGCGCTGAAGAGTTTCCAGCCGATCACGGCCACGCCCCACAGGCGCAGCGGCCAGGGGTTGTGCACGTCGGCGAGGGTCCACACCACCAGCAGGGCCAGCAGCACGGCGGGGATCACCGAGCTGATGATGTGCTGGTGCAGCAGGCGCTGCAGTTCGATCAGCAGACGGGGGTCGGCCCGCGAAGGCCAGGCCACCGACATCAGGCGATGAGGCCGCGCCGGCGGGCCTCGAACGCGGCTTGCGAGCGGCTGGCCACGTTCAGCGCCACCAGCAGCGTCTGCACGTAGCCGCGCACGGTGTTCTCAGACAGGTTCAGGCGCCGTGCGATGAGCTTGTTGGACAGGCCCTGGCAGACCAGGTCCAGCACCTCGCATTGGCGCGCGGTCAGGCGCAGCTCGTCGGCCCGGGCGGTCGCGTCCTTTGGCAGCGCTGGCGCGCTGGGGGCTTCCCCGCGCAGCAACTGGCGCAGCACGCCCAGGATGTGGTCGGCGCCGTCGGCCTTGGAGGCGAAAGCCGCCGCGCCACGCTCCATCGCCGATCGCACGGTGGCCGGCGAGGTGTCGGACGACAGCATCAGCACCGGCACCGCCGGCCAGCGCCGTTGCACCAGGGCCATGCCCTCCAGGCCGTTCAGGCCCTTGAGCTGGATGTCCAGCAGCACCACATGGGGCGCCGGCGTGTCGCCCGCCATGGCTTCTTCGAGAGACGAGGCCTCGAAGAACTCGGCCGGGCCCAGTCCGTTGTCCAGCACCAGGCGCAAACCGGTGCGAAACAGGGCGTGATCGTCAATGAGAAGCAGGCGCGGTGCGGACATGGCGGGCATTAGAGCGTTCTGTGCAGGCGCCAGGGATTTAGGCAGAGGACTTTACCGATCTTTGCGGGCGCGCCGGCGGTGACTATACGTGCCTCGGCGCAACGCTGCTCAGGCCTCGCGCGGACCCGGCTCTGTCGCCAGGCTGGCGGTCGTGCCATGGGCCGCCACCACCCGACCGCCGATCAGGTTCATCAGCGGACCGGTCATGGCGGTGGTCGCCAGGGCCATCACCAGCAGCATCGTGAACAACTCGGGGCCGATCAGGCCGGCGTCCAGGCCCACCTTGATCACGATCAGCTCCATCAGGCCGCGCGCGTTCATCAGCGAACCGGTGGCCAGGCTGTCGCGCCAGCCGTAGCCCGCCAGGCGCGCGCCGGCCAGGCCGCCGCCGATCTTGCCGAAGGTGGCGGCGGCCAGGATCAGCAGCATCGCGCCCAGGCTGGCGTTGGAGAAGGCGTTGGCGCTGGTGCTCAGGCCGGCCAGCGCGAAGAACAGCGGCATCAGCACGACGATGGACAGCGGCTCGATGCGCTGGGCCAGCGAGCGCAGCAGGCGGTCGTCACGCGGCAGGCAGGTGCCGAACAGGAAGGCGCCGAACACAGCGTGCAGGTGCAGCCACTCGGTCAGCAGCGCGCAGCCCAGGAGGCCGATCATCAGCGAAGCCAGCACCGTGGTGGAGGGCTCGCCATCGGGCGCGTGAGTGCGCAGCAGCCACGCGAAGAAAGGCCGCAGCAGGCCGTAGACCAGGCCCGCCAGCAGCACGGCGCCCACGGTGATCTTGAGCAGCGCGTCGTAGCCCTCGCCCGCGCCGGCCAGCGCGACCACGAAGGCCAGCACGATCCACGCGACCACGTCGACCACGGCCGCCGCGCTCAGCGAGAGCTGGCCGAAAGCGGTGGTGCTCAGGCCCCGGTCCTTGAGGATGCGGGCCAGCACCGGGAAGGCCGTGATCGACAGCGCCGCGCCCAGGAACAGCGCGAAGGGCCAGAAGCCGATGCCGGCCGGGACCAGCGCCGGGTGCAGCACGGGTGCCAGGGCCACGCCCAGCACCAGGGGCACGATGGTGCTGATCACGCCCACATAGCCGGCCGCGCGCAGCTGCTGGCGCACGCCCTGGTGCGCACGCAGCTCCAGCCCGATCACGAACATGAAAAGCACCAGGCCCACGGTTGACAGGGCCGACAGGCCGCCCAGCGTGGCCTTGGCGAAAAGCTGGCCGTGCACCTCGGGCAGCAGCGCGCCCATGACCACGGGCCCCAGCAGCATGCCGGCGGCCATCTCGCCGACGACGCTGGGCTGGCCCAGGTGGCGCAGCGCCCAGCCGCAGACGCGGGCCGTGCCGAGGATGACGATCAGCTGGAGCAGCAGGGTGGTGGTGGACATGGTGACGCCGGATGACAGACGGGACGGGCGACATGGTAACGGGGCGCCCCCGCTGGGCTTGTGCGGGCCGGACCTCTGATCCGGGGGGATCCACGGGGGAATCGATCACGGTGCGCCCGCGCAGAAAAGCCCCCCGGGCCCGTGATTTGCTGCGCCGCAGCACAATGGACCCTGCGGCGCGGGGCGGTGGATCACACCGGCTTCGCGCCGTCCTGTTTCCTGGATTTTTGCTGGCCTGCCGTCCCCATGTCGTCCGTTTCCGTTGCGCCCACCGAGGCTTCATCCCCATCCACCCTTGCCGTGCGCCACGAAGAGGCCTTCTGGCCCTCGGTGATCGCCCTGGGCGTGGGGGGGTTCGCCATCGGCACGGGCGAGTTCGTCATCATGGGCCTGCTGCCCGAGGTGGCGCGCGACCTGAACGTCACCATCCCGCAGGCGGGCCACGTGATCAGCGCCTATGCGCTGGGCGTGGTGCTGGGCGCGCCGTTGCTGGCCGTGCTGGCCGCGCACTGGCCGCGCCGCACCCTGTTGATCGCATTGATGGCGCTGTTCTCGATCGGCAACCTGGCCAGCGCGCTGTCGCCCAGCTACGTGGCGATGAACGTGCTGCGCTTCGTGGCCGGCTTGCCGCACGGCACCTACTTCGGCGTGGCCGCGTTGGTGGCCGCTTCGCTGGCACCGCCCTCGCGCCGTGCCAGTGCCGTGGGCCTGGTGATGCTGGGGCTGACCAGCGCCACGCTGGTGGGTGTGCCCATCGCCGCCTGGCTGGGCCAGCACCTGGGCTGGCGCGCCGCCTTCGTGATGGTGGGCGTGATCGCCGCGCTGACCTGCGTGCTGGTGCGCCGCTGCGTGCCCGACCTGCCCGCGCCGCAGGGCGCCAGCCCCAGGCGCGAACTGGGCGCGCTGGTGCGGCCGCAGGTGTGGCTCACCCTGGGCATCGGTGCCATCGGTTTCGGCGGCATGTTCTCGGTATTCAGCTACATCAAGCCCATCCTCACCGAGGTGACAGGCATGTCGGTGGACTCGGTGCCACTGGTGCTCAGCCTGTTCGGCATGGGCATGGTGGCCGGCAACCTGGTGGGCTCGCGCCTGGCCGATAAATCGCTCACAGGCACCATCGCGGGCCTGCTGGTGTGGAACGCGCTGGTGCTGGTGGGTGTGGCCTTCACGGCGCCTTACGTGGTCGGCATCTCGGCCAATGTGTTCCTGCTGGGCACGCTGGTGGCGATCGCCCCCGCGCTGCAGATCCGGCTGATGGATGTGGCGGGTGATGCGCAGACGCTGGCCGCCGCGCTCAACCATTCGGCCTTCAACCTGGCCAATGCGCTGGGCGCCTGGCTGGGTGGCGCGGCCATCGCGGCCGGCTGGGGCTGGACCTCCACCGGCTGGGTGGGGCTGGCGCTGGCCCTGGGCGGCATGGGCGTCTTCGGCCTGTCCGTGTGGCAGGACCGGCGTCAGGCCCGACGGGGTTGACGTGCCCGAGGTGGCGGCACGGCGCCACTTTCATATTGTCGACAAAATGACTCCATGGTCGTTCGATCCATGGATGCCCCTGGCATGCCCGGCCATGATCAGGCCCATTCGGCTGATCACTCCCTATTCAAGGGCGTGACGCCCAATTCTCTGCCGCGTCTGCGCAGGTGACGCACCGCAGTCGTGCATCGCAGGGAAACTTCTCCATTTTGTTATTGTATACAATCAGGCACAGTTCATGCTGACACCTTCGGCCATCACCCACAGCCTTTGCGCTTTAACTGGAGATGTCCGTGATGCCTGCCAAAACCGCGTTGCACCGCCGCGCCCTGATCGCCGCTGCCCTCGCCTGTTCGCTGATTCCTGCCGCCCACGCGGCCGAGCCCATCAAGATCGGCCTGGTGACGGCCCTGTCGGGGCAGTCGGCGCTGGCCGGTGAGGCCATCACCCGTGGCCTGACGCTGGCCATCGACGAGGTCAACGCCAAGGGCGGCCTGCTGGGCGGCCGCAAGCTCGAGCTTGTGCGCCGTGACGACGAAGGCAGCCCGCCCAAGGGCGTGATGGCCGCACGCGAGCTGATCTACAAGGAGAAGGTGGCCGTGCTCTTCGGCGGGCTGGACACGCCCGTGTCGGTTGCCATCGTGCAGATGGCCAACCAGGAGAAGGTGCCCTTCATGGGCCCTTGGGCCGCAGGCACGCCCATCACCAAGAACGGCGGCAACCCCAACTTCGCCTTCCGTGTCTCGGCCGTGGACGAGATCGTGGACCGCGGCATGCTGGCCTACGCGCAGAAGAACTTCAAGTCGGCCAAGCCCGGCATGATCCTGGTCAACAACCCCTGGGGCGAATCCAACGAGCGGGGCCTGACCGCCGCGCTCAACGCCAAGGGCATGAAGGCCGCCGGCATCGAGAAGTTCGAGGCCAGCGACGTGGACATCGTGCCCCAGCTCACACGCCTGAAGGCCGCGGGCGCCGACACGCTGTTCCTGGTGGGCAACGTGGGCCCCTCGGCGCAGGTGGTCAAGTCGCTGGACCGCATGGGCTGGAAGGTGCCGGTGGTCTCGCACTGGGGCCCGGCCGGTGGCCGCTTCACCGAGCTGGCCGGCCCGAACGCGAAGAACGTGCACTTCGTGCAGACCTACAGCTTCTTCGGCAAGCAGTCGCCCGTGGGTGAGAAGGTGGTGGCCTCGCTGAAGGCCAAGTACCCGTCGATCAAGGATGTGGGCGACATCACCCCGGCCGTGGGCGTGGCCAACGCTTATGACGCGCTGCACCTGGCCGCGCAGGCCATCACCAAGGCCGGCAGCACCGAGGGCGATGCCGTGCGCCAGGGCTTCTACAAGATCGACCGCCACGAGGGCCTGATCAAGACCTACGTGAAGCCCTTCAGCCCCGACGTGCACGACGCGCTCAACGAGAACGACTACGTGTGGGCGCAGTTCATCGGCGATGAGATCCTGCCGGTGGGCCTGGCCAAGTAAGCGCATCTGAACGCACGGATCGGATCACACGATGCTTTTGCTTTCCGCCTTGATCAGCGGCCTGGGCCTGGGCAGCATGTATGGCCTGATGGCGCTGGGCTTTCATGTCACGCACGCGGTGTCGGGCACCGTCAACTTCGCGCAGGGCAGCTCGATGATGCTGGGCGCGGTGCTGACCTTCAGCTTCGCGCAGACCCTGGGCTGGCCGATGCCGCTGGCCATCGCGGCGGCGCTGGCGCTGTGCGCGCTGTACGGCCTGCTGGTCGAGGCGGTGGCCGTGCGGCCCTTCGTCAGCCGGGGCTCCGATGCCTGGCTGATGGCCACGGTGGCGCTGGGCATCGTGCTCGACAACGCCGTGATGTTCGGCTTCGGCAAGGAGCCGCGCAGCCTGCCTTCGCCGCTGGCGCAGACGCCGGTGGACATCGGCGGGCTGGGCCTGGGCGTGTACCCGTTGCAGTTGCTGATCCCCGTGATCGGCCTGCTGCTGGCGGCGGCGCTGACCCTGGTGGCGCGCCGCACACGCTGGGGCACGGCCATGCTGGCGGTGGTGCAGAACCGCGATGCCGCGCGTCTGATGGGCATTCCGATCCGGCGCGTGGTGGCCGGCGCCTTCGCCGTGTCCACGCTGCTGGCGGGCATCGCCGGCGTGCTGATCGCGCCGCTGTTCAACGTGCAGGCCGACATGGGCACGCTGTTCGGCTTGAAGGCGTTCGCGGTGGCGATCCTGGGCGGTATCAGCAGTGCCTGGGGCGTGATGGTGGCGGGCCTGCTGTTCGGTGTGGTCGAGGCCCTGGTCACGGCCACGCTGGGCTCGGGCTACACGCAGATCCTCACGTTCTCGCTGGTGATCGCCGTGCTGGCGATGCGCCCGGATGGGCTGTTCGGTCGCGCGATGGTGCGCAAGGTTTGATGACGATGGCTTCTTCTCCCATGGCTGTTGCCCAAGGATTCGATGCGGTGCCGCGTGCCGGTGCCGCCTGGCGGCCGTTCGTGCCCGTGTTGATCGGCGTGATCGCCACGTTCGCGCTGGCCGCTTTGGCCACGCAGCTCAACGGCTACCACGCCTTCGTGCTGGCCCAGGTGGCGCTGCTGGCGCTGGTGGGCATCGGCCTCAATGTGCTGATCGGGCTGAGCGGGCAGATGTCCTTCGGGCACGTGGGCTTCTACGCGATCGGTGCGTATGCGGTGGCGGTGCTGACCACGGCGCAGGGCTGGTCCTTCTGGCCCGCCTGGGCCGTGGGTGCGGCGCTGTCGGCCGTGCTGGGCGCATTGCTGGCGCTGCCGGCGCTGCGCGTGAAGGGCCCTTACCTCGCGATGATCACCATCGCCTTCGGCTTCGTGGTGGAGCACAGCGCGGTCGAGCTGCGCGGCCTCACCGGCGGGCAGAACGGGCTGATGGGCATCATGGGCCCGGCTGTCGGCGAACTGCGTGGCGAGCGGGCCATGGCGATCATCGCCGTGGTGGCGGCCGCATTGGCGCTGGGCGCCTTCGCGCTGCTGTCGCGCGGCAGTTGGGGCCTGGCCCTGCGTGCCGTGCGCGACAGCGAGGTGGCCGCCGAGTCCATCGGCCTGCAGCCGCTGGCGCTCAAGACGGTGGCCTTTGCCGTGTCGGCCGCGCTGGCGGGTCTGGCGGGTGGCCTGTACGCGCCGCTGTCGGGCTTCGTCACGCCGCAGAGCTTCGGCTTCTCGCAGAGCCTGCTGTTCGTGCTGGTGGTGGTGATCGGTGGTTCCGGCACGGTGATGGGGCCGGTGATCGGCGCGCTGGTGGTGGGCCTGCTGCCGGAGCTGCTGTCGGGCCTGGAGGAATACCGCCTGCTGTTTTTCGGCGCGCTGCTGCTGGTGGTGCTGTGGGCCGCGCCGCAAGGCCTGGTCGGCCTGATGCAATCGCTGGCGCGGCGTGTGCTGCCTGCCGTGGATCGCCAAGGTGCCTCGATCAAGGCCTCGGCGTCGCAGGCAGGTCAGCCCACGACACAGCCAGGCGCCTTGCTCGCCACTCGCGCCCGCCGCGCGCTCAAGGCCGAAGCGCTCGGCAAGGTCTTCGGCGGCGTGCGCGCGGTCGATGGCGTGGGCTTCGAGGTCAGGCCCGCTGCCGTCACCAGCCTGATCGGCCCCAACGGCGCGGGCAAGAGCACGGTGCTCAACCTGCTCAGCGGCTTCTACAAGCCCGATGCGGGCCGCCGCCTGCTGGGCGGCCAGCCGTTGTCGACAGGCGCGGCCTGG
>DXIO01000106.1 GCA_019112875.1 Candidatus Aquabacterium excrementipullorum
CCGTCCCTAGACTTCGCTCAACTTGTCATAACGAGTTTGGCGATAGTCACCATGGACCAGGCCCTCAAGCCTTCAGATCAGCCCCTGCCGCTGTACGGCCAGATCCGCAACGCCCTGCGCGCACGGATCCTGGACGGCAGCTATGCCCCCGGCACGCAAGTGCCGTCGGAGAGCGCGCTGGGCCAGCTGTACTCGGCCAGCCGCATCACCGTGCGCCAGGCCCTGAGCGATCTGCAGAAGGAAGGCCTGATCTACAAGGTGCACGGCAAGGGCAGCTTCGTGTCCCGGCCCAAGGCCTTCCAGAACGTGAGCACGCTGCAGGGCTTCGCCGAGCAGATGTCCACGCGCGGCTACGAGGTGCTCAACCAGCTGCTGTCGCTGGCCCATGCGCCGGCCTCGCAGCAGGTGGCCAATCGCCTGCAACTGCCTGAAGGCGCGCTGGCCACCGAGATCCGCCGCGTGCGCCTGCTCGACCGCGAGCCCGTGTCGCTGGAGCTGACCTGGGTGGCCGAGCCTCTGGGCCGCCGGCTGGCGCAGGCCGACCTGGTCACCCGCGACATCTTCCTGATCCTGGAGAACGACTGCGGCGTGCCGCTGGGCCATGCCGACCTGGCGATCGACGCCGTGCTCGCGGGCCCGGATGAAGCAGCTGCATTGAAGGTGGCCGAAGGCGCGCCCCTGCTGCGCATCGAGCGCCTCACGCATGACCGTGAAGGCCACCCCGTCGACTACGAGTTCCTGTACTTCCGCGCCGACAGCTTCCAGTACCGCCTGCGCGTGGACCGCAGCCGCGAGCAACACCCCAGTGACCGCCCTGGTCACTCTCAATGAGGACAACAACCATGCAAACACACGAACTTGAATTCGACGTGGTGGTGGTGGGCGGCGGCACGGCCGGCCCCATGGCCGCCGTCAAGGCCAAGGAGCGCGACCCTTCGCTGCGCGTGCTGCTGATCGACAAGGCCAACGTCAAGCGCAGCGGCGCCATCTCCATGGGCATGGACGGCCTGAACAACGCCGTGGTGCCCGGCTACGCCACGCCCGAGCAGTACACCAAGGAGATCACCGTCGCCAACGACGGCATCGTCAACCAATCAGCGGTGCTGGCCTACGCGCGCCACAGCTTCACCACCATCGAGCAGCTCGACCGCTGGGGCGTGAAGTTCGAGAAGGACGCCAACGGCGACTACGCCATGCGCAAGGTGCACCACATGGGCACCTACGTGCTGCCCATGCCCGAGGGGCATGATGTGAAGAAGGTGCTGTACCGCCAGCTCAAGCGCGGCCGCGTCGAGATCACCAACCGCATCGTGGCCACGCGCCTGCTGCTGGCCGATGACGGCAGCGTGTGCGGCGTGATGGGCTTCGATTGCCGCACCGCCGATTTCTACGTGGTGCGCGCCAAGTCCGTGATCCTGTCGTGCGGTGCGGCCGGCCGCCTGGGCCTGCCCAGCTCCGGCTACCTGATGGGCACCTACGAGAACCCCACCAACGCGGGCGATGGCTACGCGATGGCCTACCACGCAGGGGCCGAACTGGCCAACCTGGAGTGCTACCAGATCAACCCGCTGATCAAGGACTACAACGGCCCCGCCTGCGCCTACGTGACCGGCCCCATGGGCGGCTACACGGCCAACAACAAGGGCGAACGCTTCATCGAGTGCGATTACTGGAGCGGCCAGATGATGCAGGAGTTCTACCAGGAGCTTCAAGGCGGCAACGGCCCCGTGTTCCTGAAGATGGACCACCTGGCCGAAGAAACCATCCAGACCATCGAGACCATCCTGCACACCAACGAACGGCCCAGCCGTGGCCGCTTCCACGAAGGCCGTGGCACCGACTACCGCAGCCGCATGGTCGAGATGCACATCTCCGAGATCGGCTTCTGCAGCGGGCACAGCGCCTCGGGCGTGTACGTGAACGAGCGTGCCGAGACCACGGTGCCGGGCCTGTATTCGGCCGGCGACATGGCTGCGGTGCCGCACAACTACATGCTGGGCGCCTTCACCTATGGCTGGTTTGCGGGCACCAACGCGGCCGAGCGCGCGCTGTCCACGCAATTTGCCGCCGTGGACGCAGGCCAGGTCGAACGCGAGAAGGCCCGCATCTACGCGCCTTTGAACCGCGACCACGGCCTGCCGCCGCTGCAGGTCGAGTACAAGCTGCGCCGCATGGTCAACGATTACCTGCAGCCGCCCAAGGTCACGCGCAAGTACGAGATCGCGCTGGAGCGCTTCGACGAGATCGGCGAAGACCTGCAGTACCTGCACGCCCGCGATCCGCACGAGCTGATGCGCGCCGCCGAGGTGTCCGTGATCCGCGATTGCGCCGAGATGGCCGCGCGTGCCTCGCTGTTCCGCACCGAAAGCCGTTGGGGCCTGTACCACCTGCGTGTGGACTACCCCGGCCGCAACGATGCCGACTGGTTCTGCCACGCGCACCTGTTCAAGGACGCCAACGGCCGCATGGCCCATGCCAAGCGCGCGGTCGAGCCTTACACCGTGCCCATCGACGAGCAGGAAAAGTCCGCTTACGACCGCCTGCGCATCGACCCCACGCAAGCGCAACAGCCCGCCGAGCCCAAGCAACCCATCGCCGCCTGACCACCATGTCCCGCACCATCCCCATCAGCGCCGGCCACTTCACGCCGCGCACCATCGCCCAGTTCAGCGATGCCCCCGTCACTGTTGATGAAGAACTCTGCATCGCCCACAAGGGTTGCACCGTCTGCGTCGACGTCTGCCCCATGGACCTGCTCGCCATCGACGAGTCCAGCGGCAAGGCCTTCATGAAGTACGACGAGTGCTGGTACTGCCTTCCCTGCGAAAAAGACTGCCCCACCGGCGCCATCAAGGTCGCCATCCCCTACCTGCTGCGTTGATCGTCCAAGTCCTCAAAAGCAGCAGATCCCCCAACGTCCCCCTGAACACCGGAGTTCCACGTTCATGACCGCATCGATCCGTTCCCTGCAAGGCTTGCGTGCATTGGCCGTCAGCGCTGTCACCCTGGCCAGCACGCTCGCCACCCTGAGCGCCGCCCAGGCCGAGACCATCCGCATCGCCATCGGCACGCAGGACACCACCATCAACTGCGCCACCGGCGGCCTGTTGATCCGCGAACTCAAGCTGCTGGAGAAGTACCTGCCGCACGATGGCAAGTACAAGGATGCGACCTACGACATCCAGTGGAAGAACTTCACCTCGGGCGCGCCGCTGACCAACGAGATGGTCGCCGACAAGCTGGACATCGGCGCGATGGCCGACTTCCCCGGCTCTGCCAACGGCGCGGCCTTCATCAAGGCGGGCAAGCGCAGCCTGTTCATCAGCGTGCTGTCGGGCAGCACCCTGGGCACAGGCAACGGCATCGTGGTGCCGCTCAATTCGCCCATCACCTCGCTGGCAGAGCTGAAGGGCCGCACGATCTCCGTGCCGTTCGCGTCCACCGCCCACGGCATGCTGCTGCGCGCCATCAAGGCCCAGGGCTGGGATCCTGAAAAGGACGTGACCATCATCACCCAGGCGCCCGAAGTGGCCGGCCCCGCGCTGCAGGCCAACAAGATCGAGGCCCACGCCGATTTCGTGCCCTTCGCCGAGCTGTTCCCGTACCGCGGCTTCGCCCGCAAGATCTTCGACGGAGCCCAGGCCAACGCGCCCACTTTCCACGGCAGCCTGGTCAGCGGCGACTACGCCAAGAAGTACCCCGAGATCGTGACCGCCTACCTGCGCGCCGCCATCGAGGCCGACCGCATTTTCGCGAGCGACCCCGAGAAGTACAGCGAGCTGATCGAGAAGGTCACCGGCATCGAGGCGCCCGTGAACTACCTGTTCCACGGCCCACTGGGCCTGCAGACGCGCGACCTGACCTGGAAGCCCGAATACCGCCAGGCCCTGAAGACTTCGATCGAGACGCTGCGCCTGCTGCGCCGCACCGACAGCGACCAGGACGTCAACAGCTTCATCGACGACCGCTTCATCCGCGCCGCCTTCAAGCAGGCCAACCTGAACTACGACGCCAAGCTCAAGGACTACGCGCCCGTGCCCCTCAAGGCCAACGACGCGCTCACCGGCAAGCCCATCACTGACTTCCAGCGCCTGGCCGGCATCTGGGTCAAGGGCGAGCCCAAGGTGCGCCACTACGCCAGCATCGACGGCGCCATCAAGGACCTGGCCAAGGTGGAGCAGGGCGGCAAGGCGGCCCGTGCCATCTACGTGCATGACCTGATCCACCGCATCAAGCTGCTGGCCCCGCTGGCCTGGTACGCATCCGATGCCAAGGGCCAGTACAGCGCCTTCCTGCAGAAGGACGCCGCCGTGGCCTACGCCGCCGCCAACAAGGGCAAGGTGTTCGACTTCAACGGCCTGCGCGCCGCGGTGCGCTGAGCATGGCCCGCGCGAACACCCTGATCACGCGGCTGCTGCCCCAGGCGCTGTCGTTGCTGGCCTGCCTGGTGCTGTGGCACTGGGCCGCCACGCAGCGCGCCAACCTGGGCCTGGTCACCTTCGCCAACGTGCCGCCACCCACCGAGGTGCTGCAATCGGCCTGGGATCTGCTGCACTCGCCACGGCTGGTGCAGCACCTGTCCAGCAGCCTGTGGCGCATCGCCGTGGGCTTTGTCCTGGCGGCCGTGCTGGGCGTGGGCCTGGGCCTGCTGATCGGGCGTTCGCGCTGGGCCCAGCTCAGCCTGCTGCCACCGCTGGAAGTGGCCCGGCCCATCCCGGCCGTGGCCTGGATCCCGCTGTCCGTGCTGATGTTCCCGTCGTCCGAGGGCAGCATGATCTTCATCACCTTCGTGGGTGCGCTGTTCCCCATCCTGCTCAACACGATCCATGGCGTTGAAGGCGTGGACGCGCGGCTGATCGCCTCGGCGCGCAGCCTGGGCACGGGCCGCTTCGCACTGTTCTCGCAGGTGGTGCTGCCGGGCGCCGCGCCGAGCATCGTCACGGGCCTGTCCATCGGCATGGGCACCTGCTGGTTCTGCCTGGTCACGGCCGAGATGATCTCGGGCCAGTACGGCATCGGCTACTACACCTGGGAGTCCTACACCGTGCAGAACTACGCCAACATCATCGTGGGCATGCTGCTGATCGGCGTGCTGGGCATGGGCAGCAGCGTGCTGATCCGCCGCACCGGCCAATGGCTGATGCCCTGGCAGCAACCATCGGAGCAACGCGCATGAATGCCGTGATCCAAGACATCGACACGGCCACCGCCCGCGTGGCCACGCCGTCGCCAAGCGTTGTGCCTGCCGCCGCGCCGTCCACCGGCCGCCTGCTGATCGACCAGGTCAGCATCCACCTGGGGCAGGGTGCTGACCGCTTCCTGGCGCTCGACAGCGTCTCGCTGGACATCGCCCCCGGCGAGTTCGTCTGCCTGCTGGGCCCCTCGGGCTGCGGCAAATCGACCCTGCTGGGCGCGCTGGCCGGGCACCTGCAGCCCACCGGTGGTCGCCTGTCGCTCGATGGCCAGCCCGTCATCGGGCCCAGTCCCGAGCGCGGCCTGGTCTTCCAGCACCACACGTTGTTCCCGTGGCTCACCGCGCTGGACAACGTGGCCTACGGCCTGAAGATGCAGGGCGTGGCCAAGGCCGAGCGCCGCGCCCGCGCACTGGCCCTGCTGCAGCAAGTGGGCCTGGGCGGTTTCGAGCACCGCTACCCGCGCCAGCTCTCCGGCGGCATGCAGCAGCGCGTGGAGATCGCCCGCGTGCTGATCAACCAGCCGCGCGTGCTGCTGATGGACGAGCCCTTCGGCGCGCTCGATGCGCTCACGCGCCTGAAGATGCAGGAGCTGCTGCTCGATTTGTGGACGCGCCTGAAGACCACCGTCGTCTTCGTCACGCACGACATCGACGAGGCCCTGTTCCTGGCCGACCGCATCCTGGTGATGAGCCCGCGCCCTGGCCGCTTCATCGACGAGCTGCCCGTGCCCGCCGAGCGCCCGCGCCAGCCCGAGTTGCTGACCACGCCCGAGTTCGGCCGCCTGAAGCGCCATTGCCTGGACCTGCTGCGCCATCCCGACAGCACCTTGCCCTTGACCCGCCTGACCCCGCTGGGCCTGGACCCCATCGCCCCGGCAGATCCTTCCGCCAAAGGCGTGGCCGCCACGCAGGCGCGCTTCGCGGTCTGAGCGCCGCGCGCCTGGCCCCACCCACCACACCGACGACACCGACACGAACCCGCGCCCCTGCCATGAGCCTTGCCCAAGCCACCACCGCCCCCCAAGCGTCGCAGCCGCCCCTGCTGGACGACGCCGACGACGACCTGCAAGCCCTGGCGCCTCGCCTCACCGACGACGACGCCACCGTGCGCCGCCTGGCCCTGATCGAGCTGGCCGAGCTGGAAGACCCCGCCCACGTGCCCTGGCTGCTGCACGCCCTGCACGACACGGACGCCGCCGTGCGCGCCGAAGCCGCCGGCCGCCTGGCCTACTGGGAAGACGAAGCCACCGTGGCCGCCCTGGTGCGCACGCTGGAAGACACCGAACCCACCGTGCGCGAAGCCGCCGCCCACAGCCTGGGCGAGCTCAAGCAACCGGCCTCCGCCGAAGCCCTGCTGCTGGCGGCCGACCATGCCCAGCCCTTCGTGCGGGCCAGCGCCTTGCGCGCCCTGCGTGAACTGCGCCTGCCCGCCGCGTTTGAGCCTGCCTTGCGCGGCCTGGCCGATGCCGAAGCCAGCGTGCGGCTGGAGGCCGTGGGCGTGCTGGGCTGGCTCAAGCGCGAAGAGGCCTTGCCGGGCCTGGCCGCATTGGCCGGCACCGACCCCGATGCCGACGTGCGCCGTGCCGCCGTGGGCGCCCTGGGCTTCGCGCCCGCCGCTGGCGTGGCCGTGCTGCCTGCCTTGCTGACCGCTACGCGCGACCAGGCCTGGCAGGTGCGCGAAGAAGCTGCCACCACCCTGGGCAAGCTGCGCCTGGGCGGCGCCTTCCAGCCGCTGCTGGATCTGCTGGATGACGGCTGGTGGCAGGTGCGCCTGCGCGCCGCACGCGCCCTGGGCCAACTCGGCTCCGCGCACAACGTGCCCGCCGTGCCTGCCCTGACGCGCCTGCTGACCGAATCCATCGCCAACCTGCGCAAGGAAGCCGTGATCGCCCTGGGCGAGACGCGGCATGAATCCGCGCTGCCGGCCGTGCGCCTGGCGGCCGAGGATCCGGACCCCGAAGTGCGTAAGGTGGCACGCCTGGCGCTGAGCCAGCTGGGCGGGGCATAGCACCGAAGCGTCTCAATGCGCGTCAAAAGCCGTGCTTACGTGTGCTTTACGCCAACGGCGGCCGCCGCATCATCAAGCCACTCAAAGCAGTACAAATCCAGCGCGTGGGGAGTGGCCTATGTTCGTCAATGGAATCGGCGGTGCCGCGAGCACCTATGCACCCAGCAGCCTGACGGCGGGGCGCCAGAAGTCGCTGGACACCTTCGGCGCCACCGGCACATCAGGCGCCAGCGCCCAGCTGACCTTGTCGGACGAAGCCAAGGCGGCTGCCGATGCTGACGCCCGTCTTGCCGAGATCGCCGCGAAGCCCGAAAGCGCCCGGACAGCCGAAGAGATCGACTACCAGCAAAAGGCTGGCGGCTTCGTCAACACCATGGCCAACCTGTCGCCCGACGAGAAGAAGCTCTACAACGAGCTTGTGGCGAAGGGCGAGACCGAGGCGGTGCGCGCCATGAACCTGTTGGCCCTGTCTCGCATGGGCGGTGGGGAAGTCACCTTGCCCGATGGCACCTCGTTCGATCCGGCGAAGACGGCCATCACGCCAGACAACATCCGCAAGCTCTTCAGCAAGATGTTCGTCTCTGACGACAGCCAGGATGCCAGGAGCTTCGAGGCCCTGGCCTCGTACCTGGATGGTCGCCAGAACGCGACGGCCTGAGCAGGCATGACCCCGACGGGGCTTATGCTCCGGTTGCCTGACCCGTGTGCAAGCCCTTGGGTCAACCACCGCACCGCAACTGGAGACCCCACATGACGCTCGCCGTCCGCGCCTTCCTGGGCCTGTCAGCCCTGTCATGGGCTGTGTTTGCCCAAGCCCAGTCGGCGGGCATGCCGGCCCCGCGCTACCTGCAGATCCCCAGCTTCAAGCAATGCCTGGCCAGCCAGCAGGTCAAGACCTACCGTGTGTTGTGCCTGCCGACCGACAAACCGCAGGCTTGCCCTCAGGGCAGTTGGGACGCATTGGGCCGCCTGAGCGGGCACGACGCCATCCCCGCGTGCGAGGCCCCTGCCGCGCCGGCATCCATCGCCCCTGCGTTCACCGGCCCCGACTACAGCGGCACCTACGACTGCAAGGGCCAGGACAGCCACGAAGGCCCCTACGACGGCACCGTCACGCTGGCATTGATCCCCGCGCAGAGCACGGGCACGCAGGGCGCCTACAGCTTCAAGCTCGATGTGCCGGGCTACGGCAGCTACCCGGGGCACGCCGCCGCGCAGGGTGCGCACATGGGCATCTTCTTCGCGCTCACGGACCCGAGCACCAAGGATTTCGGCACCGGCATCGCCACCTTCGAGAAGAGCGCCAAGGGCAAGTGGACCTTCAACAAGTTCTACTACGAGCCCGAGTTCAAGGGCGGCAACCACGGCACCGAGGTGTGCGTGCAGCGCTGACACACCGGGCCACGGCTCGACACTTCTTTCCACTCATCAATCACTCTCAGGAGATTTCACATGAAGAAGGCCATCACGGGTCTGTGCCTGGCCCTGGCTGCCTCTCTGGCTCTGGCCGCCACGCCGCCGAGCAATGAATCCATCGAGGAACTGCTGGAGGTCACCCATGCCAGCAAGCTCACGGATGTCATGGTTCAGCAGGTCTCGGCGGCGATGCTGCCTGCCTTCGAGCAGAGCATCGACCTCAAGGGCCTCGACGCGCCTGCGCGCGAGAAGGCGCGCCGATACATCGCCAGCTTCTCCCGCAAGATGAACGATGTGCTGGCCGAGGAGTTGTCCTGGGCCCGGATGAAGGCGTTCTCGGTGCAGGTCTACCAAGAGACCTTCACCCAGGAAGAGATCGACGCCCTGATCGCCTTCTACCGCACCCCTGCGGGCAAGGCCATGCTCGAGAAGATGCCCCTGGTGCTCCAGAAGTCGATGGCCTTGATGCAGCAGCGCATGCCCCAGATGATGAAGCGCCTGCAGCAACTGGCGCAGGAGACCGCGCAGGAGTTCCAGCAGCGTTGAGCCGTCCTACACTGTCATGCCCAGTGACCCAACGCCTGCGACCACGCCATGCCCTCCCGCCACGTTGACGCCAACTACCGATTCATCGCGGCCTCCAACGAGCTGAACGCCCGCATCGCTCAGCGACAACAGGCCCTGGCGATGTACATCACCCTGGTGCTGGGCCTGCTGGCTGCGCTGGTGGCCTTCCGGCCGGAGGCGGGGCAGCGCGTGCCGGTGGAATGGCTGGTCCTGGGCTTTCCGGTCGCGTCGCTGTGCCTGGTCTTTCTGAACTACAAGGCCGAGCGCGCGCTGACCAACCTGCGCCACTTTTTGGCCACGCTGGAAAGCCTGGACAACGCCGATGGCGGCCTGCCCGGCTACAACACCGATGCGCGCTGGGCGGCGGGCGCCAATCGTGCGCGGCGCTTTCACGACTACACCGGCGCCATGCTGGTGGTGGCGGGCAACGGCGTCGCCCTGGGCGCCCTGGCGCGCATCTATCCGAACCAGGCCAGCATGGATGCGCCGGTGGTGTGGATCACGGCGATCGTGGCGATCGGCTGTGTGGTGGCCTTGCTCTGGACATCGAGCTTGAGCTATCGGCCTTCGAACTGAACGCGGGATGCGTTGGGGGCCGGGCGCAAGGCTTTGATGTTTGCGCGCAAAGAGTTTTTCTCGGGCGACCGAGTTGTACGTGCTTGCGCGCAAAGCTTTTTTGCTTGCGGTTGGGTACAGGGAGCCTTGCGCGCAAGGAAAAAAGGCTTGCGCGCAGAGTTCTGAGGCTTGCGCGCAAGGTTGCCTGACCTTGCGCGCGAAGCATAAAGCCTTGCGCATCTCTGTCAGAACCTTGCACTTCGAGATGGAGAGCCTTGCGCGCAAAGCTGATGTCTTTGCGCGCAAGGCTAATTTGTTGGCGGTCGGGAATTTGAGCCTTGCGGGCAAGCTTCAGAGGCTTGCAAACCAGGCAGAACTGCTTGGTTGCAAGTTGTGAAGCCTCGCTTACAGTGGATGAACAGATCAACACAGGGAGCCGGTGGTGTGCTCGATCCCGTGCCGCTTGCCATCAGGCCCCTGACGTCGAAACCTGGGGAAGGATGGGGCATCCGCATGAATGCGCCGGAGTTGACGCAGCTGAAGGTGACTCGCAAGCGGTCGGCTCGAAAGGGAACGCTTTGAAAATGACAAAAGTGATAATTTCATTTGCCCTTGGCATGGCGGTGAACGCTACGGCCAGCGCGGGCATCACCATTCACTTCAACGGAAGCCTCAACAGTGAATCCGCTGGGGGACAAATGGAGAAAGCAGCCTGTGGACAAGCCAGGAAAAATTCATGGCGCTGCGAGTCAATCTCTGGCCAATCAATAGCCACGCAGGACGGTGTTACAGCCCGCGGCTTGTCCGAACTGGACGGATCAAATGCGCTCTCCAAAGCCCGCGGGGTCGTCATCTACATGCATGTCATGTCAGAGCCGCTCTATTTGGTTTACGGGAACAGCCTTCGGATAAGCAATTTTGTAAAAACCCAGTTCGCTGGTGCCGATGTGCA
>DXIO01000107.1 GCA_019112875.1 Candidatus Aquabacterium excrementipullorum
GTGTGGTCAGCGGGCATGACGTGCCCATGAACCTTGTGTGACGGAACCATGACGCGCGGCAAGACCCTGACGTGGCTGATCCTGGTTAAATCCGGAGTCCCTTCAAGCGCCTGAACTGCTAGCATCCCAGCATGAGCATCCAGATCTTCGGCCTGCCGGTATCACGGGGGGTGGCCATCGGCCGCGCCGTGCTGATCGCGTCCGGACGTGTGGACGTGCCCCACCATTTCATCGATCCCAACCGGGTCGACGATGAATTCGCGCGCCTGACCGAAGCCCGGGACACCGTGGCCGTCGAGTTCGACACCCTCAAGCGCGACCTGCCCAGCGACATGCCGGCCGAGCTGGCCGCCCTGCTGGACGTGCACCAGATGCTGCTGCAGGACGAGGCCCTGATCGGCGCCGCCGGCGACTGGATCCGCGAACGCCACTACAACGCCGAATGGGCGTTGTCCGCCCAGCTGGAAGTGTTGGCCCGGCAGTTCGACGAGATGGAAGATGCCTACCTGCGCGAGCGCAAGGCCGACCTGGAGCAGGTGGTCGAGCGGCTGCTGCGGGTGCTGAGCCGGGGCGCTGGCTTGCCGGCCATGCAGCCCCATTCGCGCGATTTCGGCGGCGACGAGCCCCTGGTGCTGGTGGCCAGCGACATTTCACCGGCCGACATGCTGACCTTCAAGCGCAGCGTGTTCACCGGCTTCGTGACCGACGTGGGCGGCAAGACCTCGCACACGGCCATCGTGGCGCGCAGCATGGACATCCCGGCCGTGGTGGGCGCCCGCCAGGCCAGCGGCCTGATCCGGCAGGACGACTGCATCATCATCGACGGCGATGCCGGCCTGGTGATCGTCGATCCGTCGCCCATCGTGCTGGAAGAGTACCGTTTCCGTCAGCGCCAGAGCGAGCTGGAGCGCAGCCGCCTGGCCCGCCTGCGGCACACGCCCGCCGTCACTTTGGATGGCGAGCGCATCGAGCTGCTGGCCAACATCGAGATGCCCGAAGACGCCCCCGTGGCGCTGGAGGCGGGTTCCGCCGGCGTGGGCCTGTTCCGCAGCGAGTTCCTGTTCATGGGGCGTGGCAGCGACCTGCCCGACGAGGACGAGCAGTACGATGCCTACCGCCGAGCGGTCGAGGGCATGAACGGCATGCCGGTCACGATCCGCACGGTCGACATCGGCGCCGACAAGCCGCTGGAAGGCATGACGCCCAGCGAGCTGCGCCACGAGTCGGTGCTGAACCCGGCGCTGGGGCTGCGGGCGATCCGCTGGAGCCTGTCCGAGCCGAGCATGTTCCGCCGCCAGTTGCGCGCGCTGTTCCGTGCGGCCGCGCATGGGCCCGTCAAGATCCTGATCCCGATGCTGGGCAGCGCCCACGAGATCCGCCAGACGCTGGAGCAGGTGGCGGTGGTGCAGCGGCAACTGTCTGAATCAGGCAAGCCCATCGGCAAGGTGCAACTGGGCGCGATGATCGAGGTGCCGGCGGCCGCGCTGACGCTGCCCGTGTTCCTCAAGCATTTCGATTTCCTGTCGATCGGCACGAACGACCTGATCCAGTACACGCTGGCCATCGACCGCGCCGACGAGGCCGTGGCCCATCTGTACGATCCGTGGCACCCGGCGGTGCTCAATCTGGTCCACCAGACGATCCAGCAGGCCAACGCGGCCGGGCGGGGTGTGAGCGTGTGCGGCGAAATGGCGGGCGATCCGGCCTTCACCGAACTGCTGCTGGCCATGGGGCTGCGCAGCTTCTCGATGCACCCCACGCAGGTGGCGGCGGTCAAGCAGCGCGTGCTGCGGGCTGACACGCGCCGCCTGGCGGGTGCGGTCGACATCGTGCTGGCCAGCGACGAGCCCGAGAAGGCCTGGGCCGACGTGCAGGCTGGGGGCAGCGCACCGGCCACGTCACCAGCGCGGCTGGCCTCGGTGGCCTGATCTCGCTTTGACGCTTCAGGCGCCGCCCAGCGTTTCCCAACGTTCGAGCAGCCCCAGCAGTTCTTCGTCAATGGTGGCGATGCGCGCCTGCAGGCCGGCGATGCTGTGCGCGTCCTGCTTCCTGTACAGATCCGGGTCGGCCAGGGTGCGGTTCAACTCGGCCTGCTCTTCTTCCAGGGTTTCGATGCGGGCGGGCAGTTCGTCCAGTTCGCGCTGCTCCTTGTAGCTGAGCTTCTTCTTGGGCTTGCTGGTGACCGGCGCAGCCGATGGGGCCGGCGCGGCTGGCGCTGGTGCCGGGACGGCCGCGGCCTTGGGCGGCGTCGACTTGGCGGCGGCCATGGCCTGCGCACGGCGTGACTGGGTCAGCCAGTCTTCCACGCTGCCCTCGTACTCGCGCCAGCGGCCTTCGCCCTCGGCCACGATCGAGCTGGTGATCACGTTGTCCAGGAAGCGCCGGTCGTGGCTGACCAGGAAGACGGTGCCGGGGTAGTCGGCCAGCAGGTCTTCGAGCAGGTCGAGCGTGTCGATGTCCAGGTCGTTGGTCGGTTCGTCGAGCACCAGCACGTTGCTGGGCCGCGCGAACAGGCGCGCCAGCAGCAGGCGGTTGCGCTCGCCGCCGCTCAGGGTGCGCACGGGCGAGTTGGCGCGCGCTGGCGAGAACAGGAAGTCCGTGAGGTAGCTCATCACGTGCTTGCGCGAACCGTTGATCTCGATCCACTCGCTGCCCGGGCTGATGAAGTCGGCCAGCGTGGCATCCAGATTGAGGTTGTCACGCATCTGGTCGAAGTAGGCCACGGCCAGGTTGGCGCCCTGGCGCACGGTGCCGCTGTCGGGTGCCAGTTCGCCCAGGATCAGCTTGAGCAGCGTGGTCTTGCCCGCGCCGTTGGCGCCGATCAGGCCGACCTTGTCGCCGCGCAGGATGGTGCCGGTGAAGTTCTTGACGATGTCGCGGTCGCCGAAGCGCTTGGACACGCCTTCCAGTTCGGCCACGATCTTGCCGCCGCGCTCGCCTTGGGAGACCTCCAGCTTCACGCGGCCGACCACGTCACGGCGGGCGGCGCGGGTCTCGCGCAGCACTTCAAGCCGCTTGATGCGGGCCACGCTGCGCGTGCGGCGGGCCTCGACGCCCTTGCGGATCCAGACTTCTTCCTGCGCCAGCAGCTTGTCGGCGCGGGCGTTCGAGACGGCTTCGTCCGCCAGTTGCTGGGCCTTGAGCGTCTCATAGGCCGCGAAGTTGCCGGGGTAGGAGCGCAGCGTGCCGCGGTCCAGCTCGACGATGCGTGTGCACACCGCATCCAGGAAGGCGCGGTCATGGCTGATCAGGAAGACGCTGCCCTTGAAGGCCACGAGCAGCTCTTCCAGCCAGGTGATGGCGTCCAGGTCCAGGTGGTTGGTGGGCTCGTCGAGCAGCAGCACATCGGGGCTGGCCACCAGCGCGCGGGCCAGGGCCACGCGCTTCTTGGTGCCGCCGGACAGGCCGTCGATCGGCAGCTCGGGCGCCAGGCGCAGGCGCTGCAGGGTCTCGTCCACGCGCTGCTCCCAGTTCCAGCCGTTGCGGGCCTCGATCTGGGTCATCAGCGCATCGAGGTCTTCGCCCTCGGCGTGGGATTCGAAACGCTCGCGCAGGCTGCGGATGTCGCCCAGGCCTTCGCTCACGGTGCTGAACACGGTGGCGCCCGGGGCGAAATCGGGCTCCTGCGGCACGTAGGCCAGCTCGGTGCCGCTTTGCAGTTGCAGCAGGCCGTCGTCCGGCTTTTCCAGGCCGGCCAGGATCTTGAGCAGGGAGGACTTGCCCGTGCCGTTGCGGCCGATCAGGCCGACGCGCTCGCCGGTTTCGAGCGAGAAGGCGGCGTTGTCGAGCAGGGCGACGTGGCCGAAGGCCAGTTGGGCCTGGCTGAGGGTCAGAACGGCCATGGTGGGGCAGCGAAAAATGGGGAAAAACGGCGAAAGGGGCGGCGCCCGTCCGAAGGCGATCGGCCTGAGCCGAATCCCCGATTGTCGCCGCATCGGACGGCATGGCGCGAATTCCCTGGAAGCCTGGGGGTGCGCGGCAGGGCGCGGAAGGTCACAATCCGGTCCATGCACGATCGATTTCGGTTCATCCACCGGACCCGCGTGGGAGGACGCTGGACCATGAACCGCCTGGGGCTTTGGCTTCTGGCGGTGGTGTGGGCCTGCGTGTTCGCGGGGGCGGCGTTGGCGCGTGCGGCGGAGACATCCGCCAAGGTGAGCGTGTCTTCCGCCGATGCTCAAGCCGATGCCGCCCGCCAGGCCGCGGTGCGCCATCCCTGGGTGGCCTTGCCGCTGGACCAGGTCACCATCCTGCCCGAGGCCTGCCTGCTGCCCGACGCGCAACCCGGCCTGCCGCCTGGTGATGCCGCGCCCTGGTTGCATGTGCACCTGCCGCACCGCTGGAAGGACACGCATGCCGGCTTCGAAGGCTCGATGTGGTATCGCTTCCGTGTCACGCTGCCTGCCGCGCCCACGGCACCCTGGGCCGTGTACCTGCCCCGCGTGGTGATGAACGCGCAGGTGTGGGTCAACGGCGTGGCGCTGGACTACACCGGCTCCATGGCCGACCCGGTGACACGCCACTGGTACGTGCCGCTGCTGTTCAACGTGCCGGCCAACCTGTGGCAGCCGGGTGAGAACATCGTCCACGTGCGCGTGGCCAGCGGCTACCAGGCGCGCAACGGTCTGGCGCCCATCCAGGTCGGGCCGGTGGACCAGTTGGCCGTCGTCTACAAGCACCGCAAGTGGCTGCAGGTCGATGGCGTGCAGATCGCGCACGTGGCCATGATCTCGCTGGGCCTGGTCATGGTGATCGTGTGGCTGCGCGACCGGGCGCAGGCGGCCTTCGGCTTCATGGGCGCCTCGGCGCTGTTCTGGGGCGTGAGCACGCTGATGCTGATCAGCCCCACGCCCTTGACCGACCTGCTGGTGTGGGAGCGCCTGAGCTTCACCGCCACCGTCTGGTACCAGCTGGCGCTGAGCGCCTTCTTCTTCCGCTTCACCGAGCGGCCCTGGCCCTGGGTGGACCGGCTCGTCGTCACGCTGATGCTGCTGGTGCCGGGCTACTACCTGTTCTTCCCGCGCTATGAAATCACGGCGGCGATCTACCTGGTGATCTACGCGCTGGCGCTGACGGGCATGGTCGCAGCCATCGGCCATGTGATCCGCAGCCGCCGGCCCGATGGCGCCTGGCTGGTGCTGGGCTGCGCGATGGTGGTGCCGGCCGGCGCGCATGATGTGATGGTGCAGGTCGGCAGCCTGCCTTTCGATTCGGTCTACTGGTTGCCGCTGGCGGGCCCCGCCATGATCGCCTGCAGCTTCATGATCCTGGCCGGTGACTACGCCCGCTCTCGCTGGGCACTGGCCGAGTTGAACGCCAGCCTGGCCAGCCGCGTGGCCGAGCGCGAACTGGCCCTGCGCGAAAGCTTCGAGCGCCTGGCCGCGCTGGAAAGCGCCCAGGCCGTGTCGGCCGAACGCAGCCGCATCTTGAAAGACATGCACGATGGCGTGGGCGCGCATCTCACGTCGGCGCTGCGCCAGCTCACGGCCATGCCGCACGACGAAGTCGATGTGCCCCTGGTCACGCAGACCCTGCGCGATTCGCTGGACCACCTCAAGCTCTCGATCGATGCGATGTCGCTGCAGCCGGGTGACGTGGTGGGCCTGCTGGCCAGTTGGCGCTTTCGCCTCACGCCGCGCCTGAAGGCGGCCGGGCTTGAGCTGGTGTGGGATGTCGATGATCTGCCCGCCTGGCCGCCCGGCCAGCCGCCCGTGCTGCGCCAAGTGCAGTACATCCTGTTCGAAGGCCTGTCCAACGTGCTGCAGCACTCGGGCGCGACGCGGCTGGTGCTGTCCGCGCGTGTGTTCGACGACCACCTGCGCCTGAGCCTGATCGACAACGGCCGTGGCTGGCACACCTCGCCCAAGGCCTCGGGCCATGGTCTGCAGACCATGCAGGGCCGTGCCTCGCTGATCGGCGCGCGGCTGGAGTTCCTGGTGCCCACGCAGGGTGGCCTGGAACTGCGCCTGAGCCTGCCACGCCCCGGCGAGCCCGCCCCTGCCTTATCCTCCGCAGCATGATGAATGCCGTTGAATCCAGTGTGTGGCGCGTGGCGGTGGTGGAAGACAACCACCAGCACCGCGAATTCCTCGAATCCTGCGTGCAGGCGCATCCTCGCCTGTCGCTGGCCGGCGCCTTCTCGACACTGGCATCCGCGCGCGTCTGGTTCGCGTCCAACGACGCCGACCTGCTGCTGATCGACCTGGGCCTGCCCGATGGCAGCGGCCTCACGCTGATGCGCGAGGTGCACGCGCGCTGGCCCGCCTGCGACATGCTGGTCGTCTCGATGTTCGGCGATGAAGAGAACGTGGTCGCCAGCATCGAGGCCGGCGCCGTGGGCTATGTGCACAAGGACGACGACGCGGCCGACATCGCGCAGACCTTGCTGGCCGTGAAGCAGGGCGCCTCGCCCATTTCGCCGATGATCGCGCGGCACCTGCTGCGGCGCATGCAACCTTCCGCCAAGCCCGACACGCTCGCCGCCAGCCGCCTGGCGGCCTTGGCCCCTGCAGGGGATGACGAAACCACGGCGAACGGCGAGCCCGCGCCCGTGGTGCTCTCGCGCCGCGAGCAGGAGGTGCTGGAGTTCATCGCGCGCGGCTTCTCGTACGCCGAGATCGCGCGCCAGCAGGGCATCACCGTGCACACGGTGCAGACCTACATCAAGAAGCTCTACGGCAAGCTGGCCGTGCACTCGCGCAGCGAGGCCGTGTTCGAGGCCCATCGCCTGGGCCTGCTGGACACCTTCAGCGCGCCCGCTCGGCCCGAAGCGTCCAGCGTCAAACGCTGACGCGGGTCATGCCGCCGACCCTGCAGGGCACGCCGGCCACGCCTTCACAGATCGTGGTAATCGCCCGTCGTGCTGGCCGCCGCGATCGCCCGGTTGACCTGCTGCTCCAGCGCATCGATGAAGCGCGCCGCGACATCCCAGCCAGTCTGCTGCGTGATCTCCTGGAAGCACGTCGGGCTGGTCACGTTGATCTCGGTCAGGCGGTCGCCGATGATGTCCAGGCCCACCAGCAGCAGGCCGCGCGCGGCCAGGATGGGTGCGAGTGTTTCGGCGATGGCGCGGTCGCTGGCGCTCAACGGCTGGGCCACGCCCTTGCCGCCGGCCGCCAGGTTGCCGCGCACCTCGGTGCCCTGCGGGATGCGGGCCAGCGCGTAGGGCACGGGCTCGCCGCCGATCAGCAGCACGCGCTTGTCGCCCTGCGTGATGGCCGGCAGGTAGCGCTGCGCCATGATCGTGCGCGTGCCCAGCAAGGTCAGTGATTCGAGGATGCTGCCCAGGTTCAAGGCATCCTGCTTGACGCGGAAGATGCCCGCGCCGCCCATGCCGTCCAGCGGCTTGAGGATCACGTCGCCATGCTCGGCGTGGAAGGCCTTGAGCGTGTCCACATCCGAGCTGACCAGCGTGGGTGCGATGAACTGCGGAAATTCCAGGATCGCCAGCTTTTCGGGGTGCTCGCGCAGCGCCTGCGCGCGGTTGAACACGCGCGCGCCTTCGCGCTCGGCCTGGGTCAGCAGGTGCGTGGCGTAGAGGTACTCGGTGTCGAAGGGCGGGTCCTTGCGCATCACCACGGCATCGACATCGCGCAGCGCGATGCGGGCTTCCTCCTCGACCTCGAACCAGGCTGTTTCGTCACCCGTCAGGCGGATGCGCCGGGCGGCGGTGCTGACGGGCTGGTCCTGGCGCCAGCCCATTTCGCGCGCCTCGCAGGCCCACAGCTCGTGGCCACGTCTGGCGGCCTCGCGCATCATGGCGAAGGTGCTGTCCTTGTAGGTCTTGAAGGTGGCCAGCGGGTCGGCGACGAACAGCAATTTCATGGCGAATCGGCGGAATCGGGTGAGGGAGCCCTGTAGTGTTCCACGAACAGCGCGATCGTGCCGGCGACCAGCCCCCAGAAGGCCGAGCCGACGCCCCACAGCGTCATGCCCGACAGCGTCACGAGGAAGGTGATCAGCGCCGCCTCGCGGTGCGCCACGCCGGTGAGCGCGGTGGCCAGGCCACCGCCGATGGTGCCCAGCAGCGCCAGGCCGGCCACGCCCATCACCAGCGCAGGCGGAAAGGCCGCCAGCACGCCGGCCACGGCACCGCCCAGCAGCCCCATCGCCACGTAGAAGATGCCCGACCAGATCGCCGCTGTGTAGCGCTTGCCCGGTTCGCTGTGCGCATGCGGGCTCAGCACGATGGCCGCCGTGATGGCCGCCAGGTTGAAGGTGTAGCCGCCAAACGGCGCCAGCAGCAGCGTGGTCACGCCCGACCAGCTCATCAAGGGCGACACCGGCGGTGTGTAGCCCGCCACGCGGATGGCCGACACGCCAGGCACCGCCTGCGAGGCCATGGTCACGATGAACAGCGGCAGGCCCATGCCCAACACGGCCTGCCAGGACCACGTCGGCGTCACCCACACGGGCACCGCCAGCCCGCCCTGCAGCGCCGAGGTGTTGAGCAGGCCCTGCGCCGCCGCCATCGCCATGCCGCCGATCAGCACGCCCAGCACCGCGAAACGCGGCCAGAAGCGCCGCCCCACCAGGTACAGGAAGAACATGCCGATCACCAGCCCCGGTTGCTCGGTGGTGCCGGCGAAGGCCAGCAGCGCGAACTTGGCCAGGATGCCCGCCAGCAGCGCCGCCGCCAGCGTGATCGGAATCCGGTTCATCAGTTTGTCGAAAAGGCCCGTGACGCCCGACAGCAGCATCAGCACGCCGCACACCAGGAAGGCGCCGATGGCCTCGGGCATCGTGATGCCCCCTGCACCACCGGCGGCGGCCGCGATCACCGCCGCGCCCGGCGTGGACCAGGTGATCAGGATGGGGATGCGCGTCCACAGCGACAGGCCGATGGTGGACATGCCCATGCCGATGCCCAGCGCCCACACCCACGAGGCCGTCTGCGCGGGCGTGGCGCCCAGCGACTGCGCCGCGTGGAAGATCAGCGCGATGGTGCTGGTGAAACCCACCAGTGTGGCCACGAAACCGGCCGACACGGCGGCCAACGATGAATCGGCCGCCGCCCGCATCAAACGCGGGATCACGGCATTTTCGGAAGCGGGTAAGTGGTTCAGATCTCGACCTTGGAGCCCATCTCGATGACGCGGTTGGCGGGCAGATTCAGGAAGTCGGCGACACCGGCCGCGTTGCGGTGCATCGAAGCGAAGAGTTTTTCACGCCAGGGCGCCATGCCGCTGCCGATCGTGGGAATGACGATGTCGCGCGACAGGAAATAACTGGTCTCCATGTCGTCGAGCGTGACGCCGCGCTGCTTGAGCAATTTCAAGGCTTCAGGCACGTCCGGCTCGTTCTTGAAGCCGAAGTGCAGCATCACCTGCCAGCAATCCTTGCCCAGCGACTTGAGCTCCACGCGCTTCTCGAAGCCGATCCACGGCACTTCGTGCGAGCGCACCGTCACGAACAGGTTTTGCTCGTGCAGCACCTTGTTGTGCTTGAGGTTGTGCAGCAGCGCGTTGGGCGTGGTGCCCGCATCGGCGATCAGGAACACGGCCGAGCCCGGCACGCGCGTGGGCGGGCTGGAGAACACCGCGTCTAGGAAGGGCTCCAGGTCGATGGAATCGGTGCGCAGCCGCTCGCTGAGCAGCGCGCGGCCTTCCTTCCAGGTCATCATCAGGGTGAACATCACGCCGCCGATCAGCAGCGGGAACCAGCCGCCGTCGATCACCTTGATCACGTTGGCGCTGAAGAACAGCACGTCGATCACGAAGAAGAAGCCGGTGGCGAAGATGCACAGCGCCAGCGACAGCTTCCACGCGAAGCGGATCACGAAGAAGGTCATCACCGTGGTGATCAGCATGTCGATCGTGACCGTGATGCCGTAGGCCGCCGCCAGCTTGCTGCTCGAGCCGAAGAACACCACCGCCAGCACGATGCAGGCGTACAGCGTCCAGTTCACGAAGGGGATGTAGATCTGGCCCGTCTCGTTCACCGAGGTGTGCAGGATGCGCAGGCGCGGCAGGTAACCCAGCTGGATGATCTGCTTGGTGACCGAGAACGCCGCCGAGATCAGGGCCTGCGACGCGATCACCGTGGCGAAGGTGGCCAGCACCACCAGCGGGTACAGCGCCCAGTGCGGCGCCATCTCGAAGAAGGGGTTGTTGACGTTCTCCGGGTACTCCAGCAGCATCGCGCCCTGGCCGAAGTAGTTCAGCACCAGCGCGGGCATCACCAGCGCGAACCAGGCCAGGCGGATCGGCTTCTTGCCGAAGTGGCCCATGTCTGCGTAGAGCGCCTCGGCGCCGGTGGCGCACAGGATGATGGCGCCCAGCGCCACGAAGGCCAGGTGCGGGTGATTGAAGATGAAGCTCAGCGCGTAGTGCGGGCTGAGCGCGGCCAGCACCGCCGGGTTCTCCACCACGTGGATGGCGCCCAGAAAGGCCAGCACCGCGAACCAGATGGCCGTGATCGGCCCGAAGAACTTGCCGATGCCGCCCGTGCCGTGCTTCTGCACCATGAACAGGATGGTCAGCACCACCAGCGTGATGGGCACGACGAAGCGCTCCAGCCCCGGCGCGGCCACGTTCATGCCTTCCACCGCCGACAGCACCGACACCGCGGGCGTGATCACGCCGTCGCCGAAGAAGATGGCCGTGCCGAAGATGCCGACGGCCAGCAGCACGCGCCGCAGGGCGGGCTTGTCCTTCACGGCGGTGGAGGCCAGGGCCAGCATGGCGATCAGGCCGCCTTCGCCGTTGTTGTCGGCGCGCAGGATCAGCGTCACGTACTTGAGCGAGACGATGATCGTCAACGTCCAGAACATGATCGACAGGATGCCGTAGATGTTCTCGGGCGTGACGGGCAGGTGCCCGTGGGTGAAGACTTCCTTGAGCGCGTACAGGGGGCTGGTACCGATATCGCCATAGACGATACCGATCGCGCCCAGGGTGAGCGCGGCCAGCTGAGAGGGGCTCAGCGATTCTTTGGAGCTGGGTTGCACGGGAACTCGTTGCGGATCAGCGGAAGCCGCATTGTGCCGTGAACCCGGCCCGAAAGTTCAGTCGTAGACCTCGGCGTTGGGATCGGTGGCCTCCAGCTCGTAGCTGGCGGCCAGCATGGCCAGGCGGCCCACCACCCCGTACATGTAGAAGCGGTTGGGCACGCTGGCGCCGGGTTTGGCGCCCGGCTTGGGCAGGTGCGAGGGCTCGGCGAAGGCCAGGGGCACGAAGCTGGAGCCCGGGGCGTTGAGGTTCTCGTCGATGCCGCGGTCGGCGTGCACGCGGTAGAAGCCGCCGATCACGTAGCGGTCCAGCATGTAGACCACGGGCTCGGCCACGGCGTCGTTGATCTGCTCGTAGGTGGGCACGCCCTCCTGGATGATCACGCGGGTGACCTCCTGGCCGTCTTTCACCACCGACATCTTGTTGCGGGTGCGGCGGTTCAGGTCGGCCAGGTCTTTCGCGTCGCGCACGGTCATGATGCCCATGCCGTAGGTGCCGTTGTCGGCCTTGACGATGACGAAGGGCTTCTCGTTGATGCCGTATTCCTTGTACTTGCGGCGGATCTTGTTCAGCAGGGTGTCGACCTGCGTCTGCAAGGCCTCATGGCCGGTGTCGTCCTGGAAGTTGATGTCCTCGCAGACGGCGTACATGGGGTTGATCAGCCATGGGTCCATGCCCAGCAGCTTGGCGAACTTCTTGGCGACCTCTTCATAGGCCTGGAAGTGCTGGCTCTTGCGGCGCACGGCCCAGCCGGCGTGCAGCGGCGGCAGCAAATATTGCTCGTGCAAGCCCTGCAGGATCTCGGGGATGCCAGCGGACAGGTCGTTGTTGAGCAAGATGGTGCAGGGGTCGAAGTGCTTGAGGCCCAGGCGGCGCTTGGTGCGCACCAGGGGTTCGAGCGTGAGCGTGTTGCCGTCGGGCAGGTTCAGGACAGTGGGCTCGGTGATGGTTTCGTCCAGCGAGCCCAGGCGCACGTTCAGGCCGGCGGCCGAGAAGATCTCGACCAGGCGCGCCACGTTCGTCAGGTAGAAGGTGTTGCGGGTGTGGCGCTCGGGGATCAGCAGCAGGTTCTTGGCCTCGGGGCAGATCTTCTCGATGGCGGCCATGGCGGCCTGCACGGCCAGGGGCAGCATCTCCGGCGTCAGGTTGTTGAAGCCGCCGGGGTAGAGGTTGGTGTCCACCGGGGCCAGCTTGAAGCCGGCATTGCGCAGATCGACCGAGGTGTAGAAGGGCGGGGTGTGCTCCATCCATTCCAGCCGGAACCAGCGTTCGATGGCAGGCATGGATTCCAGCATGCGCTGCTCCAGCTCGTTGATGGGGCCGGTCAGCGCGGTGATCAGGTGTGGAACCATGGGGTGGTGCTCTTCGATGTCGTGGGGATCATTGTAGGAGTTTGGGGCCGGGCCACCGCGAAATGGCCCGGGCAGCCTGTTTTCCGTGACGATGGGCCCACGTTGGGGCGCTTTGACGGATTTCCAGAGGGCGTTCGCGCTTGTCCGGAAAAGCAAAAAGGGCTGCCCGGAGGCAGCCCTTTGGCTTGTCGCGAAGGGAACCCGTTACCGGGCCCCCCGAACGGATCACTTGTGATAGGCGGTTTCGCCGTGCGAGGTGATGTCCAGGCCTTCGCGCTCTTCGTCCTCGGGGACACGCAGGCCGATCACCAGGTCGACGATCTTGTAGGCGATCACGGAGACCACGCCCGACCACACGATGGTCAGCAGCACGCCCTTCAGCTGGATCCACACCTGGCCGGCGATGGAGTAGGCGTCCGGGGCGACCATGGCGACGGTCGTCCAGTCGGCGACGGCGCTGGGGCCGCCCAGGTTGGGCGAGTTGAACACGCCGGTCAGCAGGGCACCCAGGATGCCGCCCACGCCGTGCACGCCGAACACGTCCAGCGAGTCGTCGGCACCCAGCAGCTTCTTCAGGCCGGTCACGCCCCACAGGCAGATCAGGCCGGCCAGCAGGCCGATGATCAGGGCGCCACCGATGCCGACGTTGCCGGCGGCGGGGGTGATGGCGACCAGACCAGCCACGGCGCCGGAAGCGGCACCCAGCATCGAGGCCTTGCCCTTGAGCAGCGACTCACCCAGGATCCAGCCCAGCACGGCGGCGGCGGTGGCGGCCAGCGTGTTCACGAAGGCCAGGGCGGCGAAGCCGTTGGCTTCCAGGGCGGAGCCGGCGTTGAAGCCGAACCAGCCCACCCACAGCAGCGCGGCACCGACCATGGTCAGCGTCAGCGAGTGCGGGGTGAAGGATTCCTTGCCGTAGCCGATGCGCTTGCCGACCATGTAGGCACCCACCAGGCCAGCGACGGCGGCGTTGATGTGCACCACGGTGCCGCCGGCGAAGTCCAGCGCGCCCCATTGCCAGATCAGGCCGGCCTTCTTGGTCATCTCGTCAGCAACGGCAGCCGATGTGTAGGCGTCCGGGCCCATCCAGAACCACACCATGTGGGCCATGGGCAGATAGCTGAAGGTGAACCACAGCACCATGAACAGCAGCACGGCCGAGAACTTGATGCGCTCGGCGAAGGCGCCGACGATCAGGCAGCAGGTGATGCCGGCGAAGGTGGACTGGAAGGTCGCGAACACGATTTCCGGGATCACCACGCCCTTGCTGAAGGTGGCGCCGTTGGCGAAGGTGCCGGCGACGTTGTCCCAGATGCCCTTCATCATCAGGCGATCGAGGCCACCGATGAAGGCATTGCCCTCGGTGAAGGCCAGGCTGTAGCCATAGATGAACCACAGCACGACGATCAGCGAGAAGGTCACCATCACCTGCATCAGCACGGACAGCATGTTCTTGCTGCGCACCAGGCCGCCGTAGAACAGGGCCAGGCCGGGGATGGTCATCAGGATCACCAGCAGGGTGGAGACCATCATCCAGGTGGTGTCGCCCTTGTTGGGCACGGGGGCCGCGGCGGCAGGTGCGCTGGCGGCTTCGGCGGGTGCAGCGGTGGCGGCGGCCGAAGCGGCTTCAGCCGGTGCGGGGGCTGCGGCCGGTGTGGCCTCGGCGGTGGCGGACGCGGCAGCAGCCGGGGTCGCGGTGGCGGTGTCCTGGGCGTGCGATACGCCCAGCAGACCGAACGCTGCGAGACCCAGTGCGATCGACGCAATGAGTTTTCTCATGGATTGCCTCTTGGAATCGGGTTGGATTGGGACAGGACGCAAGCCGGTGATGCCAAAAGGCGCCGGCCTGGGTCAGCAGAAAATGGTGATCGGGTCTTTACAGCGCGTCCTTGCCGGTTTCGCCGGTGCGGATGCGGATGACCTGTTCGAGCGAGGTCACGAAGATCTTGCCGTCGCCGATCTTGCCGGTGCGTGCAGCGGCTTCGATGGCTTCGATCACGCGGTCGAGGATGGACTCGTCGACGGCCGCTTCGATCTTGACCTTGGGCAGGAAATCGACCACATATTCCGCGCCACGGTACAGCTCGGTGTGGCCCTTTTGGCGACCGAAGCCTTTGACTTCGGTCACGGTGATGCCTTGGACGCCGATGGCGGACAGGGCCTCACGCACTTCATCAAGCTTGAAGGGCTTGATGATGGCGGTCACCATTTTCATAGAGGGGCTCCTTTAGAGGTAAAAAGCTTTGCGGGAACTCGGACTGCACGATCCATGCCATCGCAGGCTTTCGGGATGCCCTCACGGGCGACCCGCCTATGCGGCACCAAAGTAAAGCGTGTGGGCTGTTTGGCACCGCGATGGTGCATTAATTTGGTGCATTTGTCTGCCCGAACCGCCTGCAGTGTCCGTTTGCACTTGTGTGGTGCCTGATGACGCCTTGTCGTCACTGGCGAGACGTTCCATCCTGGGGCTCGGGTGCCGGGACCTCCTTCTCTTGGCTCACCCTTCAGAGGGAACGTGCCGGGCGGTGCTTTCCTGACAATCGACGCAAAGGCCGGCCACTTTGCGCCGCCATCACAAGCATCAGGAGAACGAGGATGACCTTGGCCGTGGTACACAGCCGCGCACTGGACGGATTGAACGCGCCTGAGGTGACCGTGGAGGTGCACCTGGCCAACGGCCTGCCGTGCTTCACGCTGGTCGGGCTGGCCGACACCGAGGTGAAGGAAGCACGTGAGCGGGTGCGCGCGGCCTTGAGCAACAGCGGGCTGGAGTTTCCGCACAACAAAAGGATCACGGTCAATCTCGCGCCGGCCGATCTGCCCAAGGAATCCGGCCGGTTCGATTTGCCCATGGCCGTGGGCATCCTGGCGGCGCTGGGCCATGTCGACATGCGCCAGCTGGAACACATGGAGTTCGCCGGTGAACTGTCGCTGGGTGGCGAGTTGCGGCCGGTGCGGGGCGCGTTGGCGATGGCGCTGGCGGTGCGGCGTGGTCGATTGCAGGCCGCGCGCGACGGCACGGCCGGCATGCCCGCTGGGCTGGATGCGCAGCCGCGCGCTGCCCCTCGCACGCTGGTGCTGCCGGCGGACAGCGCCCGACAGGCCGCGCGCGTGGACGGCGTGACCTTGCTGGAGGCGCAGAACCTCGCGCAGGTGGTTGAAGCGCTGCGCCCTCCGCGCGACGGCGAGTCGCCGCCGGAGCCTTTGCGCGTGGCCCGGCCCGAGGGGGTGGTCGAAGAGGCCTTGTCCGTGGCCTTTGGCGATCTGCGGGATGTGAAAGGCCAGGCCGCGGCCAAGCGGGCATTGGAGACGGCTGCGGCCGGTGGGCACTCGCTGCTGATGGTCGGCCCGCCAGGCACGGGCAAATCCATGCTGGCGCGGCGATTGGCTTCCGTACTGCCAGCCTTGACGCAGGACGAGGCGCTGGAAGCCGCGGCCGTGCAAAGCCTGGCGGGCACGTTCCGCGCGGAGGCTTGGCAGCATCGCCCCTGGCGCGCGCCGCATCACTCTGCATCGTCGGTGGCATTGGTCGGCGGCGGCTCACCGCCCAGGCCAGGCGAGATATCTCTGGCCCATCGCGGCTTGCTGTTTTTGGACGAGCTGCCCGAATTTCCGAGGTCTGCCCTGGAGGCTTTGCGTGAACCGCTGGAGACTGGCCACATCACCATCTCCCGCGCGGCGCGGCGCCATGATTTCCCCGCCCGCTTTCAATTGGTCGCAGCGATGAACCCGTGTCCATGCGGCCACCTGGGCAACCCGCTCAAGGCCTGCCGCTGCACGCCCGAGCAGGTGTCGCGCTACCAGGCGCGGCTGAGCGGCCCTTTGCTGGACCGCATCGATGTGCAGGTGGAAGTACCGGCTGTGGCGCCCGACGTGCTGGCCGGTGCGCCCGATGGTGAACCGAGCGCGGTGGTGGCGGCACGCGTGGCCCACGCCCAGGCCTTGCAATGGGCCAGGCAGGGCTGCCTGAATGCTGAACTCGATGGCAGCGGCCTGGACCGGCATGCCGCGCTGGAGCCGGCCGCACAGCAGTTCCTCAAGGCGGCCAGTGCGCGGCTGGGGTGGTCGGGCCGTGGCTTTCACCGCGTGCTGCGGCTGGCACGCACCATTGCCGATCTGGCAGGTACCGAAGCCGTCACCGCGGCGCAGGTGGCCGAGGCGATCCAGTACCGGCGAGCTTTGCCTGGCGCTTGAGGGGGTGATGAAGTGTGACTTCTGGCGCCCCTCTGGTGGGGGAAGACAGGCCGATCGGCTTGCATGCGAAGTTACGGCAAGGCACAATTGCTGTTGCCGCCTGAATCATTGTTCGGCGCGGACGGGCTTTCCTCCCTGAGCCCGTGAGCCTGTTTCGCAGGACTTGAGCCACGGAATGCTTTGCTTTTCGTGGCTTTCCTTTTTCTGCCTTCCTGCATCAGCATCCGGCCATGTCTCCCTTGCACTACCTGACTTTCGACCTGAGCGACGACACCGATGGCGTCGGCACCATCGAAGCCATGGCGTCCACGGCACCCGCACAGGCTGATGCGGTCGATGCCGAGATTCGGCAGGTGCTCGATTGGGCCTGGCGGCAGTTTCCGCACAGCCACGGCCGGCTCGACGAAGGCCACGACTGGGACCACGATCTGCAGACCGCCCAGGAGCAGGCAGGTGATCGTGCCTGGCGCACCGTGACGCTCACGATCAGCGCGTCGCCCGCTTTCATGGAAGCGTTCACTGCAAGGTTTTCGGCCGCGCTGGAATAAGGCCTCAGTGGAAGTCGCGGCTGTGGATGCTCAGGCCCTGCAGCAGCGGCGTGAGGTCTTCCAGGTGATGCGCCACCAGGTTGCACACGCCTTCCACGTTCTGCCAGGTGCCGTGCACGGCCAGCAGCTGTGATTGCAGCAAGGCCGTGCGGCAGTTGTCGCGCACGCTGTGCCAGACCACCACGTTGACACTGCCGGTCTCGTCCTCGATGGACACGAACAGAGTGCCCTTGGCGGTCGGGGGTTGCTGGCGCATGGTGACCAGACCGCAGGTGCGCGCGGGCTTGCCGTTGTCCAATGCCTGCAGTGCGGCGGCGCTCTGCAGTTTGCGTTGCGTGAGCTCATCGCGCAGCAGGGCCAGCGGATGGCGGCGCAGCGTGAGGCCCGTGGCGGCGTAGTCGATGTTGATCTCGTCGGCCTCGGGCGCGGCGGGCAGCAGCAAGGCTTGTTCGTGCACGGGGGCCTCGCGCAGCAGCGGCGGCGCGCGATGGCGTGCGGCAGCTTCCCACACCTGCTGGCGGCGGTGCCCGGCCAGACTTTGCAGGGCGTCGGCGGCGGCCAAGTGGCGCAGATCGGCCTGGTCGAGCTGGGCGCGGCGGGCCAGGTCGTCCACGCTGGTGAAAGGCTGCTGCTGTCGGGCATCGACGATGCGCTGAGCGGCCTTGGCGCCCAGGCCTGACACCAGGGTCAGACCCAGGCGCACGCGTTGAGGGCGGTCGTCGCGCAGGGTGTGCGAGAAGCTGTCTTTGTCGATGGTTTCGAGCGTGGCGCCGATGTCGCTGTGCACCACATCGATGGGGTGCACCTCGACGCCATGGCGCTGCGCGTCGCGCACCAATTGGCGCGGCGAGTAGAAGCCCATGGGCTGGGCGTTGAGCAGGCCGCCCAGAAAGGCGGCGGGTTCGTGGCATTTGAGCCAGGAGCTGATGTAGGCCAGCTTGGCGAAGCCCACGGCGTGAGATTCGGGGAAGCCGTATTCGCCGAAGCCCTTGATCATCTCGAAGATGCTTTCCGCGAACGGGCGATCGCCTGTGCTCAGTGTCAGGCCTTCGATGACACGGTCTCTGAAAGGCTCCAGACCGCCCTTGCGTTTCCAGGCGGCCATGGCGCGGCGCAACTGGTCCGCCTGCCCCGCCGTGAAGCCGGCGCCATCGATGACGATCTGCATCACCTGCTCCTGGAAGATCGGGACGCCCAGAGTGCGTTCCAGCGCATTGCGAAGGATCTTGGGGTAGTCGGCTGCGCCATCCTTGCGGGCCTTGAGGTAAGGGTGGACCATGCCGCCCTGGATGGGCCCCGGCCGCACGATGGACACCTGCACCACCAGGTCGTAGAACTCCTTGGGCCTGAGGCGGGGCAGCATGCTCATCTGCGCGCGGCTCTCGATCTGGAACACGCCGACGGTGTCGGCCTGCTGGATCATGGCGTAGGTGTCGGGATCTTCCGGCGGCACATCCTGCATCGCCCAGGTTCTGCCCGTGCGCTGGCTGATGAAGGCCAGCGAATGCTTGATGGCGCTGAGCATCCCCAGCGCCAGTACGTCGACTTTCAGCAGGCCCAGCGCCTCCAGGTCGTCCTTGTCCCACTGGATGACGGTGCGGCCCTCCATGGCGGCGTTCTCCACCGGCACCAGGCGGCCCAGCGAATCGGCGGCGATGACGAAGCCGCCCACGTGCTGGCTGAGGTGGCGTGGCGTGCCCACCAGCTGCTGCGTGAGCGCCAGCCATTGCTGGACGGTGGTCGTGTCGGGGGCGATGCCCATCTCGCGCAGGCGCAGGTCCAGCGCTTCGCGGCTTTCCCACCATTGGTGGCTCTTGGCCAGGGCATCGACCGTGTCGGCATCGAAGCCCAGGGCCTTGCCGACATCGCGCACGGCGCTGCGTGTGCGGTAGGTGATGACGGTGGCGGCCAGGGCCGTGCGGTGACGGCCGTACTTGCCATACAGGTACTGGATGACTTCCTCGCGGCGCTGGTGCTCGAAGTCGACGTCGATGTCAGGGTACTCTTCCCGTTCCTTGGAGAGGAATCGTTCGAACAGCAACTTCGATTGGCTGGGGTCGACTTCGGTGACGCCCAGCATGTAGCACACGGCCGAGTTGGCGGCCGAGCCCCGGCCCTGGCAGAGGATCTTCTCTTCGCGGGCATGGCGCACGATGTCCTCGACAGTGAGGAAGAACTTCTCGAAGCCCAGGTGCTGTATCAAGCGCAGCTCCTTGATGAGCTGGCGCAGCACGCGGTAGGGCGGGGGTGTTCTGTCCTTGTAGCGTCGGCGCAGGCCGGCCGAGGTCAGGTGACGCAAGTGGCTGGTGGGCGTTTCGCCCGGCGGCACCAGTTCCTGCGGGTAGTCGTATTTCAACTCTTTCAGGCTGAACTTGCAGCGGGCCGCCACGTCCAGCGTGGCCGCGAGCAGATCGGGCGGGTAGTGCCGGGCCAGGCGCATGCGCGAGCGCAGATGGCGCTCGGCGTTGGGCTGCAATTCAAGGCCGCATTCGGCCACCGGTTTGCCCACGCGCACGGCGGTCATCACGTCCTGCAAAGGCTTGCGTGACCGCACGTGGAAGTGCACATCGCCCGCAGCGACCAGGGGCAGGCCAGTGGCCTGGCTGGCCGCGCGCAACTGCGCCAGCCATTCGGTGTCGTCCCAGGCGCTGAGCAGCTCGGCGGCCAGCCAGAGGCGCCCTGCGAACAAGCCAGCTGCCCAAGTGCCCAACTGGTTCAACATCTCCGGCGAGCAGGGGCGGGGCGGCACCAGCAGCAGCACGCAATCGGTCAGGGCTTCGGCGGTGATCTGGTCGATTCGCAGGTGGTACTGTCCCTTGGGGCTGTCACGCCGAAGCAGGGTGATGAACTCGCTCAGATGCCCGTAGCCATTGCGGGTGCAGGCCAGCACGACGAGTTTGAAGATGGGCCCATCCAGATCGTCGATGGCGGGATGCACGGTGAACTCGCTGCCGATCAACAGCTTCAGCGTGGGCACGGGCTTGTCGGTGCGCAGGTGCAGCGCCTGCAGTTCAGGCAGCACCGCATGCGCCCGCACCACCCCCGCCAACGAGCATTCATCGGTGATGGCCAGCGCGCTGTACCCTAGCCGGCAGGCCCGCTCGACCAGTTCGGCCGGGTGCGAAGCCCCGCGCTGGAAGCTGAAGTGGCTCAGGCAGTGCAGCTCGGCATAGGCGGGCAGGGCAGGGCGGTCGGCTGTCATCCGTACACCCCGTGCAGGTACCAATGCGCGGCGGTGTGGCCTTCGGCGGCCAGCGGCACGCGTTCCTTGTAGATCCACAGCAGTCCGGCGGCGGGCGAGCTGGCGATGAAGTAATCACGCGCCTGCGGCCCGTCGGCGCGGGTGTGGTCCCACCAGCCGCCTTCGATGCGCTGTGGCCCGGCCAGCAGGCTCAGGGGGCCGTGGTGGCGGGGCTGGTGGTCGCGCACTTCCAGTGGCACTGGCCGTTCCAGGATCCACACGGGCAGCGGCATGGTGTGTGGCGAGGTGGCTGGCGCTGTTGTCGGCGTGGCGCAGGCCTGCGTGCACGGCACCCAGGCCTGCATGTGCCCGGGCCGGTGGTCGGCGAGGGCCACGGGGCGCAGCACGCGTTCATCGCCCAGGCGCACGCTGAGCTTTTCCAGCGTGTGGCGCAGCGCCTCGCCACTGGGCACGTCGTCGGGCAGCAGAGACAGGGCCTGGCCGGGCAGGCGTTCGATCTCGCTGGCGTAAAGGCTCAGTTCGCCCACGGGCGCCTTCAGGCGGACATGCGCCAGGTGCTCAGCCAGCAGGCGCGCCAGGTGCTCCACATGGCGCACGGCCTGCGCGGTGCGCACTTCCAGTTGTTCGCCATCGCCGGCCTGGCGCGAGGCCATGTCATGCCGCCAGCGCAGCACGATGGCCAGCACGCCGGCATGGCGCAATGTGAGCCACTCCTGCAGGCGGCGCAGCAGGTGCTCGGCGGCCTGCAGCACGGCCTCGGTGGATTCCACGCGGAAGGGCAGCTCCAGCCGTTCGTCGAACACCTCGGGCAGGGTCAGCCAGGGCGGCAGTGTGTCGGGGCGCAGGCCATGGGCCTGGTCCAGTGCGTCCAGCAGGGAGGCGCCGAAGCGCCGGGCCACGCCGCCGCGCGGCAGGCGTCGCAAGGCCCCCAGGGTGTGGCAGCCCATCTGGGACAAGGTTTCCAGATGCGGATGGGCCGCGCTCAGGGTGTGCAGTGGCAGGGGGGCGAGCAGGTCGGCTGTATCGGGTGGATGTACCGGATGGGGGGCGCCGGCTCGCAGAAGCGCTGTTGCCGGGCTGCCATCCTGGTGACGAGACAAGGCCAGCGCCGCCAGGCTGGTCGGCCCCCAGGCCATGCGGCGCCACCCGGGCGCGGGGGCGCCATCGCGCAATTGCTGTTGCAAGGCTTGGGCGCCTTTGAACAGGCGCAAACTGGCGGCCACCTCGACCAGCACGGCCTCGTCCCGCAGCACGACGCGCGGGCTGAAGCGCAGCGCCCACCAGCCCAGCAGGCGCTGCGTCCAGGCACGCTCATCCAGGGTGGCGTCGTCCGCCCCGTCGGGGATCAGCGAGAACCAGAGCATGGTGATGCGGCCTAGACGCTGGAAGCGGTGGTGCCGACCACGACCTTGGCAGGCAAGGAGATGGGTGAGCGCAATGAAGGCGCGACAGGCTGCGCAGGCCCCTGATCCGCCTCTGACAACGTGACCGGTGAGACGGCCGGCGCCGGTATTTCCACCACCATCGGCTTGATGGTCGTGGGCGCCTTGTGCTGCCAATGCCCCAGCCCGGGTGGCCAGGCGTGCAGCCGCAGCGGTGAAGCATGCACCGGCCCCTTGCGCTTGAGGATCTCTATGTGCAGTTGCCCAGGCCCTTGCAGCTCGATGCGCAGCCGCAAGGGCGCGGCCGAAGCTTGTTGCCCCGCCTGCGCGGGCCGCACGATGAACACCGGCGCATCGCATTGCAAGGCCCACGTCTGCAACCGGCGGATCTGGGCGGCGGTGGCCTGGGGCAGCCAACTCACCAGGCCTGCCAGTTCACGTGCGGCGCCCGGCCCCTTGATCAGTTGCTCGGTGGCCCACAGGCGCTCCTGTGGCGTGTCGGCCTGCACCCAGACGATGCCGGCTTCGGGCACGCCGGCCTGTTGCAAGCCCGGCAGATGTGGCGTCAACGGTGGCCCGACGAAGACGATGGTTTGCCCCGTGCGTGCCAGCTCCGCCAGGCCAGGGCGCAACAAACGCCATTCGGCCAGCGGTGCGCCCGGGGCGGGCCAGGGCTGCAGCAGTTCGGTCAGCGCATGCGTGGGCCAGCCGCCGCCCGGCAGTTCCTGGTCCAGCGCCGAGAAACCGGTGGCGCAGGCACGCTGCCACCCAGGGCTGACCCGGCTGGCCGACCACAGCGCATCCTGAAGCGCTGGGGGAAGGGAAGAGAGGGCACGCGCGGCGTCCATGTTGAAGGCTGTATGTGCATACAGTATATGACAGCCAGCCCATTCCGGCCACGCACCCCTGTCCATAGCCCGGGCAAGCGCCAAGAAGTTGACGTCTTCAATTAGAAGATTTATTCTATTTGAATGGTTCGACTCGCCAAATTTAACGACGACACCTTCGTGCAGGCCGCCATCGAGGTGGCCGCCACCTGCGGCGTGGGCGCCGTCTCCATGGCTGCCATCGCCAGCAAGGCGGGCGCGCCCATGGGCTCGGTCTACCATCGCTTCGGTTCGCGCAGCGAGGTGCTGGCGCGGGCCTGGCTGCAGGCCAAGGCGGGCCTGCGTCAGGTGGTGGCAGCCCATTGGCAGGCGGGCCGTACCTGGCCGGCCGTGCAGGCCCTGCTGGGCTGGTGCCGGCAACATCCCTTGCACGCACGCTTCCTGATGCAGTGCGAAGACCATCCGCCCATCGACGAGGCCTTGGCCGAGCCCTGGCGCCAGCGCCTGGAAGATGAACAGCTGGCGCTGGACCAGGCCTTCGCCCAGGCCGTGCAGCGTTGTGCGCCCCATTGCCAGGGACAGGATGCCGCCACCCTGCTGCGCTTCGTGCTGCTGGACGCGCCCTTGGCGCTGGTGCGCCCGGCCCTGTTGCAAGGGGGCGCCATCCCTGCGGGGGCCGAAGCCCTGCTGCGAACCTCGCACGTGGCGCTGTGCCCCTGGTGGTCGCTCGCCGAGGCTGAGGCCTCGCCTGACACCGCCGAATCCTCGGCCCACCTGATGACTTTGCCCGCCGTGGCCGGCACCGCCGCCATCGCCCCGTTAGCCCACTGACCTGTTTGTTCCCCTGCGACGTCCATGCGCCATTCCACCCAACAAGAAGCCGGCCGCCCGATTCCTCTGCACGACGAGGATGAGTTCGCCGCGATGCGCCGCGCCGGCCGCATCGCCGCCGACACGCTCGATTTCATCGCGCCGCACGTGCGCCCCGGCGTCACCACGGCCGAGCTCGACCGCCTGTGCGAGGCCTTCATGCGCGAGGCTGGCAGCATCCCGGCCACCATCGACTACAAGGGCTACAAGCACGCCACCTGCATCTCGGTGAACCACGTGGTCACGCATGGCATCCCGTCCGAGGCCAAGGTGCTCAAGGTCGGTGACATCGTCAACATCGACGTCACGCCCAAGCTCGATGGCTGGCATGGCGATTCCAGCCGCACCTTCACGGTGGGCAAGGTCTCCATCCTGGCGCAACGTCTGGTGGACACCACCTACGCGGCCATGATGACGGGCATCGCCGAGGTCAAACCCGGTGCGCGCCTGGGCGATGTGGGGGCGGCCATCGAAGCCCTGGCGCGCGAAGCCGGCTTCTCGTCGGTGCGCGATTTCTGCGGGCACGGCACGGGCAAGGTCTTCCACGACGCACCGCAGGTGCTGCACTACGGCCAGCGCGGCACGGGCATCGTGCTCGAGCCGGGCATGATCTTCACGATCGAGCCCATGCTGAATGGCGGCAAGCCCGATGTGAAAGTGCTGGGCGATGGCTGGACCACGGTCACCAAGGACCATTCCCTGTCGGCCCAGTTCGAGCACACCGTGGGCGTGACGGAGACCGGCGTCGAGATCTTCACCTGGCCGGGCGGCAGCAAGCGGGGCTGATCAGCCCCCCTCATGCGCGGTTCAGTCCGCGAACAGGGCCAGGGTGGCGGGTGGCGGCGCCGTCTCGCTGACCAACTGGTACAGACCGTTGATCGCATGGCGCACGTCCACCTCGTCGATGCGGCCGTGCAGGTTCAGCAGGTGGATGTCGAAGCGGCCATGTTCGGCCACCTGCGCGATGATGCGTCCGCGGATCACGCCCTGCAGCGGCGTCATCTGCGGCCCCAGGCGCTTGAGCGCCGGCACCAGGGCGGCCCAGTCCTCGGGCGCGGCCAGCAAGGTCGCTGATGGCAGCTCGGCTTCATCGGGCAGGTGCCACGCCGCGGGCCGCATGAAGGCCGCCTGCAGGCCGCCCGAGACACGCAGGTGGGTTTCCAGGCGGCACAGCGGCAGGTCCAGCAGTTCGCCAGTACGCCAGTGCTCGGCCAGGTCCCACACGAAAGCCATCTGGGGCGCCTCGGTCAGCGGGAGGGACAGCGACGCAGGCAGTCCGAGTTGCGCTTCGGCGATGGCGATCAATGCCAGCAGGTCGGGCGGGCCCGGGCGGCGCGCGAAGGGCGCGCGCAACGCGGCCTGAGACAAGGGTCGCGCCTGTGCGTCGGCCTGGGCCAGCGCGGCCTGCGCGATGTCCAGCACCTGGCGCCAGTCCACGCGCGCCTGGCGCAGGCACAGTCCGATCGCATAGACCGCCGCTTGCGGCGAGATGCCTGCCAGGGCCGCAGCCTTGTCCGCCAGGGCCTGGTCGTCACCGGTGGGCGGCGAGGCCAGCCGGCTGCGCAGGCTGTCGAGCAGGCGCGCCTGCGGGGCCTGCAAGGCGGGCAGCAAGGCATGAGGCCAGCTTGCGATGGACGCTTCGGCCAGACGCAGGCGGACACGGCCCTCGCCCGGCGCGCGCGGTGTGTCGCGCACATCGCAGTCTACGAAGACCTGGGTGCTCTGCCCATCGGCCACGTGCACCGGGATCTCCACGCAGCGCGCGTCGGGCGCCAGGCTCTCGCGCCATGACAGCCAGTAGCCTCCTGCGCCCGGGCTGGCCTGCCAGAAGCGCCAGCCGCAGGGCTCGTCCTGCGCATCGTGGTCGAAAGCCTGCTCGTGGTGCCGTTCGTCGCGCAGTGTCAGGTGTTTCATCGCGAGATCGAGGTCGGCGTCCACGTGGCCTGGCGCATGCTGCGATGCGCGCACGAACACCAGCAACTGCCCCGGCGTGCCGACACCGCCCTGGCTCAGGCGGCATTGCTGGGTCAGGTGATCCGCGGGGCCCGACTGGTATTCGTGCGTGGTGGCCGTGTCGGGCAGGGGCACGGGGCTCGAGAAATGAAGGCGCTGCGGGCAACGCACCTGCACCGGATCGCTCAGTACCTGGAACGCCTCTTCCAGCAGGGCATCGCCCAGGCGGAAGCGCGCGGTGTAGCGGCCGGCCTGCAGCTTCACGGCCAGCGCACCCACGCCGGCGGCCACCGTGTGCAGGTGCTTGTCGAGCACCTCGATGGTGGCGAGCTCGTCCTGCGCCTCGATGTGCACGTCGCAATGACGCAAGGCCGCCGGGGGGCGGGCGGTGGTGCGGGGCGGCAACCCCCTGGCCGGCGCGGTGCCGAACGACAGTTCGTCTTCCAGGGCCCGGCCGCCTGCGCGCATCGCCGTGCGCCCCACGGGTGGTATCAGAGGGTCGGCGTTCTTCGCTGGGTGTGGCGCTATCGTGATCAGGTCGCGCAGCGGGTCCGCCTTGCGGTAGAAGCGGATGTCCTGCGAGGGCAGGTCGATGGGCGGCACGTTGCCGGTCTTGTCCTGCAGGCCGCTGTCCTTCCAGAGGCGCAGCACGCGGCGGCGCACGGTGTCGCTGGTGACCCAGCCTTCGTCGTCGGCCTCGGCGCTGGCCAGGGCCTCGCACCAGATCCGCGAGAAATTGCCACGCACCGGGCCGTCGAGCGTGGGCGCGTCCTCGTAGGCGGCCTGGCCGCGCGGCGCACCGAAGGCCTGGAACACCCGCACCTGGTTGGACAGGTTGCGCGCCGGTGGGGTCCAGGTCGGGTTCATCACCTCCTTGGTGAAGAAGAAGTCCTGGCAGCAGTCCATCACCAGCACGATCTCGTCGAACAGGCCCGCATCGGCCATGCGCGTGGCATAACGTGGCGCGGCGATGTGCACCGCATCGAAGGACTGCGCTTCGGCGGTGAACAGCGCGGGGTCGTTCTTGATGGCGCCGGCGGTGAAGCCATGGCCGGCCAGGAAGAGATAGAGCCTGCGGCCGGCGCGGGCCTTGAACTGGCGCTGTGCATCGAGCGTGATGCGGTCCAGTGCGCGGTGGAAGTCCTTGACCGCCGGGCGTTCGTCGTAGGGGTCGGGCGGGGCGGGGTAATCGCTCGACAGGATGCAGGCCACCTGCGTCTCGGGCACCGCACCGCCCTGCGCGGACACCAGCCAGGCCTTGAAGGCCAGGGCATCGTTTTCCGGGCCATGCAGGGGCGTGAGGCCGGGGTAGCGGTTCACCGCCAGCAGGATGGCGTGGTCATCGGTGTTCAGGACGGCAGACGGCATGCTGGCCTCACTGCGCCTGGCTCAGGCAATGCTGCAGTGACTGCAGGGTCGGGTCGTCGTTGTCGAAGCTGCCGTGGTCGATGCTGTGGCATTGCTGGCCGGCCTGCGCGCCATCGGCGGTGCGCGACCACACCAGCCGGCCGGGCTCGGCGTCCAGCCACCGGCGTGTGCGCGCCACCGCCGGAAAGCCTGCGTCGTCAAACACCGAGGCCAGCCGGTAGAAGCGCTCCATGCCCAGCAGCGGCGTGTCGGCGGTGTCCTCCTCGGTGCCGTCGGCGCCCGGCTGCGTCTCCAGGATGCCCGAGACCAGGTACAGCAGCGACGAGGGGTAGATGAAGCGGCGCCAGTCGCGCTGGCCATCGGCCAGCTCGCCGTCCTCGCCCCACACCTGGTCGGCGCGCTCCAGCTCGTCCGTCATCGCGAACATGCGAAAGCGCTTCACGGCGGCCCAGTGCGTGCGCAAGGTCTCGTCGAACAGCGTGTAGGTGATGGCCGGCGCCAGGAAGAGCACCTGCACCGGCACCTGGGCCAACGGTGTGCCGGCGCAGGCCTTGAGCCACTGCGCGATGTAGATGGCGCCCGTGCTGTGCCCGATCAGGCTGATGCGCCTGAGCGTGCGGCCGGCCTGCGCCTGCTGGTTGAGCGCCTGGATCAGGGCCGTCCCGGCGTAGCGCGTGGCGTCAGGCAGGAAGGCGTCGGCCGTGTCCTGCTTCATGCGGTTCCATTGCAGGGCCTGCCCCCACTGGTTCAGGCCGGAGCCGCCCACCTTGATCTCGCGGGTGATCTCTTCGAGCACGGTGGCGTACAGCCCGTGGTCACGTGCCTGCGCATAGCGCGCCAGCACGCGGCGCAGGCAACTGACGACGAAGACAGCCACCTTGAACCAGGCGATGAACCCCCGCTGGCCGGGCCGGCTGGAAAATTCGTGGCTCAGGATGTCGGCCACCGGCGTGTCGCGCTCGGCCACCACGCTCAGGCCGGCGGCGAAGCTGGAGCGGGTCTGGGGCGGCACGCCCGGCAGCCCGGCCAGTGCAGCGCGCAGCTCCGGGTCGTTTTCCAGATCGGCCTGGATCTCGGCTTCGTCGATCCGGCTGGCGCTGCTGCGCGCCTGCTGTTCGCTGACCAGTGGCCGCTCGTCGCGGTAAGGCACGGTGGCGGGCGAGGGGGCGGCCCAGAAGCGGTCGACGGCCTCGCGCACCTTGCGTGGGTCCACCGCGGCCGGCGCGATCGAGCGCGCCTCGGAGACCGAGCCCAGGCGCTTGAGCGCGTGCTCCAGCACCTTGCGCAGCAGCTGCTTGACCACCGGTTCATCGGCCAGTTCGGCGAAGTTGTTGCGCAGGGTTTCGAAGAAGCCCGATTCCCAGACGAAGAACACGGGGTGCCCTGCGTCCTTGTACTGCGGCAGCAGGCGATCGGCCAGCGCCAGACCGGTGTCCTTGTTGACCAGTCCGCCGTGGAAATGCAGGATCAGGTGGCCGTCCTTGTGCGACAGCGCGGCATCGACCGCCGCAGCGATGTCCTGGGCCGACGTGTCCGTGCCCGCGCCAAACGCGCCGCCCCGGCTGTGGATGTAGTGCTTCTTGTCCATGGTGACCCCCTTTTTGCCATTGACCGGGCATCGTCGATCCGTTGAACGCAAAGCGCAAGGGTACGAATCAGGGATTGCGAGGCATGGGCCGCTGTGTCACGACGTGCCCAGGGGTGGTTAGACTGCGTGAAAGGGCCCTGCCTGGACCGACCACGGCGCCCGATCCTGAGGAGAACTCACCATGATCATCAAGCCCCTGGCATGCCGCCGGCCGGCCCTGGTTTGCGCCCTGGCGCTGAGCGTGGCCGGTGCGGCCTGGGCGGCCGCGGATGCGCCCACTTCAACCGTGTCGCCCCATACCAAGGGCCATGCGGACGCCAGGCAGGCGCGTCCTGCCCAGTCCAAGACCGCGGCCAGCGTCGAGGTGCAGGGCGCCTGGATCCGCGCCACCGTGCCCGGCCAGAGCGGTACCGGCGGTTTCATGGCCTTGCGCAGCACGCAAGGCCCGCTGGCACTGGTGGGGTTCAGCACGCCGGTGGCCGGCACGGCCGAACTGCACGAGATGGCGATGCAGGGCGAGGTGATGCGGATGCGCCCTGTGTCGGGCCTGGACTTGCCTGCGGGGCAGGTGGTCGAGCTCAAGCCTGGCGGGCACCACCTGATGCTGATGGACCTGAAGAAGCCCCTGGTGGCCGGCACCAGCGTGCCGCTGGTGCTCAAGCTCAAGACGCCCGAGGGGCGAACGGTGGATCAGCGTGTGAACGTGCCGGTGCGGACCGCCGCCCCCCAGGCGCTGGCCACGCCGGCTGAAGCCCACGATCACGACCACGCGCACTGACGCGCTGAGCCGCGATGGCCGCGCTGCTCACTGGTCTTCCAGGCGGCGCGGCGGGTAGGTGTCCCAGCCCTGGCAACCAGGGCACTGCCAGAAGTAATGCTGTCCCTCGAAGCCGCAGGCCGCGCAGCGGTAGCGCTGCATGGGCTTGGCGGCGGTGTGCAGGGCCTGCTGCAGGGATTCGATCTCTTGATTGCTCAGTGACACGCCCGTGGCCAGACGCTCGCGGATCAGGCCTTGCGCGGCCGACAGCGAGGGCTGGTGCTGCAGATGGCTCAGCAAGCGTGTGCGGCGCTCGGCGCTGTCGTTCTGCAGGCTGTTGATGGCCTGCAGCACATCCACCGAGGGGTACTGGCCGTACAGCGCCTGCAGCTTGTGGCGCGCGTCGTCGGCCTTGTCGCATTGCAGGGCCGCCTTGGCGTAGTCGGCCGCCACCAGCGTGAAGGATTGCGGCTGCAGCGCCATCAGCTCGTCCCAGGCGGACAGGGCTTCAGCGTGCTGACCCTTGCGGGCGTGGCGCTGGCCTTGCAGCACCAAGGGCCGGGCAGCCTGGGGTGCGGCCTCGCGGGCACGGCGCAGGGCCTGATCGGCCTCGTCGGTATGGCCACGTGAATCAGCCTCCAGCGCGATCTCGCACCAGTGGTGCGCCATGCGCGGCGCGAACGAGCCGGTGCCGGCCGCTTCCAGCTGGCGGGCCACCTCGATGGCGGGGTGCCAGTCACGTGAGCGCTCGTACAGCGTCAGCAGGGCCAGGCGGGCGTCGGTACCGAAGGCCGTGCCTTCGAGGGCCTTGAAGGCCTCTTCGGCGCGGTCGAACAGGCCAGCCTTCATGAAGTCATGCGCCAGGGCGTTCTGGGCCTTCTCGCGCTCTTCTCGCTTGAGATCGCCCCGGGCCAGCAGGTGCTGGTGCACGCGGATGGCGCGCTCGTACTCGCCACGGCGGCGGAACAGGTTGCCTAAAGCGAAGTGCAGGTCAGACGTGTCCGGATCGTGCTGCACCGCCTCGATGAAGGCGTCGATGGCCTTGTCCTGTTGTTCGTTGAGCAGCAGGTTCAGGCCCTTGAAGTAGGCCTGAGGCGTGGCGCTCTCTTCGCGGCGCATCTGCCGCAGATCCAGGCGCGAGGCCAGCCAGCCCAGCAGGAAGGCGCCGGGCAGGGCCAGCAGCAGCCATTGCAGATCGAATTCCATCGTGATGGCGTGTCAGCAGAAAAGGGTCGGCGGGATCAGCGACCCTGCTTGCGGGGCGCGGGCATGTCGGGCGGGTGGGGCAACTGCGAGGGCACGGCGCCGGCCGTGTCCGGGGCAGCGCCCTGGGTGTCCTCGGCCGTGGGGGCCTGCTCGGCGATCAGGTGCAGGCGCTTGCGCGCATCACGGCGGTGGCGCCACCAGCTGGGCACCATGGCCACGACGCCGACCGAACACCCCAGGCCGAACACGGCCAGCATGACGAACACCATGGGCGCCTGCCAGCTGTAGCCGAAGAAGCCACGCACGTCGACCGTGTGCTGGTTCTTCAGGGCGAAGGCGAACAGCACGAAGAACAGAAAGGCACGCCACAGCCAGGTCAGTGCACGCATGGATGTCGATTCCTCAGGGAAGCTTTGTTCAGCGCTGAGCCTGATTGTCCACCATCGCGCCGCTGTCGGCGTCTTCCACTGTGGCGTTGTTGCCAGGGGTGCGGGCATCCACCGATTCGCGCAGGGCCTTGCCCGGCTTGAAGTGGGGCACGAGCTTCTCGGGGATCAGCACCTGCTCGCCCGAGCGCGGGTTGCGGCCCATGCGGGGCGGACGGCGGTTGATCGAGAAACTGCCGAAGCCGCGCAGCTCGATGCGGTGCCCCTTGGCCAGGGCCTCCGACATGGCGTCCAGGATGGTCTTGACGGCGAACTCGGCGTCGCGTTGCGTGAGCTGGCCGAAGCGCTCGGCCAGCTTGGCCACCAGGTCGGATCGGGTCATGGGTGATGAAGCACAACGGATTCAGGGGCTGTGATGAAGCGGCCGTGGCGGGCCACTTCATCACAGCCCCCAGGGGGCGAGCCAGCCAGGCCTGCGTGATGCAGGCTTGAGCCGGAACGGTCTCTGGGAGCTGCCGGCAAGCCCGAAGGCTTGGCCGGCGTCAACAGCTGAGGATCAGCCGTTGTTCTGGTCCAGCTTGGCCTTGAGCAGGGCGCCCAGGCTGGTGGTGCCGGAGCCTTCCTTGGTCGTGTCGGCGCGCAGGGATTGCAGGGCTTCTTGCTGCTCTGCGTTGTCCTTGGCCTTGATCGACAGCTGGATGTTGCGGGTCTTGCGGTCCACGTTGATCACGACGGCGGTGACTTCGTCGCCTTCCTTCAGCACGTTGCGTGCGTCTTCGACGCGGTCGCGGCTGATTTCGGAAGCGCGCAGGTAGCCCAGGATGTCGTCGGCCAGCTTGATTTCAGCGCCCTTGGCATCAACCGTGGCAACCACGCCGGTCACGGTGGCACCGCGATCGTTCAGGGTCGTGAAGTTGGTGAAGGGGTCGGAATCCAGCTGCTTGATGCCCAGGGAGATGCGCTCGCGTTCCACGTCGATGGCCAGCACGATCGCTTCGACTTCCTGGCCCTTCTTGTAGTTGCGAACGGCGGACTCGCCCGGCTCGTTCCACGACAGGTCGGACAGGTGCACCAGGCCGTCGATGCCGGCAGCCAGGCCCACGAACACGCCGAAGTCGGTGATCGACTTGATGGGGCCCTTGACGCGGTCGCCACGGTTGAAGTTCTGCGAGAAGTCGTCCCAGGGGTTCGGCTTGCATTGCTTCATGCCCAGCGAGATGCGACGCTTGTCTTCGTCGATCTCCAGGACCATGACTTCCACTTCGTCGCCCAGGTTGACGATCTTGTTGGGGGCCACGTTCTTGTTGGTCCAGTCCATCTCAGACACGTGCACCAGGCCTTCGATGCCCGGTTCGATCTCGACGAACGCACCGTAGTCAGCGATGTTGGTGACCTTCCCGAACAGGCGGGTGCCCGAGGGGTAACGGCGCGACACGCCAACCCACGGATCGTCGCCCATCTGCTTCAGGCCCAGCGAGACGCGGTTCTTCTCGGCGTCGAACTTCAGGACCTTGGCCGACAGCTCTTGGCCAACCGTCACCACTTCGGACGGGTGACGCACGCGGCGCCATGCCATGTCGGTGATGTGCAGCAGGCCGTCGATACCACCCAGGTCCACGAAGGCGCCGTATTCGGTGATGTTCTTGACCACGCCATGGACGATCGCGCCTTCGCGCAGCGTTTCCATCAGCTTGGCGCGCTCTTCGCCCATCGAGGCTTCGACCACGGCACGGCGCGACAGCACGACGTTGTTGCGCTTGCGGTCCAGCTTGATGACCTTGAACTCCATGGTCTTGCCTTCGAACGGCGACATGTCCTTGACAGGGCGCGTATCGAGCAGCGAGCCGGGCAGGAAGGCGCGGATGCCGTTGACCAGGACGGTCAGGCCGCCCTTGACCTTGCCATTGACCGTGCCGGTCACGAAATCGCCCGATTCCAGGGCGGTTTCCAGCGACAGCCACGAGGCCAGGCGCTTGGCCTTGTCGCGCGACAGGATGGTGTCGCCGTAGCCGTTTTCGATGGCGTCCACGGCCACCGAGACGAAGTCGCCCACTTGGACTTCGACCTCGCCCTGGTCGTTGCGGAACTCGTCGATGGGCACGTAGGCCTCGGACTTCAAACCGGCGTTGACAACCACGAAGTTGTGGTCAACGGCCACCACCTCGGCGGTGATGACTTCGCCAGTGCGCATATTGGCGCGCTGCAACGACTCTTCGAATAGGGCGGCAAAAGATTCAGACATGAGATTTCCTGTGCCAGCTTTGGGGCCGGCGGTAACGCTTGGACCGACAGGCAACGGAACAAGCGGTTAAGTTGAAGAAGCGATGTGCGGCCTGGCTTTGCTGCCGTGCCGAGGTTCAAGACCTCGCCTCCGCGCCGGGCGGCGGGGAGGGCACATCACACCCTGTGCGTGTTTGTCAGGTCACGCCCTGTGCGTGACTTTCACATCACGCCCTGTTGGCCTTGCCTGATCACGCCTGGGGCGTGACCACATGGGGCCACCCGTCTGTCCACCAACCCAGCACCGTGTCCACCGACTGATCGATGGACAAGGCCGAGTTGTCGAGCAAACGGGCATCGTGCGCAGGCACCATCGGGGCGACCGTGCGGTTCTTGTCCCGCTGGTCGCGCGCCTCAAGGTCTGCGCAGATCTCATCAAGGGTAACAGAAATCCCCTTTGAAATCAATTGGTTATACCGGCGCTCCGCGCGCTGTGCCACGGAGGCCGTCAAAAACACCTTCAGACCGGCATCGGGGAAGATCACGGTGCCCATGTCACGGCCGTCGGCCACCAGGCCGGGCAGCTTGCGGAAGGCCACCTGCTGGCGCACCAGGGCCTGGCGTACACCCGGCAGGGCTGAAATCTTGGAGGACGTCTGGCCGACTTCTTCCTGGCGCAGGTCGTCGCTCACCTCCTGCCCGTCCAGCCAGACCTGATGCCCTTCGAAGCGCAGGGGAATCTCTTCGCCCAACTGCTTGGCCAGGCCCACCAGGGCGGGTTCATGGTCGGGCGGCACGCCGCGGCGCAGGGCCAGCAGGGCGGTCACGCGGTACAGCGCGCCGGAATCCAGGAACTGGTAGCCCAGGCGGGTGGCCAGGGCGCTGGCCAGTGTGCCCTTGCCCGAGGCGCTGGGGCCGTCGATGGTGATGACGGGGATCAGGCGGGGCTCGTTTTTCGCCACCTGGAAAAGCGTCTCGAAGTAATCCGGGAAGGTCTTGCCGACGCAGCGCGGGTCTTCGATCCGCACCGACACCGTCTGCTCCGCGCCGATGGAGGGCGCCAGTGGGTGGAAGGCGGCCAGCGAGAAGCACATGGCCATGCGGTGATCGTCGTAGGTGTGGATGCTGGCGTGCGTCCAGCCGCCCGTGGCCGGGGGCGTCACCTCGATGAAATCCTCGCCCTCGGTGACCACGGCGCCCAGCTTGCGCAGTTCGGTGGCCATGGCGGCGATGCGGTCGGTTTCCTTCACGCGCCAGCTGGCGATGTTGGTCAGGCGCGTGGTGCCCTCGGCGTACAGCGCCATCACCGCCAGCGTCATGGCCGCGTCGGGGATGTGGTTGCAGTCCATGTCGACCGCCTTGAGGGGCCAGGCGCCGCGCTGGATCTCCAGCCAGTTGGGGCCGCCGTCGATCTGGGCGCCCATGGCGCGCGCGGCCTCGACGAAGCGGATGTCACCCTGAATGGAGTCGAGCCCGACGCCTTCGATGCGCACCGGCTGGTCGATGCCGGCAATGGCGCCGGCCGCGATGAAGTAAGACGCCGACGAGGCATCGGCCTCGATGTGGATCTCGCCGGGCGACTGGTAGCGGCTGCCCTGCGGGATGATGAAGCGCTCCCAGCCCTGGCGCTCGACGGCGATGCCGAAGCGGGCCAGCAGGTTCAGCGTGATCTCGATGTAGGGCTTGGAGATCAGCTCACCTTCAACCTCGATGGTCAGCGCCTGGTGCTGCGAGACCAACGGCAGGGCCAGCAGCAGCGCGGTCAGGAACTGGCTGGACACATCACCGCGCACCTTGATGGGCGCATCGAGCTTCAGCGTGCCGCCATTGAGTCGCAGGGGCGGGTAGCCCTCCTGGCCCAGGCACTCGATGTTGCAGCCCAGCGGGCGCAGCGCGTCGATCAGATCGCCGATGGGGCGCTCGTGCATGCGCGGCACGCCGCTCAGCTCGAACACACCGCCTTGCGTGGCCGACAGCAGGGCCAGCGCCGCCGTGAGCGGGCGCATCGCGGTGCCGGCATTGCCCAGAAAGAGCTGCGCATTGGGCACGCCCAGCTTGCCGCCCAGGCCGGTGATCTCCAGCGTCTCGCCCTCGGGGCGGATGTCGCAGCCCAGCGTGCGCAGGGCGTCCAGCATCACGCGGGTGTCGTCCGAGGCCAGCAGGTCGTGCACGCGGGTGGTGCCTTCGCTCAGGCCGGCCAGCAGCAGCACGCGGTTGGAGATGCTCTTGGAGCCGGGCAGGCGCACCGCGCCCTCGGCTTGGAGCAGGGGCGGCAGGTCGAGGAAGGCGGTCGTGTACATGGCGGCTGCGGTCTGAAAAGAGAAGGCCCCGGAACATCGTGTCAGGGGCCTGTGTTCCCATGGTCTGGGTCAGCGGGAGGGCTTGCCCCCGCCAGAGGGCCCGCTGGGCGGTGTGTGCGTGCTGAGCGTCCACTGGCTGCGCGATTCGGCGGCCGACTGGATCTGCTGCTGCAGCGTCTCGCCGTCCCAGTCTCGCATGCTGCGTTCCATGGCGTCCAGCGCGGCGCGGAATGCCTCGGATTGCTTCAGGATCTCTTCGCGGTTGGACAGCAGGATGTCGCGCCACACCGTGGGCTCGCTGGCCGCGATGCGCGTGAAATCGCGGAAACCCGGCCCGGCCAGCGACAGGAACTCGCGGCCCGAGGGCTGCTGCTGCATCGCGTTGATGTAGGCGAAAGCGACCAGGTGCGGCAGGTGGCTCACCGCCGCGAAGGCCGTGTCGTGGTTCTCCGGTGTCATCTTGAGCACCTGGCAGCCGATGGCGGCCCACACGTCGGTGGCCTTCTGCACCAGCACCGGGTCGGTCTGCTGCAGCGGCGTCAGGATGACCTTGCGGCCTTGATAAAGCTGCGCGTCGGCGTGTTCGATGCCGGCCACTTCACGCCCGGCGATCGGGTGGGCGGGCACGAACGAAGGCAGGCGCTCCTTCAGCACGCGGCGGGCCGCATCGACCACGTCGCGCTTGGTGCTGCCCACGTCCATGAACAGCACGCCCGGATCCACCAGGTGGCGAATGGCGCGGAAGGTGCTCTCGGTGGCGGCCACCGGCACGGCGATGATGACGATGTCGGAGCCCGAGACGGCCAGCAGCGCCGATTCAGCGGCCACGTCGATCACGCCCAGGCGGCGCGCCTTCTCGACCGTGGAGGGTGACTTGCTGTAGCCGACCACGCGGCGCACAAGGCCCGCCTTCTTCAAGGCCAATGCGAAGGAGCCGCCCATCAGGCCGCATCCGATCAGACCGAGTTGATTGAACATACCGATCGGCCTATCTCTCTCAATGCTTGTCCACCGGGAACGAGCCCAGTACCTTCACGAAACTGCAGATGCCCCGCAGTTCCTCGACCGCCTTCGCCACGGCCGGCTCCTGCAGGTGGCCCGACAGGTCGACGAAGAACACGTATTCCCACTGGCCCGAGCGGGCCGGGCGCGATTCGAAGCGCGTCATCGACACGCCGTGCGCCTTGAAGGGCGCCAGCAGGTCGTGGACTGCGCCAGGGCGGTTGTCCACCGACACGATCAGGCTGGTGCGGTCATTGCCCGTGGGCGCCGACTGCGTGTGGCGATCCGGGTGCGTGAGCACCGCGAACAGCGTGCGGTTATGGGCTTCGTCCTGCACGGCCGCCTGCACCACGTGCAGGCCATATTGCGAGGCCGCACGCTCGCTGGCCAGCGCGGCCAGGCTCGGGTCCAGCGCGGCCAGACGGGCACCTTCGGCGTTGCTGGACACCGGGCGGCGCTCGGCATCCGGCAGGTTCTGGCTCAGCCAGCCCTGGCATTGGGCCAGCGCCTGCGGGTGCGCCACCACGGTGGTGATGCCCTGGCGCGACGGTTCCTTGCGCAGCAGGTTGTGCGTGATCAAGAGGCTGGTCTCGCTGGTGATCACCAGCGGTGATTGCAGCAGCAGATCGAGCGAACGGGCCACCACGCCTTCGGTCGAGTTCTCGACGGGCACCACGCCGAAATCGGCCGAGCCAGCCACGGTGGCGCGGAACACCTCGTCGATACTGGGGCAGGGCAGCAGCTCGATGGACGAGCCGAAATGCCCGATCGTGGCCTGTTCGCTGAACGTACCGGCTGGGCCCAGGAAGGCCACGCGCTGGCGCGATTCGAGCGCGCGGCAGGCGGACATCACCTCGCGCCAGATCGGGCCCAGGCTGTCGGCCTTGAGCGGGCCGGGGTTGGCGGCCTTGAGCTTGTCGATGACCTGGATCTCGCGGTCCGGGCGGAACACGGGCGAGCCGTCGATCTTCTTGACCTCGCCCACGGCCTGGGCCAGTTGGGCGCGCTGGTTCAGCAGACTCAACAGCTGGCGATCGACGCTGTCGATGCGCACGCGCAGGTCGGCCAGTTGCTCGTCCACCGGGCGCCCGTCGGGCACGTGGTGCGGAGCATTTGCATCAGAAGAATCAGCCATGGCGCCGCGCGAAATCGTTGAGGTAGTCCACCAGGGCCTGCACCCCGGCCAGCGGCATCGCGTTGTAGATGGAGGCACGCATGCCGCCCACGCTCTTGTGCCCCTTCAGCTGAAGCAAGCCCCGTTCCTTGGCACCGGCCAGGAAGGCGTCGTTCAGGCTGTCATCGGGCAGGAAGAACGGCACGTTCATGCGCGAGCGCGCGGCGGGCACCACCTTGGTGGCGTAGAAGCCGGACGTGTCGAAGCAGTCGTACAGCAGGCGGGCCTTGGCCACGTTGCGCGCCTCGATGGCGGCCAGGCCGACCAGATCACCTTCACGCTGCTGCTTGATCCACTGGAACACCAGCCCCGCCATGTAGATGGCGTAGGTAGGCGGGGTGTTGTACATGGAGTCGTTGTCGGCCACCACCTTGTAGTCGAAGGCGGTGGGGGTGGCGGGCAACGCGTGGCCCAGCAGGTCTTCACGGATGATGACCAGGGTCAGGCCGGCCGGGCCGATGTTCTTCTGGGCGCCGCCATAAGCCACACCCACGCGCGACCAGTCGATCGGGCGCGAGGCGATGTGCGAGGAGCAGTCGATCACCAGCGGGGCATCGCTGCCCAGCGCCTTCAGATCAGGCAGTTCATGGAACTCGAGGCCGTTGATGGTCTCGTTGCTGCAGATGTGCACGTAGCTGGCGTTGTCGCTCAACGTCCAGGTGCTGGCGGCCGGGATCGTGGTGTGACCGTCGGCCTCGTTGCTGGCCACGACGGCCACATCGCAGTACTTGCGGGCTTCCTTCTGCGATTTCTGCGACCACGAACCCGTGACCACGTAATCCGTTCGGCCGCCACGCGACAGGTTCAGGGGCAGGATCGCGTTCTCGGCGATCGCCCCACCCTGCATGAAGAGCACTTTGTAGTTCGAGGGAATGGCCAGGATGTCGCGCAGATCGGCCTCGGCCTTCGTGGCGATGGAGATGAACTCCTTGCCGCGGTGGCTCATCTCCATCACGCTCATGCCCGAGCCTTGCCAGTCGAGCATCTCGGCGGCGGCTTGCGCCAGCACCTCCTCGGGCAGGACGGCCGGGCCGGCCGAGAAATTGAAGGGACGCGTCATGCCTGAACCAACCCTCGCTCGATCACTTGGCCTTGGGCTTGGCGGCAGGCGCCGGGGCGGGCTTGGCTTGACCTTGCTGCGCGGCCTGCTGGCTCAGCTTGCCGCCGGTGGCCTTGTCCAGGATCGAACGGATGGCTTCCTGCGTGGCTTGCAGCTTGGGATCGACCTGCGGGCGGGCATCGGCCACCACCTTGTCGACCAGGGTCTTGCTCATGTCGGGCAGCAGGCCCTGGTACTTCTTCAGCACCGGCGAGTCCAGCATGCCGACCAGTTGCTTGAGCTCGTCTTCGGTGAACTTCTCTTCGATGATCGGCGCCACGGCGGCCTGGCTTTGCTTGATCGTGCTGGCGCGCACGATGGGGTTGGCCGCGTCCAGGTACTTTTTGATCTCGGCGTCCACCTGCTTGGCGGTGGCTTCGCGCTTGTCTTCGGGCACGCCCTGCACGATCACCTGCTGGGCGGCAGCGACCAGTTGGCGGGCGGGGTTCTCGGTCAGGCCGCGGGCGGTGTTGTCCAGCGAGGACTGCTGGATGTTGATCAGCTTCTGCACCAGCTCCTTCTTGTCCTGGGCTTGTGCGCTCAGCGAGGCCACCAGCAGGGTCGAGGCCACCGCGGTCGCCCACACAGTTTTCGTCAGCTTCATAAGGGGTCCTTGTCTCGTGAAAAAAGTGCCCGTGCGGGACGGGCCTCAGCTTGCTTGGTGTTCAGGTCTCAGCCTTCGGTTCCACCATTGTCGGCGGAAGTATCAGGCGCGTCGGTGACAGGGCCGTCATCGCCCCCCTCGGGGCTGGCCTCGTCGGCATTGGCGTCGTTTTCCACGATGCGCTGCAGGCCGATCAGCTTGGCGCCCTCATCCAGCGCGATCAGCGTCACGCCCTGCGTGGCACGGCCCAGCTCGCGGATCTCCGACACCCGGGTGCGCACCAGCACGCCCTTGTCGGTGATCAGCATGATCTCGTCGGCCGGGCGCACCAGGGTGGCGGCGACCACCTTGCCGTTGCGCTCGGACTGCTGGATGGCGATCATGCCCTTGGTGCCACGGCCGTGGCGGGTGTACTCGACGATGCTGGTGCGCTTGCCGTAGCCGTTCTCGGTGGCGGTCAGCACGCTTTGCGATTCGTCTTCGGCCACCAGCATGGCGATCACGCTCTGGTGCTCTTCGAGCATCATGCCGCGCACGCCGCGGGCACTGCGGCCCATCGGGCGCACGTCTTCCTCGTCGAAGCGCACGGCCTTGCCGCCATCGCTGAACAGCATCACGTCATGCTTGCCGTCGGTCAGCGCGGCGCCCACCAGGATGTCGCCCTCGTCCAGGCCCACGGCGATGATGCCGGCCTTGCGCGGGTTGCTGAAGTCGGTGAGCGGGGTCTTCTTGACCGTGCCCAGGCGCGTGGCCATGAACACGTAGTGATCTTCAGGGAAGCTGCGGAACTCGCCGGTGAGTGGCAGCACCACGTTGATCTTCTCTTCCTTCTCCAGCGGGAACATGTTGACCATGGGCTTGCCGCGCGAGTTGCGCGAGCCCTGCGGCACTTCCCAGACCTTGATCCAGTAGACGCGGCCCCGGTTGCTGAAGCACAGGATGTAGTCGTGCGTGTTGGCGATGAAGAGCTGGTCGATCCAGTCGTCTTCCTTCGTCGCCGTGGCCTGCTTGCCGCGACCGCCGCGCTTCTGCGCACGGTATTCGGACAGCGGCTGGCTCTTGATGTAGCCCGTGTGGCTGATCGTGACCACCATGTCGGTGGGCGTGATCAGGTCTTCGGTGCCCAGCTCTTGCGCGTTGTGCTCGATGGTCGAACGGCGCGCGCCCAGCTTGGTCTGGCCGAACTCCTGGCGGATGGCGGCGAGCTCTTCGGCGATGATGGTGGAGACGCGCTCGGGCTTGGCCAGGATGTCCAGCAGATCGGCGATCTCGGCCATCACATCGCGGTACTCGCCGATGATCTTGTCCTGCTCCAGCCCGGTCAGGCGTTGCAGGCGCATCTGCAGGATCTCGCTGGCTTGTGCATCCGACAGGCGGTACAGGCCGTCGGCCTGCAGGCCGAAGTTCAGTGGCAGGCTCTCGGGGCGGTACTGCTGCGGGTCGCCGTCGACGCGTGCCAGCATCTCGCGCACCATCGACGAATCCCAGCTCTTGCTCATCAGGGCCGTCTTGGCCACGGGCGGCGTGGGCGAGGTCTTGATGGTCTCGATGAACTCGTCGATGTTGGCCAGCGCCACGGCCAGGCCTTCCAGCACGTGGCCGCGCTCGCGCGCCTTGCGCAGCTCGAACACCGTGCGGCGCGTGACCACTTCGCGGCGGTGCTCCAGGAAGACTGTGACCAGGTCCTTCAGGTTGCACAGCTTGGGCTGACCGTCGATCAGCGCCACCATGTTGATGCCGAACGTATCCTGCAGCTGCGTCTGCTTGTACAGGTTGTTGAGCACCACCTCGGGCACTTCGCCGCGCTTGAGCTCGATCACCACCCGCATGCCGGACTTGTCGGATTCGTCCTGGATGTGGCTGATGCCTTCGATCTTCTTCTCGTTGACCAGCTCGGCGATGCGCTCGAGCAGGTTCTTCTTGTTCACCTGGTAGGGGATCTCGTCGACGATGATCGCCTGGCGGTCGCCCTTGCCGATGTCTTCGAAGTGCACGCGGGCGCGCATGACCACGCGGCCGCGGCCGGTGCGGTAACCCTCGCGCACGCCGGAGAGGCCATAGATGATGCCGGCGGTGGGGAAGTCGGGCGCCGGGATGATCTCCATCAGCTCGTCGACGCTGCAATCAGGGTTCTTCAACGCGTGCAGGCAGGCGTCCACCACCTCGTTGAGGTTGTGCGGCGGGATGTTGGTGGCCATGCCCACCGCGATGCCGGCCGAGCCGTTGACCAGCAGGTTGGGCAGCCGCGTGGGCAGCACGTGGGGCTCTTTGTGGCTGCCGTCGTAGTTGGGCCCGAAGTCGACCGTGTCCTTGTCGATGTCGGCCAGCAGCTCGTGCGCGATCTTGTCCAGGCGGATTTCGGTGTACCGCATGGCGGCGGCGTTGTCGCCGTCGATCGAGCCGAAGTTGCCCTGGCCATCGATCAGCATGTGGCGCAGGCTGAAGGGCTGCGCCATGCGGACGATGGTGTCGTAGATGGCCGAGTCGCCGTGTGGGTGGTACTTACCCATCGTCTCACCCACGGCCTGCGCACTCTTGCGGTACTTGGCGTTGTAGGTGTTGCCCATCTCGTTCATCGCGTACAGCACGCGGCGATGGACGGGCTTCAGGCCGTCGCGGGCATCGGGCAGGGCCCGGCCGACGATCACGCTCATCGCGTAATCGAGGTACGAACGCCGCATCTCCTCTTCGAGGCTGATGGGCAGGGTTTCCTTGGCGAATTGCGTCATGCGTGATGGTGGGATGCGCTGGGCAACCCCCGATTGTAGATCGCGCGCGCAGGGCGCTTTCCGCAGGCTTTTCCAGACAGGGAAGCCCCTCACATGTCGCGACGCAGCAACAAGTCAGGCCCGAAAGGATCTGTAAACGGGGCTTGACTTGAGCCCATGGCCGCCTATGGCAGAATGGGTTGTGCGTTATTCGCTAGGGTATACCCCTGATGTACCCCAGCAAGAGGGACCCGTGCAGCACACAACAGGCTGCCGTTAACGACCAACGTAAGGATTCACATGAAAAAACTGAACAACATTGCCGCCCTGTTTGCCGTTGCTGCCCTGTCCGCTGGCGCGGCCCAGGCCCAGGCCATCGACAACTGGCGTGGTACCGACGGCACCGTGTGGAAGAACGGCACCAACGAACTCTGCTGGCGTGATGCCTTCTGGACCCCGGCCACCGGCGTGCAAGGTTGCGACGGCGTGCCCGCCCCGGCCGCGCCCGCCCCGGCTGCTGCCCCGGCTCCGGCCCCCGCGCCTGCTGCTCCTGCCCCGGTCGTGGTGCCTCCCGCTCCGCAAACCGAGAAGGTGAGCTTCGCTGCTGACGCCTTCTTCGACTTCGACAAGTCGGTGCTGAAGCCTGAAGGCAAGGCCAAGCTGGACGACCTGGCCGACAAGGTCAAGGACCTGAACCTGGAAGTCATCATCGCCGTGGGTCACACCGACTCCGTTGGCACCGAGGCTTACAACCAGAAGCTGTCGGTGCGTCGCTCCGAAGCCGTCAAGGCCTACCTGACCGGCAAGGGCATCGAAGCCAACCGCGTGTACACCGAAGGCAAGGGCGAACTGCAACCCGTGGCTGACAACAAGTCCGCCGACGGCCGCGCCAAGAACCGCCGCGTCGAGATCGAAGTGGTCGGCACCCGCGCCAAGTAATTCGCGCCTGGTTTTCCGGACGCCGGCTCCCACGTGGGGCCCTCAAGAACCCCGCCCTTCGGCGGGGTTTTTTATTGATGTCGCGTCAGAACGCCGGTGTGTAAGTGAACTTGTTGCTTTGTTTCTAGGGGGTTAGCATTGAACGCTTCCCGTCTGTGCGGGAGGATCGCGCCGCCCGCGTTCGATGCGGGGCAGTCTTCAATGTCCAGCCAATCCACCAACGACCCAGCCGCTTCGTCCATGCTGTCACGGCGTTCGACCGTGGCGCTGGTCTTCGCCATGGCGCTGGCCGGTGCGGCCGGCCTGGTGGCCTGGGGACCGGTGAGCATGGTGCCGCACATGCACCAGTTCGCCGACCAGCGCTTGCTGTGGGGCACGCCTTTCGGGGCCAATGTGTGGACGCACTTGCCGCTGCTGCCCATCGGGCTGTGGGGCCTGTGGCGCGTCAGCCGCCTGCCGGCCAGCGAGCCGCTGCGCTGGGTTTGGGGCTGGTTCTTCTGCTGCCAGATGCTGGCCACGGTGGGCGGCATGGTCTACCACTGGAAGCCCAGCGATGTGTCTTTCATCTGGGACCAGGTGCCGCGCTCGGCGGCCTGCTCGCTGTTCGCCACGGCCTTCCTGGCCGAGCGGATCGACCGGCGATTCGGGTATGGGCCGGCCATCGCCACCGCACTGATCGCCACCTTGCTGGGCGGCATCTGGTGGCTGTACAGCCTGCACGTGTGGGGCGTGGGCGATCTGCGCCCGCTGATCTGGCTGGAGTTGTGCCCCATCGCGCTGGTGGCCACGGGCGCCTGGACGCTGCACGGCCACCTGCTGTCACGCCAGGACTGGATGCGCTCGCAACTGAGCTTCGTTGTGGCGCAGACGGTGGATTGGGCCGACCGGCCCTTCTTCGATTGGACGGGCCATGTACTGAGCGGCCACTCGCTGCGCCATCTGGCGCTGGCGGCCTGCGTGGGCTGGGTGGCCTACCGGCTGGGCTCGGGCAGTGCGCGGCGTGCGCCGCACAATGACCCGATCCCGGCGGATGCGATGCTCGGCGAACCCCTGGTGGGGGTTCAGCCGATGGCCGTTCAGACCAGCGCCACGTCCTTCCCGGACAGCCGCTTGGCCAGCTGAGTGGCCAGACGGTTGGTGGTGCCGTAGATCGACAGCTGGGGGTTGGCGCCCACGCTGGTCGGGAAGAGCGAGCCGTCGTGCACCGACAGGTTGGACACGTGCCAGTGAACGCCATCGGGCTGCACCACGCCGCGCTGCTCATCACCCGCCATGCCGCAGCCGCCCATCACGTGGGCGCTGCCGGCACCCGTCAGGAAGGGGCGCATGTCGAACTCGGCGATGGCCTTCTTGGCCTCGGCCCAGCTGGTGTAGTACTTGCCGTGCTGGTGGTAGGGCAGCACCTTCTGCGCGCCGGCCGCGAACTGGATCTCGGCCATGCTGAGGTAGGAGCGGCGGAAGCCATCGAGCACGTAGGGCGTGAGCGCGTAGTTCAGCAGCGGTGAGCCGTCGACGTTCAGGAACACGCTGCCGCCTTCGGATTCCGGGTGGAAGCCGTCGCGCATCAGCGAGAGCAGCATCTGCGTGTGCGGGTAGTTCTTGAAGCGCTCCGACAGATCACCGGCGATGCCGCCCAGCAGCACCGAGACCAGGCCCGGGTGGATGGGCGCGGCTTCGATCTTGTAGCCGATGGGGCCATCGACGGGGCCGGTGTGCAGGAAGTGGTCGGAGTAGATGGACTGCGGGGCGCCCGTCCAGCCCTCGATCTTGTCGGCGTACACGGCCGACGAGAAGGACACCGGGTGCAGGAAGGTGCGCTTGCCGACCAGGCCATGCGGATCGGGCACATCCGAGCGCTTGAGCAGCGCCGGCGAGTTGATCGCGCCGCCCGACACCACGTAGTGCTTGGCCGTGATGTGCAGGACCTTGTCCGACACCTTGTCGCCGTTCTGGCGGATGCCGACGCAACTCAGGTGCTGGACCTTGCCGTCCTTGATGCTGAAGGCTTCGGCGCGGGTCTGGTAGTACAGGCGGGCGCCGGCCGTGAGCGCGGTCGGGATGGTGGTGATCAGCATCGACTGCTTGGCGTTGGTCGGGCAGCCCATGCCGCACGAGCCCAGGTTCCAGCAGCCACGCACATTGCGCGGGATCACGTGCGAGGGCAGGTTCAGCTTGGTCGAACCCGTGCGCAGCAGCTCGTTGTTGGGGTTGGGCGGCACTTCCCAGGGGGCCACGCCCAGGCGCGTCTCGGCCTGCTGGAACCATGGGGCCATGGACTCGACGGTGTAGTCCTTCAGGCCGAAGTGGTCCTGCCAGTGCTTGAGGGTGTCGGGCGGCGTGCGGAAGGAGCTGGTCCAGTTGACGACGGTGGTGCCGCCCACGCAGCGGCCCTGCAGGATGGTGACGCTGTTGTCGATGTTGGCGCGCGCGGCGCTCTCTTGGTAGAGGCTGGTGTAGGCCTCGGTTTCCTTCTGGTTGAAGTCGCTGCTGGTTTTCAGCGGGCCTTCTTCGATCAGGATGACATCCAGGCCGGCGCGCGTGAGCACCTCGGCGGTGATGCCGGCGCCGGCACCGGTGCCGACGATGACGACGTCGCAGCTCAGCTTGTCGGGCAGGCCTTGCTCACCGTTGAAGATCTTCCAGCCGTGCTGTTGCAGGCCGTCGCGGAATACATCGGGCAGTTTGCTCATATCGCCACAGGGCCGGGGTAGCCCACACGAGACCAGTAATCGGGGATGGTGAAGTAGGCCATGCACGTCAGGGCGCGCGCGGCCGCGTAGGAGATGTTGGGCACCATGGAGCTTGACGCCTGCAAGTGGTTCAGCGCCTGAATCACCTGTTCATCTGACGCATCGGCCCAGGAGGTCCACATGCCGGAGGTCATCCAGCGGGTGGGAGCGTTGGCCAGCAGGCCGGCCAGCAGGCTGATCTGATCACGCTTGGATTTGGGCAGCGTGTTGATCAGGTGCTCGAGGTTCTCCAGGTAGCGCGTCAGGATGGCGTCGCGCTCGGGCGTGCCGGCGGCCGGCAGCATGGGGCCGAGCACGCCACGGGCCACGCCCTTGAACACGTCGCGGCCCGCCGGCGTGAGGGTGGTGCCGTCGAAACCGCGGCGGAACCAGATGCCGCCACCGACGGCGGCACCGACGGCCACCACGGCCAGGGCTGTCTTGAGGAACCAGCGCCGCTTGGGCGACGCGGGGGAGGACTGGGCATTGCTCATGTCGGGCCGTGACGTATTTGGGGGACTCCACGCAAGCGAGGGATCATAAAGGGAAACATTTGATTCCAGATTGTCCTAAAGTACGGGAAGACCCCAGGTGGCCCCGCGTCTGAATGGCGATCCGGGTGTATGGAACTGTTGCAGAATCCCTGTAATTGTTCTGCGCCGCCCTGCTGGGCGCTTTTTTTCGTTCCAACTGAGATTTGAGGATGACAAGCATGGCAAGTGCGAAGCCCTGGCTGAGCCACTATCAACCCGGCGTGCCCGCGGAGATCGACCCCAGCATCTACAACTCCCTGGCTGACTTGCTGGACGAGTCGTTCAAGAAGTTCGCGCGGCGCGATTCGGCTGCTTTCATGGGCGCGCGCTGGACTTTCGAGCAGTTCGATGAAGCCTCGAAGGTGATGGCCGGCTGGCTGCAGTCCAAGGGCTTGAAGCAGGGCGCTCGCGTGGCGCTGATGATGCCCAACGTGCCCCAGTACATGGTCGCGATCGCGGCGGTGCTGCGCGCCGGCTACGTGGTGGTCAACGTGAACCCGCTGTACACGCCGCGCGAGCTGGAGCACCAGCTGAAGGATTCGGGCGCCGAGGCCATCGTCATCCTGGAGAACTTCGCCGTCACCCTGCAAGAGGTGATCGAGCGCACGCCGGTCAAGCACGTGGTGCTGGCCTCGATGGGCGACATGCTGCCGTGGGCCAAGGGCAAGCTGGTGAACTTCGTCGTTCGCCACGTCAAGAAGATGGTGCCCGAGTTCACGCTGCCCAACAGCAACGGCCGCCAGGTGATCCGCTTCAACGACATGATGTCGCAGGGCGCGAGCACCAAGTTCACGCGCCCGACGATCAAGTCGGACGACGTGGCCTTCCTGCAGTACACGGGCGGTACGACCGGTGTGTCCAAGGGCGCGACGCTGCTGCACCGCAACGTGGTGGCCAACATCCTGCAGGTCGAAGCCTGGTTCAAGCCCGAGCTGGACAAGAACGGCAACGAGCAGCTGGTGGGCGTGTGCGCCCTGCCGCTGTACCACATTTTCGCGCTGACGGCCTGCTACATGGTGGGCGCGCGCATGGGCAGCCTCAACATCCTGATCGCCAACCCGCGTGACATCCCGGGCTTCATCAAGACGCTGCAAGGCTTCAAGGTGAACCAGTTCCCAGCGGTGAACACGCTGTACAACGGCCTGGTCAACCACCCTGATTTCAACAAGCTGGACTTCTCCGCGCTGCGCGTGTGCAACGGCGGCGGCATGGCCGTGCAGCAAGCCACGGCCGACAAGTGGAAGCAGGTGACGGGCTGCGCCATCGTTGAAGGTTACGGCCTGTCCGAGACGGCGCCCGTGGCGACCATCAACCGCCTGGACAACGCGGCGTTCAACGGTGCGATCGGCCTGCCGGTGCCGTCGACCGAACTGGCCATCCTGGACGATGCCGGCAATGAGCTGCCCATCGGCGAGGCGGGTGAGATCGCGATCCGCGGCCCGCAGGTGATGGCGGGGTACTGGAACCGCCCGGACGAAACCGCCAAGGTGATGACGGCCGACGGCTACTTCCGCACCGGCGACGTGGGCGTGATGGACGCGACCGGCCTGTGCAAGATCGTGGACCGCAAGAAGGACATGATCCTGGTGTCGGGCTTCAACGTGTACCCGAACGAGGTGGAGCAGGTGGTGAACATGCACCCGGGCGTGGTGGAGTGCGCGGCCGTGGGCGTGCCGGATGCGAAGTCGGGCGAGGCGGTGAAGCTGTACGTGGTCAAGAAGGACCCGACGCTGGCCGAGGAAGACCTGGCGCGCTTCTGCAAGGAACAGCTGACGGGCTACAAGTGCCCGAAGTACATCGAGTTCCGCGACGATCTGCCCAAGACCAACGTGGGCAAGATCCTGCGCCGCGAGCTGCGGGATGAGCAGAAGAAGGCGGCTTGATCGCTGTTCTGTAGCTTCTTGCTGATGGAAAGGCCGCTGTTTTGACAGCGGCTTTTTTCTTGGTTCTTTGCCTGCTTGGGGTTTGGCGCTTTGTCGGGGCAGCGCGGGGCGCGGGATGTGGGGGTGGCCGGCCGGGCTTCTTTGTTGTCGGTCACGCCTGCGGCGTGACTGCCCTGCGCTGCTCACGGCGAGGTGGTGCAGCCCAACTCACTGCGCGCCCTGCGGGCGCTCCGTTCAAACATGGTCTGCAAGTCAGATGGACGAAGCATGCGCTGCGCGCATGCCCACCTCGCCGCTGCGCTGCTCGGCGCCAACAAGGCGCCCGGCCGGCCACCCCCACATCCCTGGTTCGCCCGCTGGTGGTGGGCGGAGAGGGGGCAGCAATGACGGTAGCGATTCATAGCAGCTATTCAGGCGCCGAACCGTAGGACCGCTGTGCAGCGATTGCGGCCTGTTAGCGTCGCCGGTCGAACTCACGCTGATCGGCATCAAGCAGCCACTGGATCTTGAGACCGCGGGGCGCTCGAACGTCAGCAACGACCTTCGTACGCGACCCACGGCCGGTTCACCTCTTGCGCTGCTTGTCGATGGCCTCGCTCATGCCTGCGAAGAAGTTGGCCTCCAGCGACCCGAGCGACCTGAATGCTTTGACTCGCGTCTTGGGCTCATGGGACTCAAGGTCTGCTCCAACTCTCTCCAGCTCCTTGGCGATGGCCTCGGACTGCGCCTCAACCACTGAGTGCATGTCCATTGCAAGCGCAGCGTCGTACTTGGTCAGAGCTTCAATGGTCAGATAGGATCTGACGCGCTGCGCTTTTTCCGAGACCTTATTGCTCCACAGCAGCTCGCCCAAAGCCCGTTCGTCTCCCTTGCTACCAACCAAAAGGTCCACTATTTGAACGATACCGACATGGCTGACCATAAATTCAGCCAAGCGACCGAAATCAGACGAGGAAATATCTTCGTACAGCG